>PCSU01000052.1 GCA_002771355.1 candidate division WWE3 bacterium CG22_combo_CG10-13_8_21_14_all_39_12 | reverse complement strand
GTTTAATTTGTTCGATTGCTTCCTCTCGATTATCCTCAGGAGTTACATAGTGTTTGGCCGGGAATAAGGTAAATTCACCATGCGCTCTCATGAGGGTAATGCTATCTATTTCATCTTGGGTGTAGTCTTTATAAAAACTGCCTTCCTTCTTTTTTAAGAGATTTTCTTGCGATAGTCCCCTACCGGTAATGGGATCAATGAATGTAATTTTTGACAATACATCCCCTGTCAATTCAAGACGAACAGCGTAATCTAAATAAGCCGGAAAAATATCAATATGCTCGCCACTTACCCTAAAGGTACCGCGTTTAAACTCATAGTCTGATCGATCATAAAAAAGCTGAATCAACCTAGTAAATACATCGTTTTGACGAATGGGCATACCTTCTTTTAATCGAATATTTGCGTTTTGGTACTCAATCGGTGACCCAAGGTTATAAATAGCACTGACACTTGCAACTACAATAACGTCTTTTCGAGACAACAAGGCGTTTGTAGTTGAAAGCCTTAGTTTATCAATATCTTCGTTTATTGCTGCATCCTTTTCAATGTAGGTATCGGTGGATGAAATATAGGCTTCCGGTTGGTAGTAATCATAGTAACTTACAAAATATTCTACGGCGTTATCAGGAAAGAATTCTTTGTATTCTTGATACAGCTGTGCAGCCAGGGTTTTGTTGTGAGAAATTACGAGTGTTGGTTTATTCGTTTTTGCAATTACGTTAGCCATGGCAAATGTTTTACCAGAACCTGTTACTCCAAGAAGAGTTTGGTGTGGCATTTTTGCGTTAACGCCGTTGACTAAGTAATCAATAGCTTGAGGTTGGTCTCCGGTAGGTTTAAAGTCTGCTTTTAGTTTGAATTTTTTCATGCAATGTTCATTATACCGGGTTATGGCTTCATTACCACGTAGACAGTTGTTTCCTATTGGGGATAGATAATAAAAGAGCCCTGTATGGTTAACAGGGCTCAGTCTTGTACGTATGTTCACGGGTTGTTGTAGGGTTAGTCTTTAAAAAGCAGTTGTATTACGTAAACTGCTTTAATAACGTCCGTTGCGGTATCAAACACCCCTTCTGACGTTGATGCAAAGACGGTAGCATCAAATTCGGACGGAGCTTCATTATCAACTGTTCGTTCCAGGGCAATCATCAGACGGTGCCACCATACAGCTGAGACTTGTTTTTGGTTCTCATCTTGGCCTGTGGCAAGCAATGTCGCCAGCCGAATTCCTGACATTCGTAGGTAAACGGTGAGACCAAATCGAAGCTTTTGGGCAATCTCTTTGATCTCAGCTGGCGTAGAGTGTTCCCTGCACGTTTGTTCAAATTCTGCATTCCAGATAGGCGCTTTCTTGGTTACGTCAGAGATGAAACTCTCATTGCCAGGTTGTTGGCCACAGAAGTAAACAATATCAAGCATTGTTTTTCTCAGTGTCCAGAGGTTGGGTATTTCAAGACCCATGCTATCCAAGACTACGCGAGGGCGGTACAGCGCACCATCTGGTGAGTGCAGCAAATGGCACAGTGCATAAAACAACAGTACTCGGCTGTTGTGAGCTTCCGGGTTGCCGTTTACTTCACCGGCTATTTCTTGTGCAAGCGTATAAAGATCACCGCGGTGAAGTTTCATGAACGCATTGTGACACAGCTGTTGCCACAGAATTTCTTGATCTATTAGGTTGTGGGAGGATGATTCTTCCCTCAGCCACTTTACCCATTGAAGAACATCACCAGTTGTTTGTGGGTTAAAACGCATACACAGTCTCCTTGTTGGTGGTTGAATAAGAATGATCAACCCCATGACATAAGCCATGGGGTTGAATTGGGATTCATCAATCGTAACTTCGGCCTCTTCCATTGCAGAAGTGACAGAGGTCATCATGTATGGATCGAAATGCAACGCCTCCTCCTGGTGCAGTTTTGTCTGGATGAAGTGTGTACACGCAGGTACACCTCATACCAAACGTAAACTGTACCCCCCATGGTTTTGTTTGAAGCAAGGTCGCTAGATCCTCATATGATGTGGAGTAGCGATACTCACCACGTTCAACCTGTGGGTTAATCGGACCTACGGGTTTTGGTGAATAACCCATAACAGTAATCTTCCCACATTTGTGTCCTATGGGAAGGCGTGAAAGGTCATCCACCGCGGGGTTGTGCTGATGAGCAGAACATTGATGAAGAATGGTTACGTGCCCATCCCAATCAATGTGCTTGATGCAACATTGTAGGGCCTTTTCGGGGTGTCTCAGCAGAGCCAACCGCACATTTTTCGCTTTAATAGATCCTGTGCAATCGGTGATGGTGAGGCTACCTCTCCCTGCTAAGAGTTTCTGTTTTCGGGCAGGAAGTCGTAGCATCAGAAATCTGAAGTCATCTGCGAGTTTCGAAATTTCAGACACTGTTAATCCAAGGTGCTTAAAAAGTTCGTCCCCACAACTCCAGATAACAATACTTCCTGCTTGACGCTCAAACTGTCTTTTTGCTTCAGCAATTTCACCTGCTTTGTTGTTGCCAGCATGTGCGTCTGTATTTTCAAGAACAGGTAAAACAAAATCAAATGCGAGTTGTTGTCTCGGTGGCCGTGCTCCTTTCTTCCTTTTCGTAACCATAAAAAGCCTCCTTAGCTTAAGATGATCTTGACTCTTGTGAACAAATTGTTCAGGTGCTTGTGCAATTATACTATAAAGCATCCTTGTTTTATGGACTTAGTTTCATGAATTGGCTCTGTGAAGCTAAAAAATAATAGTTTCTTCTTGACGAATCCTATAGTTTGTGATAGAAAATGGGAGCACATTTCGTGTTTATTTAAGAACATTTCCAATTTGAAGAAAGAGAGGTAGTACAGTGGCAAATTCGTCGCAAGAATTGAGAGAATGGGTATCGGCTTTGGCTGATGCAATTGAGACGTACAAAGTAACGTATCAGCAAAAGGGTGTAAAGAAGCCATCAGGCAACGACCTTGCACGTTTGTGTGGTATATCAGAAGGCGCGTGGGGAAACATTGCAAGAAGAAGTGGCGCAAAGCTCACGAATCGAGTAAACTACGTGCGAGTTATGCTTCGGCTTGGAATTAATATGGCAGATCCACGTACAATTCCAGAATTTGATCCAATGTCTGCAGAAGAGTTTGAGGAAGCAGTTCTTTCGATAGTAAAAGATGAAACGTTTGTGGTTGATGATGCCATGCGAAACCTTGTTGCCGGTATTGTTGGGCCGGTTGCTGCTCAGGCATATGTAAACAAACACACGTCTGCAGACTTCCCGAAAGATCAACAAACTGCAAACCCTGGTGATCAGGGATTTCCTGTTACTGAAGTGCAAGCGTTTGTTGAGTGGTTTGCGAAACAGGTTGCCAATCATCTATCAGATGCTAATGAAGGAGTTGTTTTATTGCCCGAACCGGTGTATCCCGATAGGCTTGATGTTGATTCCCTTCCAGCACTTGATGAGTGGGAGGTTACAGGACCAGATGATCTTACTACGCTTGTTCTGATTCGCACCTTGAGTGATCGGTTGAGTGATCCAGTAGAGTGGCACACCGCCAGGGATCGTTTGATGAGTAATATAGATGAATTAAGGTTACTCGTGAGGCGACTTGAAGATTTGATCGCCGGGAAGCAACCGAGTGTTAGGAGGATTGATATTGATGTCTAATGCACACATTCAACAAACAAATAGTCACATAAGGGTAGCAAGCGGTCCGTTACTTTTGCAAGCTGTTAGTGGGCTTGATAAAAAAGGGGCGCTGTCACAAGCACCAGAGAATGCTATCGATGCTATTCTTGCATTAAGAGAGCAATTTAGTGGCGGTGGCACCGCGAAAATCTGGATTGTCTATGAAGTGGTTAAAGGCAAAGGCAGGATACGTGTTATAGACACAGGTCTTGGCATGGTTCCTCATATGGAACTTGGTCATGCTGATATTGTAAAGGATTACTTGGCGGGCGAAGGAACCATTTTACAACAAGATCTTAATCGTCTTATTCCACCACACTCGTACTCAAGACATTCGGTTGAACGAATGTTTACCAAAGCATTGCTACTTCCCGATGGGCAAATTGGTGTACAAGGGTTGGGTGCTGCAGCAGGATGGGTTATTGGTAAAAGGGTTAGTTATACTATTCGCCCATTTCCAAAATTAGCCCAAAGTGCGGGGCTTCCTCTTGGAAAAGATGGGATGGCGGAAACGTTTTGCGTATCGCTCCCAACGGTTGAGGATCTTGAGTCGAATCAAATGTCCTATACAATTGGTCCGTCTACGAGGCAACTGTGTGACCCATGGGGTAAACCCCTCCCCCACGGTGTAATGGTTGTTATTGATGATATCGATCCTTCGACAATAAAAGGATCTAGTGTTATCTCTCCAAAGAGGGTTCTGTCTTACCTTAATGATCGGTTTGGTCGGTTTGCTCAGCAAGATATTGAGCTATTGATCATCGATCGGTTGGGAAAGACGGAGAGAACCTTTAAAGTTCAACGTCCAGCGTATCGTGGAATTCCGCTTTATTCTGAGACCACCGTCAAACGGTATTATGTGAAGATTGACGGTGAGTTGTACCCATACGATGTGGAGTTATATTATGCGCCTTCTGGTACATCGGTTCCCCCTGCGTGGTTGGTACGTGAAGGTGCGGGACTTTGCGTGCTGGGAGAGTTTACGGGATTTGATCGTCTCCCGGGTGCTGGAGTTATTACCGGAGATATAACGACTCCACACAAAGCTCCACTGAGCCATTTTGGCCTAAGAACTGCGGATAAACTCCCCGATCCTGATACGCCTGGTGTTAGGGCGTGGATTGAACACGTGAAAAAGTACGTGTATCCAATGATTGAACAGGCCATGAAAGATGCGGTTGCAAGCCAAGACGAAAAGGCACGAATACTGATGCAACGTATATCGGATCGTGTAACAGATCTTCTTGGCACAGGTGGGATGAGTGAATTTCTTCCCCACACAACAGGCGCCATTGTAGATGGAAGTGGTGACCAAGTGCCTATAAAGGGACTTGGCAGCAAGCGGCATCGAAGCAATGATGTCTCTTTGGGTAAGCAAACATCTACCTGTGCTGTAGTTTACGATGAGTTCACTCGCGGAGTTGAAGGTGTAAAAGTCCAACTGATCGTGAAGCGCAAGTTGTATAGGGAAGAATTGACAAATGCAAACGGATATGTAAGCTTTGGTCGTCTTCCCCAGATGGATACCGACGGTGAGCGCGTTTTATACACCATGCGGGTTATTCCTCCCGAAGGGATGACGGTAAAGGGCAATAGCACATCTGCACGATCATTTCAGTTAACCGATCGGCAGCCTGGAGTAGAAAAGGTCTTTTTGCTTAACATCGGTGCAGACGCCCCAGAAAAGGCTTCAGTAAGAGGTGGTGATGCGAAACGATCAGTTTCAATTGAATTTGCTGAGCTTGGTAACTCATTCCAGGTGTACGAGGTACATGTGGCTGCGGGATTGGTCGTTATTAACATGGGGTATCAAGTTTCGCGTAGGACCTACCCTATTCGAGAGGCGTTCAGTAATGCATTGGATGGAAATCCTGCAAGCTTAGATCTTTTAGTTGCAACGGTTGGTATAGATGCAATTGCAGATCTTTTGTTTGGATTAGGGTTTCCACCCGAAGACATCTCGGCAAAAGTAGCACTGATTCGAATGAAGCTACTTATTGATTCAGGTGTTTTGAGGTAGGTTGTGATTAACAAAAAGCCGGTAACGTCCTATGGACGTTACCGGCTTTAATTATGCAAGGCTTTAAAACAGCTTAAAGCCGTTTTAGCCTTATCCTCCTACCAAACTACGCTTCAATTCACCAATCTTTGAAGGGCTAAAGCGAACGTAGTGTTTGCGTCCTTTTACAAAAACTGGGCTTTGTGGAAGCATCGACATTTTGCGAGTGCGGATATGAATGCCTTTAAGCACCCACCCATTTTTTTCTATGGCATCGGTGATTCTAGTAATGACAAGGTCGACAAGGAATGGGATGTGAGTTACGTCATGTCCGCACAAACTACGTGTGGTTGAACCACATTGTGCAAATACACGAAATCCATGTGGTGTACGTTTGGGTGTGATCCCAAGATTAACAATCACCCCTTTTGTTTTTGACTCTTGATTACTCAAAGCAAACTCCTTAGTAGTGTGAGTTCTGTGTTGGTATGGTAATCCATGGGAATTGATCAGTTGTCCAGATGGAAACGTGAAGAGTATTTTTTGTATTGCTGAAGAAGTCGACAACGCATGCAACACAACCTACTGCTATGGTTCGTGGATCGGGTTTATCAATTCTATACCCAATCACAACATCATATGGTTGGTCTTGTCCGACTTCAACGATTGTTGCACTGGTGAGAGTTTTGGGAAACCGTGGGTATGTTTTACCTGTAGGATCAACAAGTTCTATCCATTCGTACCGGAATCTTTCCTCAACATGATTTGTAGAAAGTTTATGCACAAGTTGAGTTGGATGTTCGAGGGATAGGCAACAAATACGCGCATACTCATCTGGCCATCCAAAAAGACGCCAGCGGGTTTTGCGTTCCATATATGCAATCCAACCGTGATCAGACATATTCACCTCCATGCCGATTGCTTAAATAAAGCATGCTTTATTTGCCGTTACGTTTTCTACCGTTACCATTGCCGTTGGATTTGCACTTTGTACACCTCTCAGAGTCTGGTCGTGCTTTATTAACGCGTTCAGAAATATCTGCGCCACAAATTATGCAAGTGAAGGCCAGTTCGGGGTGATTTTCGAGCTGATCCAATTTTGACTGGATACTGTCTTGGCGAATTTTGAGTGTAGCATAGGAACCACGCAAGCTGTCGCCTTCTGCGCTTTGAGATCCCCGATTTTCAACATCGCCTTCACCAGCAGTTTCTTGAACGTCTAGAAGTTGGGATCGAATTCTAGCAAGACTGCATTTGCAGTCTGCCAATTCGGCGGTCAGTTGGTCCTTAAGGGCATAAACCTTTTGTTCATGGAGGAGCTTCTCGAGAACAATGATTCTGTCTTTGTCATCAGCTTTCAAGGCTACAACAAGCTCTTCTTCAAGGTTCTGTATGACCAATCTGTGAATCTGTCTTTTGAGGTCTCTTCTCAACAATTCTTGTCTTACTTGTGCAGTTTCCATGCAAAGTGCTCCTTTGGGTTATGGAACATAAAGTGTAAATGTACTACCTGTTACTGGTGTAACAGTAACGATTAGATACGCATTTTAGCGCACATTTACTTTTGTAGCAAGAAAATAGTTTTCTCATGGTTTTGAGAAATAGTGACGTACTCCCCGCAGTGCGCTAGTTTGGGTACAATCTAGACTTCTACGGGGCTTCTTTTGCTCCGCTACTCATGAGTATTCGGT
>PCSU01000070.1 GCA_002771355.1 candidate division WWE3 bacterium CG22_combo_CG10-13_8_21_14_all_39_12 | reverse complement strand
AACGTATACATTCAGCTCTTCGGGTTCCACCCGTCGTATTTAGACAGAGACAAGGTGTCTAAATTTTGGGGTACTTGACATATTGTCAACATGGGGAGGGGGCCATATCTCGAGTCATATCCTGATACGCCGTATGGGGGAGCGGGTCCATATGACAGATACGGGTGCTTAGTTGATTTTGGTGTATATGTAGGTATTCAAGGAGATGCTGCTAATGCAAATACTATTCCTCCGTCCGAAGAGCAAAAGCTAATCGATGCTGACTGGGACGCGGATAATTGCATAAACGGAGAATCTCAAATGCTTCTTGTCCTACTGTAGCCTTGTTTTTAACAATTGGTGTCATGGTTGTATATTTGTTTAAGCGTGTTATTATGAAGCCGAAAACTAATCTATGGAACATCATATATCGATAGCTGCAGAAACACTTTTTCATCTTGGACCCATTGCGGTGACTAATGCTTTAGTAACGGCTGTTATTGTTACTATTCTTCTTTCTATTTTTGCCTTTTTAGCCCACCGTGCGTTTCAGTCCGAAAAGCCTACGATGTTTACCACATTTGTTGAGCAAGTAATCGCCTTCTTTTACGATCTTACCGAAAGCATTGCAGGAAAAAACGCTCCCGTGTTTTTTCCACTTATCATGACATTTTTTCTGTTTATCATTATTGCGAATTGGTTTGGATTGCTTCCAGGAATAGCTGGTTTTGGGGTTGAAGTCATTGAGAATGGGGAACATGCGGTTGTTCCACTATTTAGGGCTGCAACAACAGATTTGAACACCACTATCGCACTTGCGCTTATCTCTGTCGGAGTGACTCAGTATTACGGATTTAAGTTTTTAGGGGTTAAAAAACACCTGTCTAAGTACTTTAATGCTGATGGTATGAATTCTTTTGTGGGGATTTTGGAATTCGTTGGGGTGTTTTCGGGAATTCTTTCATTTGCATTCAGGTTGTTCGGTAATATTTTTGCAGGAGAGGTTTTGCTTGTTGTTATGGGGTCATTAATTCCGTTGGTGTTACCTATTCCATTTTTGGGTTTAGAGCTTTTTGTAGGATTTATTCAGGCAACAGTGTTTGCTGTTCTAACATTAGTATTTATGAGTATTGCTGTAGAATCCCATGAACATGCGTAACAGGGGTATATTGTTGGATTCTTTGACAGTAGAGGATACTATGGTAACTGAAGGTTTTTATAAGGAGGTGTGCATATATGGAACTTGAATCAATGAAAGCACTAGCAGCAGCAATATCAATCGGTCTTGGGGCCGTGGGTCCTGGTATTGGTATTGGATTACTTGCAAAGGGAGCAATGGAAGCGATTGGTCGCAACCCAGAAGCAACAAACAATATTCGTACTAACCTTATTTTGGCAATTGCATTTGCTGAAGCGTTAGCAATCTACGCATTGGTAGTATCGCTTATTATTATTTTTGTACTGTAACTAAATTATGGAAAAGTTAGGTATAGATGCACAACTTATCGTACTTCAGGCGATTAATTTCGCTATATTACTTTATGTCCTTAACAGGTTTTTATACAAGCCTGTTCTTGGAATGTTAGCTAAGCGCAAAGAACAAATTGAACATACTGAGAAGGTTCAAAAAGAACTAGAGGTAAAGGTGAAAAATCTTGAAACTGATCGAGAAGCAATGCTTACCGAAACTAAGATTGAGTCACAAAAAATTCTTGAGGATGCTCGCACAATGAGTGAGAAGATTGGCGAGTCCGTCAAAGCTGACGCTAAAAAACGTGCTGATGATTTACTCCTTAAGGCTAAAGCCGATATTGCGAGGGAACGAGAACAGTTAAAGGATTCTGTAAAAGATGAGGTCGCAAAGGTAGCTGTTGAAGTTGCCCAGCGTGTTTTGGAGCAAACGATTTCTGATGATCAAAGAGAAAAAATTACTTCGTCTGCTGTAGATAATTTCGTTAACGATGCCAAGTGATGCAAAAAATACCAGCGAACACATAGTGGAGCAGTTATTGTCAGAGGGGAATCGTGAGATTGCTGAATTGGTGCTTGAAAAGTTAACTCATGAGTTGGGTACACGTATTGCAACGGTATACTTTGCGGGTGAGTTAAGTGAAGATGCTAAAAAGAAAATGGAAGAATCAACAAAAAAGTCATTTCCAAGAGCACATTCGGTAGATTTTGTTGAAGATAAGGATTTAATTGGAGGAATAAAAGTTGTATTCGAAGATTATGTTTACGAAGATTCAACTCGAAAAAGATTAGCAGAGGCTATGTAATTGAAAATACATTATGGATAAAGATTTACTAAAAAATATTACCGATACCGTATCAAACTGGAAAACTCCTGAGATTTCAAATATTGGGACAGTGTTAAGTGTTGAAGACGGTGTTGTTATTTTAGACGGTTGTTCAGATGTTCAAATGGCTGAACGATTAGTTTGTACTGGGAAAGGAGTGAGTGCAATGGTTCTTAACTTAGCAGAAGATACTGTTGGTGCTGTAGTATTGGGAGATTTTTCAGTAATTGTTGAAGGTGATGTTTTTGAAAGAACTAATGAGGTTATGGCTGTTCACGTATCGGATGATGTTATTGGTCGCACGGTAGATGCTGTCGGTGAGCCAATCGATGGTGGGGTTGCGTTCTCAAAAGAAACAAAAGCAATGCCTGTTGAAAAGATTGCTCCAGGTGTTATGAGTCGCCAATCTGTATCAGAACCATTACAAACTGGAATTCTGGCTATTGATGCGATGATTCCAATTGGTCGTGGTCAACGAGAACTTATAATTGGTGATCGAAGTATTGGTAAAACAGCAATTGCAGTTGATGCGATTATTAATCAAAAGCACACAGATCCTAAAGTGATTTGTATTTATGTTGCCATTGGTCAAAAGCAATCAAGAGTAGCTCAGATAACTGAAATTTTACGTGAGAACGATGCCATGGATTACACAATTGTTGTAAATGCAGGCGCGTCCGATTCTGTTGCAATGCAGTACTTGGCGCCGTACAGCGCAACAGCTATTGGCGAATACTTTTTAGGCCAAGGAAAAGATGTGCTTATTGTTTATGACGATTTAACTAAACATGCATGGGCATATAGACAGATATCGTTAGTGCTTCGACGTCCCCCAGGTCGAGAGGCATACCCAGGTGATATTTTTTATCTTCACTCAAGGCTTTTGGAGCGGTCGTGCAGACTGAATGAAGAAAATGGAGGCGGATCGATAACTTCTCTTCCAATTGTTGAAACACAGTTTGGCGATGTGAGTGCATATATTCCAACAAACATTATTTCAATTACTGATGGACAAATTTATTTGGAGAACGATATGTTCAATTCTGGGTTTAGACCAGCTATTGATGCAGGTAACTCTGTTTCTCGTGTTGGTGGTGCAGCCCAGACAAAACCTATGAAAAAGGTGTCAGGCCAGATGCGATTGGAGTTAGCTCAATTTAAAGAACTTGAGGCTTTTGCGCAGTTTGGAAGTTCGGACTTGGATGAGAGAACAAGAGCACGCATTGAACGTGGTCGACGGATTCGAGAAATCTTAAAACAAAAACAATACGGTCCATTGCCAATCCATACGCAAATCGCACTTATTATGGCTATTAATGTGGGGTATTTAGATGAAATATCCATGGAAGGTATTGCAGACTTTAAGGACAAGTTTGTTCTTTATATGCAAACGTCAAAGAATGAAGATCCAAAGGATTCTTTAGATGATTTCTTTACAACATATACAGGAACCCCAGAATTTCTTTAGAGAAAAAGGGAGAGTAGAAGTTAGAATAATTTGTAAAGATGTCTAAATTAAGAGAAATAAAAAGAAGAATAACGTCGGTTAAGAACATTGAAAAAGTGACTCATGCTATGCAAATGGTTGCAGCATCTCGGATGAGAAAAGCACAAGATCGTGCCTCTCAAGGGAAGGCTTATACTGAAAAAGTCAAAGAATTATTATTAACAGTTGGAGTTGGGAATACTGCTTCATTCCACCCCATGTTTGATACTTCGTATAGTGATAGCAATGTTGTATTGTTAGTTGTATTTTCAACACAGCGAGGTTTGGCAGGAGGTTTGCCAGGAAACATGCTTCGACATGTTAGAACAGTTATGAAAGGTCTTATTGCAAAAGGAAAGACTATACAAGTTGTTTCAATTGGCAAAAAGATTGGTGAACAATTAGCATCAAGTGGGGTAGAAGTTATTGCTGATTTTTCGGGTATGTCTGAGAAGCCATCAACTGCAGATATTCGTCCAGTAACAAAACTTGTTGAAGAGATGTATGTTTCAAAACAGGTTGGTTCAGTAATGGTGATATATTCTGACTTCATTAACCCGGTGACCTATGTTCCAGTAAGTCGAGTGCTATTGCCTTTTGATATGGCGATGTTTTCACAGTTTGATGACAAATATGAAGACGGTAGTGAAGCAAAAGTATCGACGGAGTTTGTGTTTGAACCTAATGCACATGCAATTTTAGATGCATTAATTCCACGATATTTGGAAACACAAATGTATCAGGCTAGATTAGAAACAGTTGCATCAGAATACAGTGCTCGTATGATTGCTATGAAGAGTGCCACGGATAATGCAAAAGATTTGAATGAGTCGCTAAAAATTACTTTTAATAAATCAAGGCAAGCGCAGATTACGCAAGAGATTTCGGAAATAGTTGCTGCGTCGGCTTAGAATTAAAAAGACACATGAATAACGAAATAACAAACAATTTAGTAGGGAAAATAATCCAGGTTCTTGGAAACGTAGTCGATGTACGTTTTGACTCTAAGAATGTCCCGGGGATTTATAACGCACTAATGGTAACGGCGACTGGCCTTACTCTTGAGGTTGAGCAGCAACGAGGTAAGGGTGTTGTTAGGTGTGTTGCGCTAGGTGCAACAGAAGGGTTAGTCCGTGGTATGGAAGTTACTGATTCAGGTGATGCAATCATGGTTCCTGTAGGTGAGGAAGTATTAGGTCGTGTTATGAATGTTTTGGGTGAGCCTGTTGATAATAAAGGACCTGTTCAAACAAAGGTTAAACGTGCAATTCACCAACCAGCTCCTAAATTAACTGACCAGGAAGTTAAACCTCAGATTTTTGAGACAGGTATGAAGGTTGTGGACTTAGTGGCACCGTTTATTCAAGGTGGAAAAATTGGTATCTTTGGTGGTGCTGGAGTAGGAAAAACAGTTGTTATTCAAGAATTAATCCGTAGTATTGCTGAATTTCATTCTGGTTATTCGGTTTTTGCTGGTGTGGGTGAACGAACTAGGGAAGGTAATGATCTTATTGGTGAAACGACGCAGTCAGGTGTTATTAAGTCAACAGCTTTAGTATTTGGTCAGATGAATGAGCCACCTGGAGTTCGTATGCGCGTTGCCCTTACGGGACTTACGATGGCTGAACATTTTAGAGACGAAGGTCGCGACGTGTTACTGTTTATTGACAACATTTTCAGGTTTACGCAAGCTGGTGCAGAAGTTTCAGCACTTTTGGGACGTGTTCCTTCAGCAGTTGGGTATCAGCCAACACTTGCAAAAGAGATGGGTGATTTACAGGAGAGAATTACTTCAACAACAAAAGGTTCAATCACATCCCTTCAGGCTATTTATGTGCCAGCCGATGACTATACTGATCCAGCTCCAGCAACAACGTTTTCACATTTAGATTCAACCATTACGCTTTCACGTGCAATCTCTGAGCAAGGTATTTACCCAGCGGTAGACCCATTGGCATCAAGTTCTCGTGGGCTTGATCCTCAAATTGTTGGTCAAGATCATTACCGTGTTGCACGTGGAGTTCAAGAAGTGTTACAGCGATATAGTGACCTTCAAGACATTATTGCAATTTTGGGTGTTGATGAGCTTTCTGATGAAGATAAACTTGCAGTGTCACGCGCACGCAAAATTCAAAAATTCTTGAGCCAACCAATGTTTGTAGCTGAACAGTTTACAGGTCAAGCCGGTAAATATGTAAAACGTGAAGATACGATCAAAGGCTTTGATATGATCTTAAAAGGTGAACTGGATCATATTAGTGAAGATAGTTTTTACATGAAGGGTGGGATTGAGGAAGTTGAGGAGTAGGTTTAGTAATAAGGGAAAAGTAACTAGTAACTGGGAGGAATAGGTAAGAGGTTCAGATATCGTGTTTGTGTGTTATTACTAATTACCAGTTACTGATTACTAGTTACGAATCAATAAAATGTTACACACAACCATTACCACTGTTGAGCGCACTGTTTTTGATAATGAAAACGTTAAGCAGATTTCAATCCCTACCGCTGAAGGGGTAGTTACCATTTTACCTAACCACGTTCCACTTATGGCACCACTTGGAATGGGTGAGGTGTTAATTGTAATTAAAGGTGAGGAAAAACCGTATGTGTTGTTCGTTGATGGCGGCATTTTACAGGTTGTAGATAATCGAGTTGAAATTTTGGCTAACCTTGCTGAACACGCAGATGAACTAGATGAGGCTAAAATTGAAGAAGCTAAACGAAGTGCAGAAAAACTGTTAGAAGAGAATCTTCTTGATGTTGATATGGCGCAGGTTGAAGCATCACTACAGCGTGAGCTCTCACGTTTAAACCTCGTCCGCAAAATGCAGCAGAAATAGCCCACGCATGTGTATGTTCGTTTTGTATTCGTAGGGGCTGGGCACACCCAGCCCGCCGTTTTCGTATTTGCCCGTCTCCTGTATAAATCCCGTTGTATTTGATGTCCCAATACGGTACATTTAGTAATATATGCGGGCCGTTATCATAATTGGAGTCCTACTTTTGGTTGGTGGTGGAGGATATTTACTGTCGATAAATGATGATGGAAACGCTCAGATTGCAATTGTCCCAACGGCAACTGTTGTGCCTACTATTAATTCAACATCTCCCACCAATGAACCGACGCCAACCCCAACACCTGAACCCACACCAACAATCGAACCGGTTTCCGTAGGGTCTACCTATGTGTCGACCGAAGCATTGGCATCAATATTGTCAAACACCACCTACGCCACACTACGCCTAGAAAATTACGGGAATGCAGATTTTTTAGTTGCGCAATCAAATGGAACTGAGCTGTTTTATCTTCAGTCTAATGGCAACATGTACTCAAAAGGTGATGCGAGTTTCAATGCGATTTCGATTAGGGGGATGGGGGTGCTTGGGGAGATGTTGGTCAAAGGTGAAGCCACGTTTAATAATGGGTTTGCCGTAACGCAAGGAAACATATCAGTGAACGGTGATCTTTCGTTTGTCGGTCCGCAAACAATCTCCGGTTCTGGATCAGTAACCATCAATCCCACCGGCAATATCAATTTCAATCTTCTAACTACTACATAAACGAAAGTGGGAAACTCGTGATCGGTGAGATCGATTCG
>PCSU01000035.1 GCA_002771355.1 candidate division WWE3 bacterium CG22_combo_CG10-13_8_21_14_all_39_12 | reverse complement strand
ACGGCACGAGAACAGTAACCCTGCACGGTATACCAATAAACCCTGGAACGCTGGTTCAGGTGATTGACAAATTAGACAACCTATAGTATAATTACAGTTAGTTAGTGTCCCTTACCAACCTATTTTCTTTCAGCAAGACTAACCACAAAGGAGCTTTGCCATGCGCACACAAAGCGCGCCATTCAGTACCTGGTCTGACACTCAGATCAGGATTTTCTCCGTCGGAGCCATCATCGTCTTGATGGCCTGTCTATTGATGATTTTCCCCTCCGGCGCCCACGCCCAAGAGGCCAACCCTGCTGACACAGCGGTAACAATGAGCTATACCACCTACGAAGTGCGTGAGGGCGATAACCTGCTTGCGCTCGCCAAAGAGTGGGATATCTCACCAGAAGCGATTCAACGGTACAGCCATCTGATCCATGAGATGAATGGAACAAAAAGCCCTTTCAGATACAACAAACTTGTTGAAGGGTTCGACTGGACCTACGTAGGTGATGTACATCCTGGAGATACGATTTACTTCTCTGCGCCTGAGCCGAGTTACGATTACCCAGCACCAATCCGGCTGGGTGACTGGTCCATGGAAGCCGACGGCGACGAAAAAGTCGTGATTACAAATACCATGACCTTGAATGGATATTCGTTTTCTATGGCAGAAAGCCCCCTTGGGTACCTATCTGTAAATTCGAATGTTGCCTACGTCCTCTTTGGCAACTGGAGCGAACCTGCAACATGGTTCGTTCGAGAAATTACCATGAATGCAGATGGGCTTGAGCGCCACCGTGTCGTTGCCAATACACTCAAAAAATACAGTCCGGTACTCACAAGCTGGAGAATCCAACGGGAACTGCCAGGAGATACCTCCTACTCTACGACGAGTGGATACAATTTCTCGATTGACAAAGAGATTCTCTACAATACTCTTGTCGTTGGAAATATAACCCTCGTAGGTGCAACCCACGACAATTATCAAGGTGGTTATCTCTCGCCCCTACGAATTCTTGCAGTGATTGAGGGGTTAGACGAGTACCCCAGCGTCATATACCTCTATGGGAATAACTATGACCATGACAACCTGCAAATCAAGGTGGTTCGGATCACTGGCGATCCCGTGGAACTTTCTAATGGGTTCCCCACCTTTGCCAACGACGCAGTTGGGTCATTGCAGTACTACCCTTCCCAAGGTGAAATTGGCGGGGACTGCCAGGCAATCTCGTTCGCTGGCCTCTCTGCCAATCAAGTCACTGGTCGCTGTAATGGCCAACTGATTAGTCTCAACGACCAGACATTTGTCGTGAGCATTAACTGGAACGACAGCCTGCCGGCTATCTTTCTAACTCCAGTTATTTTCGAATAACCCCAAAGAAGCGCGAAGAACGTTTCGCGCCTCTTCACCGCAACACCAAGAGAGAAAGCAGTTATCTGCTTTCTCTCTTTTTTTATTCCATAGACAAATTAAATTGACTCCTCTACTATAAACAAGTGAACCGATTTATTCCCTACACTGGACTCATTGTCCTGTTATTCTTTATTTCATTCTTAAGTTATTCCCTCTTATCAAATAACCCCAATTTATATCATGACCATAATTTACCCGTTTTTGTAATTGGAACCATCTTTTTTGTAGGTTATTTGCTTAACCGCATTGCACCAAAAACCCTTATTCCCTCTTTTGTATGGGCAATCTTTGCTGGATTTGCTATGCAACCAATTCTTGGCATTTTTACCAACAACCTAGAACCACTACAACTAGTTATGGAAGTGTTTGGCGCCATAATCCTATTTGCCGGTGGACTTGAAGTACCTTTTAAAAACTTTAAAAAATGGTTTTTACCTATACTTTCTCTTTCGTTTTTGGGCCTTGTGATCTCTACATTATTATTCACGGGTATTCTTACGGGATTTACCACTCTTATTGGCACATTTTCATCAGCACTTCTCCCGTCAATTGCAATTTTAGCCGCAGCACTAGCCTCTACAGATCCTTCAGCAATTATCCCCACCTTAAAATCTCTTACCTTTAAACGTCCATTTTTACGAGAATTTGCTATTTCTGAAAGCGCTCTCTCAGACGTAAGTGGCAGCATCTTAACCAGATTCCTACTCATAGCTATTATTTCAACCCCCATCACTCTCGGTTCTTCAGTACTTTCTCCATTTCTTCCTCTCCTTCAAAAAGCTACTTATGATGCGTTGGCGCTTCAAATCTTATCTGGAATTCTGGTTGGCTATTTAGGGTATATCTTAGTTAAACACTTTTACTACAAAAAAGATGGTGCAAAAAGTGACCCTGCACTACTCATTGCTGTACCGTTTTTCACGTTTGTTCTAGGCAATTTACTTGGCGGAGCGGGACTTTTAGCATCATTTACCGCAGGTCTTTTAGTTGATCATGAAGGTGGTATGAAAAAGGTAATTCCTTTTTACGACAGTTTGCTTGATCATTTAATTAAACCGTTTATCTTTATTATTCTTGGAGGACTTGTTCCCCTTGCAACTATTATTGGATACGCACCTGTTGGAATAATTACTGCAATTTTATTCATTGTAGTTATTCGCCCATTGAGCGTTTTTGTGTCACTTGCCCCCTGGGTTTATACCCACAAACTTAAGTTCAACGAACTACTGTTTTTAAGCCTCATACGAGAAACGGGCATCATTGCTGCTATATTACTTATTATTGCAGCCACACACAGTGTTATTGACTCAACATTTGTCATTGCTGTTGGCATGTGGGTAATACTACTCACCCTTATGATTGAACCGCCACTCACCCCTTGGCTTGCTAAAAAAATTGGAGTTACAAAACCAGCTACAAGAAAGAAAAAGACCTAATTAAACTGAGAATCTAGATTTTGCCCCTAGATCCCGTATCAAGTACGGGATGACATTACAAGAAGCCCTTTACTCTCTAAAAATTCTTTCATTTGCTTTTTGCTTCTATATTTTTGCCCGACACTCACAAAATACTTATTCACATCAATCCACTGATTTTTAGGAATAATTTTTTCAAGGAGATCTGAAACTTTATCTGGATCAGTCTCATTAACCCACCCCAGCATATTTGAAATTTGATTAACATGCGTATCAACAGCAATTGCTGGCACTCCAAATGCCCGTGATAAAACCAAACTCGCAGTTTTATTACCCACTCCTGGTAATGAGGTTAACTCCTCACGAGTCTGCGGAACCTTCCCGTCATAATCATTGACAATGACCTGAAGAAGTTTTTTAAGCGCTTTTGATTTGTTTCGATAAAAACTCACCGGGTATACCAATTTTTCCAATTCCGCCTCTGACAATTTTGCCATCTGCTCAAGTGTTTTAGCTTTTTTGAACAACTTTTCCTCACACACTTTGTGCGTTACTTCATCTCGCGTTCTAGCTGATAACATGGTTGAAACCAGTACCTCAAACGGCTTAGTAAAAACCTCAAGGGGAATACGAGTGTATTCAGGAATAAACGCATCAAAAACCTGTTTTACGGTAGGTGTAACTTTTTTTAACATAAACCAATTATACCTTTTTACTTTAATATTGACCAAAAGTACTCCAAAATCGTAAAGCGCCAAAAGGATTACAATCCCTTTGGCGCTTTTTGACTATAAACTACCTGCTTTTCTTCTCTGTTCCGATTCTCTTTTCCCAATGAATCTTAATGGTAAAAAGAACCGCCGCCTCCTCCTTCATATATAAAACGTGCTCCACATAATCGACAATTTCCTCTTTCTCTTGTGGGGATAAGGACCCAAAGTACATCCCCATCTCATGCCCACCATATATTGGCTGATCGATTCCAACTACAAGGCGATCATTGGCCAACACAAACATAACCCGATACTTAATCCAACCAATAGGACGAAAAGACATCACTACGCATTCGTCATTATTTCCCTTCGTAGTTGGTCCTAAAACACTCACCCCATTGCCAGAAAAACGTTGCTGTAATCCACAAAACCACGATAACCAATCGTTAACTGTTGGCATATTCTCCTCCTTACGAGACCTATTTTTTTATATACGTAACGTACACAAAATTGTAGCACGCTTGCATGCTCATCAAAAAACATCATTGATCACTTTATTAAACCTGAAAATCATCGTGCGTTACTTTTTTCTATGCCCTAAAGGTGGTACAAATTACTTACAGTTATGCAAAAAAATGGATTTACTCTTATTGAACTTTTAGTTGTTATCGTTATTATTGGACTACTCGCTGGAATCGGCATTGCATCCTTCACGGGGTCAATTGAACGTTCTCAGTACACAACCGCTAGGTCCCACATGAGCGAGTTTATTGACCTTATTAAGGCTGCACGACTAGTTACCAATAAAACCTTTGGTGAAATTTCAGGAAGTTACTGTTCTGAATGTATATGTAGAAACAAAGGGCCGGTCATGGATATTGCCCAAACAGATACCTGTTGGACCCAATACAAGCAAACACTTGACCGTCTTAACACTGCAACAGAAGGTTTTATTACAATTGATTTCCCACTCACTGATCCTTGGGGAAACCCATTTTTGTTTAATGAAAACGAAGGGGAGATAGGCTGTCATACTGACAATCTATTGTCTGTTGGACCCGATGGAACGCATTTTACCCCCGATGACATTATTGTTAACATTCCCGTTTTTAAATGTAGTCCTAGTCTTGGCGGCCACCACATTAACCAAAACTGGGAATAACCTGTCTACAGTGATATAAATATATACAAAGATGCATAGCAAAGGATTTACTCTTATTGAGCTTTTGGTCGTAATTGTAATAATTGGAATTTTGGCGGGTATTGGTATTGCAAGTTTTGGTGGAAATACCGACAAAGCACTTGTCTCACGCGGCCTTAATCTTGAGCGAGAAATTCATCAGCTTTCCGGTATTGATACTAAAGCCAGATGGTTGATGGAAAGCGGTTCAGGAACAAGTGTTTCCGATGTTAGTGGACACGAAAACACTGCGACTCTCGTTGGCAATACCACATGGGATACCACTGATACACCGTCAGATAATAACTCTTCAAATAGCGCATCGTTAGTTTTTGATGGCTCGGGAGATTATCTTGAAATTCCCGATAGTGGAAACCTTCGGGTAACACAAAATGTGACAATCTCGGCATGGATAAAACCTGAAATATGTGTATATCCAGGTAATAGCTATGCTGGAATTGTAGCTAAGGGAAATAATCCTCGTTCATATTCCTTATACACCTACCAACCCTCTGGAAATGATTGTCGACTCCATTTTTCGGTGAGCAAACAAGGACAAGCAACACCCTTTTTTGGAAGTGTGAGCAGTGCAACGGGGCCATTTATTAAACTCAACCAATGGAATCATGTTGCTGTTGTTGCAAAAACAGGTCCTTCTGGTGGTTCACACACATATTTTATAATGGGGTAAAAGCTGGCGAACAAACCTGGTCAGACTTTACAAGCCTAGCCGGTTCAGATGATACACAAACAACTCTTATTGGCACAACTCATGAAGGAATAGTCCGTTCGTTTAAGGGTAAAATCACTCGAGTAAGCATTTACGGGGAAGCATTTTCGTCAAGCCAAATCAATCGGCTCCTCTATGCAGCAAAAGTTTCTGATGATAACCAGTACTGAGAAGTACTTAGAAAATGAAAAGGACTAGAAAAATTTCTACTAGATCTAGTAAACACTATCAGCCCATTTCGGGGTTACCCCGAACCCCGAAATAACCCGTATAGAGTCGGAAGGCAATAAAAAAAGAGTTGGAAAGGATCTCTCCCTTCCAACTCTTTAGACCACCTATCAATCACGAACCGCTTCTTTGGCGGCTTTTCCGGGTTGAACAACAGGTCCAACTCCTTCACGTAACCGCTTTTCCCTTTGGTACGCTGCAAGTGTCTCGTTCACCCGTAAAAACTGATGTACAAGTTGAGCTCCATGTTCTCGACCTAAATCGAGATTTGTCGAAATATGAATCGTTCGCTGCTGAAACATTGTAGCCTCCTTTTTATAGAATTAATGAACAATCCCCAAATTGAGCTGTAGGTTGTATTTTATCATCTATAGAAACAACGGTCGAATTGCACTAATAAAAAACACTGATCCAGTAACAAGAATAGGGGCACCATATACTTTGGCTTTTGCTATAGCCTTTTGTGGATCTTTTTCAAATGATATTGCATGTGCCCACGCTTCACCATCAACGGAATATGTGTTAACGTGACGTGCGATTTGCGGACCATTTTTAGTCTCAAACTCAGTTATTATGATGTTATTTGAAATTGTTGATAATTCGCAAAGCATTTCTTTATAATTGGTTTTGTTACCACAGGCAAAAATAACAGTTGCCTTCTCAATCTCCAAATCGCAATAACTTGTGACAAGTGCTTTAATCTTTGGCACACTGTGCGCCACGTCAAGAATCGTAAACGGAGTTGTGTTAATAAACTCCATGCGTCCGGGAATTCTTGCCGTTTGTAATCCCGTTTGAATGGACGAATCCGAAATATCACCAAAACCCATCTTACTCAAAAGCAATGCTGATTGAATCGCTAACGCCCCGTTATGTGCCTGAAAACTCCCCCTCATCCCAACTTCAAACCTAGACCTGTCGGGTCTAGGTAACACAGTCCAAAACTCAAAACCAATCAGCGGCACCACAGAATTACTACTTCTCCTTAACAAATCAGTCTTCTTATCCTCTTCCTTTAGAATTTGGTGTTTAGAATTTAGTGCTTCAGTCACCACCTCATAACCAAACTCATCACCTATGTTTAGAATCGGTGCCCTTTCGTCTTTCGCTTTCTGGTTAATGACCACTTTCGCTTCTTCTTCAATTACTCCGCTTACCACTGGCACTTCCAACTTAATAATTCCCGCTTTATGACCAGCAATTTTGGAAAGTGTATTACCCAACTTATCAGTATGATCTAACCCTACCGAAGTAATGACTGACAATATAGGTGTGATGACTGAGGTTGCATCGTTTGTTCCGCCAATTCCCGTCTCAATGACTGCAGCATCAACGTTTTGATCACGAAAATATAGTAACGAAATTGCAAACAAAACCTCAAAATACGTTGGAAATATCTCCTCTTTGTTGAGAGTTTTAATTGCCTCCGCAACCCTTTCAACTAACTTTAGAAATACAGATTTAGTAATTAGTGCTTGGTTGATCT
Organism: candidate division WWE3 bacterium CG22_combo_CG10-13_8_21_14_all_39_12; assembly: GCA_002771355.1. Lineage (GTDB taxonomy): Bacteria > Patescibacteriota > 4484-211 > 4484-211. Next base: position 399 of record PCSU01000035.1, on the reverse strand, counting down.
GTATTCTTTCCCTGAGATCAACCACGTGCGGTGACGTATAACTACCCGTGTTATACCCGGATTCTGTAAGAATTGATGCCAACAGAGTAACTGTTGAACCTTTACCTGACGTTCCCGCTACATGTATGATGCGTACATCATTTTGGGGATTATCAAGTTTTTCTAAAAGCAAAGTCATGCGTGCTGGAATAGTTTTCCCATCAGTGACCTTTCGAGAAATTAATGAGTATATATACTGTTCAGCCTGTTTATATGTCATCTATGTGATTGTATCAGGCTCCTTGCGATCACAGAACAAACTGATATTATGATGAAACTCAATTGGTCAGTTTGTTGTTTATAAGTGAAGTACTCCCCGCAGTGCGCTAGTTTGGGTACAATCTAGACTTCTACGGGGCT
>PCSU01000075.1:4283-12178 GCA_002771355.1 candidate division WWE3 bacterium CG22_combo_CG10-13_8_21_14_all_39_12 | reverse complement strand
TAGGAACACTACGAAACCTACGTGACCTTGGTAACTCAGTATTAATTGTTGAACATGACCTGGATACCATGATGGCTGCCGATTGGATGATAGATTTTGGTCCTGGGGCAGGGGAGCACGGTGGAGAAGTTATAGCTGAGGGTACCCCACAAGATATTATGGATAACCCAAAATCTCTTACCGGAAAATTCATGAGTGGAGAAAAAATAGTTCATCCTCACAAACACGCACGAACAATTGATACCGAAAAGATGCTCACACTTACCGGTGCAAACGAAAATAATCTTAAAAATGTAAGTGTGTCTTTTCCACTCAAAAATTTTATTTGTGTAACCGGTGTTTCAGGTTCAGGCAAATCTACACTCATCGTAGACACTCTATATAAACGGCTTGCGGTAGAAAAGAATAAGGCCAAAATGGTTCCTGGTGAACACGTTTCTCTTGATGGATTAGATCAGGTCGACAAAGTAATTGAGATTAACCAACAACCAATTGGAAGAACTCCACGCTCAAATCCCGCAACATACACTGGTGTTTTTACCGATATACGTGAATTATTTGCAAGTATGCCAGAATCACAAGCCCGTGGATATAAATCCGGTAGATTCAGTTTTAATGTTAAAGGTGGTCGTTGTGAACACTGCCAAGGTGATGGTCAACTAAAAATCGAAATGCAATTTTTACCCGACGTATATGTAACCTGTGAGGTTTGTAATGGATCCAGATACAATAGAGAAACACTTGATATTAAATTTAAGAACAAAGATATCTCCGAGGTTCTTGGTATGACAATCGAAGAAGCAAATGCGTTTTTTAAATCTATACCCAGTATTCAAACAAAAATGCAGACTTTAATGGATGTTGGATTAAGCTACATAAAACTCGGACAACCTGCACCAACACTATCTGGTGGGGAAGCACAACGAATTAAACTATCAAGTGAATTATCAAAGCGAAGTACTGGTAAAACAGTATATATTCTTGATGAGCCAACGACCGGACTACACTTTGCCGATATTGATAAATTACTTGAAGTTCTTCATCATTTGGTTGAACAAGGAAACACTGTCATTGTAATTGAGCATAACCTTGATGTTATAAAAACTGCCGACTGGATTATTGATCTTGGTCCTGAAGGAGGAGACAGAGGAGGACGCATTCTTGCACAAGGAACTGTAAAAGATATCATAGCTGATGGCAATTCATATACAGGAGATCATTTAAAAAGACTATTGGATAAATACAAAAAACTGTAATAACGTATCCTACTCAAATCTCAGAAGCTTTTTTAACCACACAATAAACCGCTCCCATAAAGATAATTCACGTGCGTTCATGTCTATAACCCAGTCTTTAATTGGGGTACCCTCATGTGGCGATTGAGACAATACATTAACCACAATATGCCGTGTGGAATCACCCTTATCTCGGTATGCTCCTGCAGAAAGTGGATATTGTGAAGAGATTCCATGTCTCACAAAAACAATATGGCGTAAATCAAACTGAGAAAAATAATCACTTCCCGTTGCACTGGTCCACGTAGGATCTGCAAAAACCCACCCTTTCTGGTCATCCCAATATTCAACCCACGCATGTAATTCATCGCTAATCGTTGGAAGATTTACCACTTCATTTCCCGAAAAGTGTGTATAGCCATTTACTTCTCGTGCAGGAATTCCAGCCGCCCGTAAAAGTGCAATCATTAAATCAGTAAACTCCATACATACCGCTTGGTTAGTATGTTTGAGTGCTTCAAGTGCACCAAATCTATACACATCTTCAGTCAAGGCACGGTCACTACTATATGTTAAATGACTTGATACATAATCAAATATTTGTTGAGCAGAGTCAATATTTTCGGTAGCTAATATATCTTTAATCGCTGGATCGTTGGATTCCCAATACGTATCGGGAATGGTATAAGACAATCTATCTTCAAGCGACGAACCAGTTGGTGTTGAATGAGTACTATATAAACGAACAGTCCCCGTAAATACTATTGATTGTTTTGATTGTGGTTCAAGTTCATAGAGGGCTAAAATATTTGAGTCTTGATCGATCCGAACAGACTCAGGTTTTGGCTCTAGTGAAATAATACTTACGTCCTGGTAATTTTCCACAACTGGCAGTAACGCTATTTCCTGTTGAACAGGAACATCCTGATTATTGACTAGTCTGTACGTAGCTTCAATGTTAAACCACTGTTCACTACCAAATACAATATTGAAAAGTGATTTATGAGCAGTTGGTACAATACTAAAATTGGTAATTATTGAATCTTCCAAATACTCCGTTCTTGCAGCTATCTGAGATGAGAATGATACGGATCCCCACTCTAAAGGGGTAACAATTGATAGGTCTTGATTAACAACTTCAATATCACCACTCGATGTAAAAACTGGTAAAGAAATCTCATGCAGTTGTCCGTTTACAGTTACAATGTCATCGTAGGTATAATACAGTTCAATCAAAAAATCTTGTTTGACACCAAGCTCTTGAGGAATGACTACCGAAATTTCATTATTGAGCAGAGTAGATTCTAAACTTACCCCACCAGAAACTACTCTCACGTTGTAAATCTTTTCGTCACCAACGAGTACACTAAATCGTTCTGGATATGATTCAGATGTTTGTCTCGTAAAGTTTATACTTTGTTCAACCTGCGTAGACCCATCTAATCCCACATGATATATGGATTCTATCGAATCGGTATATGGAGCTGCACTCACGTGTTGCGTACCTATAGAGAACAAATACACGACAAATGCACTGGTTATAAATAGTCTACTTACCAATGTGCGTTTTATCATTTAGTCAACCAATATAATATTGTACTTACAAATGTTAACAGTAATGCCGATATAAGGATCGCAAAAATGATAGGGATTTCAAAAGGAACCACTAAAAATGATCCTCCTTTTATCCCACTAAACCAAAATGTATTAATCTCAAATCCAATGATATAGCGTGAAAAAGTCCACAGAGCAACGCTATGTAAAACAATATTGCCAATAGTCATTGTTGCAATTTCAACAGGAATACGAATAACATGAAGCGTTGGTCTCATCGCTAAACTAATGAGCCACAAAACTAAAACCATCTTAAATAAACTTAAGATATCTCCAGTATAGGTAATTCCCGGTACGCCAAGAATAACTACCCATAACGCCACCCCCATGATGAGATATCGCAACATGAGTTTTCTAAACATGGTTATATGGTACGGGATGATTGTTCGTTAGTAAATGGCGGTTATTGATCTTGGGCAGTACGTTTTTGTAATATAAAACATTTCTTAATGTTACATCATCATTGAACAAACCCATTTTTTGATTTACAGCGTAAACCCTTTTTTTCTTAACAACTTATGATAGTTTTGAGCGAACCGATGGGCTTCATCCCGGATGCGCTGAACAAGTTTTACTGCTCCTGAACGTTTTGGTAACTTAATTTCTTTGTATATACCCTCCCGATACACCACAAGCGTTTCCTCGCGTTTTGCTAATCCAACAATTGGAGTCTTGATTTCTAATTTTTGAGCTATGTCCAATACAACGGATAGTTGTCCTTTACCCCCATCAATCAGTAACAAATCAGGAAGATCATCCTTTTTACGCAACCGTCTTGTAAGCACTTCATTCATGGCGGCAAAATCATCAGGGAGCTTCTCATGATTGATCTTATATCGCCGGTAGGAGCTTGTATCTGGATCCCCACCGGCAAAAACAACTCGTGCACCAACAGTATAATCTTTACCGATGTTTGAAATGTCATATCCTTCAATAATAATTGAATGTGGATCTTGAGGTTCGGTAAGTCCAATCGATAAAAACAACTCTATAATTTCCTGAGCACGAATATCTTCTTTAAGGTTTGTGTTGGTAAGATATTCGTATGAAGAATGAAATGATTGCGAAATATAATCAAGTTTTTCAATCGTGTCTCTATATAAGCCCGCATCTTCATATCGCAAAGTTAACGAAGCTTTATCCATTTTCTTTTTATAATATGCAACCACAGTTTCTTTTTTCCCACTCAAAAACTTAACGAGTTGGTTAATATTTATCCAATACAAATATAGGTCAGGGTTGTTATTGCATATTCCTGAACATAGCCCAATATGTGAATAAAAACATGCTTTATGTGCGCGTTTTGCCTGCTCTGGCGTAGCATACTTGCACCATGGAAACGCACGTCTTAATAACCGTAATACGATACGAACTGTTTGTGCATTTGGGAAAGGACCAAAATAGAGAGCCCGTGGATCATCAGGTTTTCTATCTACCGTTACCCAAGGCCATATATTATTCTCAACGGTCTTTGTTATTCCTTGATTTTGTTTATACTTAGCATTACAAATTTTTATATACAAAAACCTTTTATCATCTTTCCACTGGGTATTAAACTGCGGCCGATATCGCTTTATGAGATCAGCTTCTAAAAGCAACGCTTCAAATTCTGTCTCGGTCTCAATATGATCAAGTTTTTTTGTTGTTGAAAGAAGTTCGGCAGTACGTTTTCCCAAATGAGACTGCACGGTAAAATATTGTTTAACCCTATCTCGAATAGATTTTGATTTCCCTATATACAATGGTTTCCCTTTGGAATCTTTAAATAAGTAAACTCCAGGATTTTGAGGAAGCTTACCGATTTGAGCCAATAACATAGGGTCTGCGTGCATGTTTTCATTATACGTGAGACTCTAAATTAACCCATAGGATGCTAAACAATTTGTGATAGTTGCTCATATTACATTTGCCAAAACACATCATGCCTACTACAATATGCACATGAGATTCGGACTCCAAATTATCCAGGTCATTTCCGCTGTGTTATTGATGGCTCTTATACTAATACAAAGTAAAGGTGTCGGCTTAGGAAGCACTTTTGGTGGCGGCGGAGAAGTATACTATACCCGTCGTGGCGCGGAAAAATTCATTTTCTGGGGCACTATTTTTGTAGCAATTGTATTTACTCTTAGTTCACTCGCGGGGGTACTCTTAACCAAATAACGTAATTGTTGTATGAAAATATTTTTTTCTAGATTCTTCATCCGATCATGGATCCAACCGGCTATAATTAGTATCCTACTAATTGCGACAAGTTATTTATTGGTTTCAGGAGCTATACAATTCATAAAAACACAAACGGGTAAAATCACCATAGGTATTGTTGGTACACCTGGGATCATAAACCCTCTATATTCTTCAGCCAATAGTGTTGATGAGTCACTTGTTAAACTATTTTACAGATCACTTATTACATTTAATGAAAACTCACTTCCGATAGGGGATTTGGCAGAATCATGGGAACTATCTGATGGCGGAAAAACATATATCATAACGCTTGTTAATGACGCATTCTGGGAAGATGGCACACCAATTACAGCAGCCGATGTCATCTTTACATATAATCTTATCCAATCGCCTGAATATAATGGGCCTGAAAAAGCTAGGTTCTCAAACGTTGGTTTAACACAAATAAATCAAAATACTTTGAAATTGTCTTTGACAGAGTCATTCTCTCCGTTTCTAGAGTCTCTAAATATTGGTATTTTACCTCGACACATATGGGAGAACATCGCCCTTAATGAAATTCCATCCTCTTTATATGCAATTCAACCAGTAAGTGCTACCAATTTATCGGTTAAAAAAATTTCTGTTGAAAATAATCACATTTCAAAAATCAACATAGAAAACACAAAAACCTCAAGACAATATGACGTTGTATTTTTAGAGTCAGAAAAGGAGATAGCTGCCAAACTAAAAAATGGAAGCATTGATATAGGGTTTTTTACAAATAAAGATATTTCCAGTGAATTAGCAGAATGGCCCAATATTGAATCAAGCGCACATCAGGTTTGCGGTACAGGAATAACCTGGTTTTCTAACAGTTCACGTGACGCCAACCATCCAGTACACAGTATGTCTTTAAATGAATCTATCGCCAGTATTTTTACTCAACAAGAAAACCTGCCTTCATTACGGTATGCACTTTCTAGTGGACACTGGGCTTATACTAAACACAATATTAATACAGAAAAAACTGAAGAGGATATGAGAGTGGCATTTGACATTATTCCTGCTGAGTCTCCACTAAAAGTTTCTGTCATGCCTGATGTATCAGATTTAGTCTCAATTGCATCCATTAGAAAAACTCTTGAATCGTATGGTTTTAAGGCTACCTTTACAATGATTTCACCAGGAAATGTTGAACAGATGCTCTATGAAAGGGAATATGACGTTTTGTTAGCACATCAAGACTTTGGTCATGATCCAGATCAATATACATTTTGGCATTCAACACAAACCGATCTTTCTCAAGGTGGGTTAAATGTCTCTGGTTATAAAAACAGGCGCATGGATAAGGCACTAGAAGATGGCAGATTAGAAACAGATCTTGATAAAAGAAAGATCGCATACAACACGATGCAAGAACTGTTATCTGAAGATATTCCTGCATTATTTTTTGCTCATCCCAATGTATATGTTGCAGTTCGCCAAAATTCAAATGTTAAATCAATTGATAGATGCCTATGGCACCCTAATGATTGGTTAAGTTATATAGTGGAAAAATAGCATTAACCACGCTTTTGTAAATAAGGTCGTATGGGTAGCAAAAGCAAACTACCCAATAATGACAAAACGACAACAATACCAATAAGAACAAAAAAACCTGAGGTTATTGCAAGATATCCCCCAACAATAGCAAGAAGGGCACTTGTCACATCGGTAAGTGTAAAATATATTCCCCATTCGGTCCCTTCTTTATTCCTGTCAATATGTCTTGTGAAAATCGCCATATATGCAGGATACGTAAAGGCTGTAGATAATCCTAATATAAACTGAACAACATATAGTTCAGTAGGAGTCTGTATAAAAAGATACAACAATGGAACGACTGCTGTTAGCAAAGAAAAGATGAACATTAACCAAAAATCATCTTTTTCACCTCGGATTTTGTCAAGATAATGAGCTATCGGAATCTGAAGAATACTTCTCGAAAAAAGGTATATTCCTGCGGCTGTACCTGCTACAGCACCATTACCACCCTCAATAAACTCTTCTATAAAGAGTGCAAAAATTGGACCAAGCAAACCTGCTGCACCAATTAAAACAGTGTCCGAAAGTATGAGGAACCTAATAACAGGATTAATCTCTTGAAGAAAGTAATGTTTAATATGCACACCTCTTTTTGGCATTACTGTAATAATACGGTCTCTTATAGACATTGTCATCAAGATAAAACCCCTACCGACACCATGCCGATAGGGGTTTAGTTTTTTTAATCACCCCATTGGTGATTTACCTGTAACACAGTATCCACACCCGCCGTTAGCAATAAAAATCATCTCGGGGTCCTGTGGAATAACAATAGTGCCACCCAGAAGAACACGCAAAAATCCCTCTGGCGAGATGTAGCGCACACTCGTTGCGCCAATATGCTTTGCTACTAACCGTTCTGTGTCCTCGTCAGCAAACTGCGCAGCAATGAGCTCTGCATAGGTTCGAGTATTAATCCCAAATGGACAGGGATGCTTTATCCACGGAAACGAAAGTCGCCAGTGTACTTCCAAAGCGCCCAGATCAAACGCTGCTTTTGTTAATGCCCGGGATACATTTGCCCGAACCAGGGAATCATCACAAAAAACAACTACTGAATCTTCCCATAGCTCTGGATCTGGGATTAAACTTAACTTCGAAAGGACCTTCCCAGATATTGTGCCCAAAAATTCATCATCCATAAATAACCGACTTGATGAATCTCGTTCGCGCAATAGTGCCATGACATCTGAGACACCACATTCTTTTGAAAACCCTTTAGCAAAAAACATTCCAGAATCAGGAACGCCTACAACCATTTTGGCGTGTTTAACAGGGGATTCCAAAGCCACA
>PCSU01000075.1:0-4262 GCA_002771355.1 candidate division WWE3 bacterium CG22_combo_CG10-13_8_21_14_all_39_12 | reverse complement strand
ATCAGGAACGCCTACAACCATTTTGGCGTGTTTAACAGGGGATTCCAAAGCCACAGCTTCTCCAAGCTCAAACCTAAACCTGGCATGAAACAAAGATCGGTTCCCATTGAAAGACTGCATCATTGAGTCCGGTCGACACAGGTAGGCGCTTTCAAATTCGCACACATGTCTTTGATGCCCGTTACCCTTAACCAAAACATGCAAGCCACTTGTATCGATTTTGAGAATCTCACCACAACCAATTTCACGAATAATCGTACCACCAATGGCGGTTATCGCTTGGGTCTCGGAAGCAGCAATATACGCTCCGTCTAAACTCCCAAGATACAAAGGCCTCACGCCATATGAATCCCGGGTTAAAAACAAAACATCGTGGATCGAAATTGCCAGACTGTAAGCTCCGAGTGTTTTAGATAGAACAGATACAACATGTGAATCCCAATCGTTCCCACTATAGCGAGCTAGTAGGCGAGCAAAAAGCAAAGTATCGCTTTCAATATCATCTGTTAAATCCCGTTGGGATAACAGATCGGGCATAAGAATAAACTGGCCGTTGTGAACGACACAAACAGGAATATCATTTGATGAGTTCACAACAATCGGCTGCACGTTATTTTCATGATACCCACCATAGGTTCCCCATCTACACTGAACCATAGCAAGCCGATGATCCCTACCCATTTTTTCGATGTCAGTTGGCTTTATAACTGCATCAAATGCTCCTACTCCCGAATGGTGCATAACAGTACCTTCAGGAGTGATCACACATACACCTGCACCTTGCTGTCCACGATGCTTTACATACTTTGATGCACCAATTGCCATAGGTATGGTACGAGAAGTATCACCGTTAACACTGTACACAACAACAATCCCACACATGGTATTTTCCTTTCTCTGAATGAGAAACTACATGTAAAAGTCCACTTCTAGCTCATTCATTGTAGTTGATTGATGTTAATCGAGATATAGGAGAAGGAGGCGGTGAGTACTTAATGCCCATTTGTACTTGTAGTGTAGTTTTAAAGCTTGAAGTTCATTCAGCAAACTCAAGAAAAACTGCTGATAAATAAATATTGTGGTGTAATTCAACAGATGTTGGGTTTACGAATTATCTAACATCACTTTAAGAACGTGTAGTTTTGGAACAAAACTACCAAGAAGTGCTACCGCAATTCAGTGGTGCAGCTTAGTAAAGGCTGTTAGAACTTTACTCCACAAATCCCAGCTTGCATTTTTGACTACCCCGTAACGGCAAATCGCACAACAATCGGCACGGGTAAATCATCTGCGCTAATAAATACGGTGTCGGAAAGAATGTAAAATCGAATTACTGGGTTAATGTCTTTTAAGAAATAGTGTTTGAGCACGTACTTGTTTTGCAATTCCAAGAATAAAGATACTGTTCAAATTGTCTTCATCACTAATGGGAAAGTGGTCAGAATTTTAATTAAAAACGTTAACGACCAAGTAGTAGATTTGGAACGGACAGATCTCTCTATATCTAATCAACAATGTATTCCCGCTCAGCAGTATATGTCTCTTCAAGTTGCGTAATTTTATCCGTAAAATTAATTGTTACAACAACACGAAGCTCCCCTCGATTTTCAATAAAAGTAGAAGTGAATCCACAATAATTTTTCCCATCAATACTCAGAATGACTCTACCTGTTTGCTCCTGATAAAGAATTTCTTCATTATTTTCATTGAGGTAGAATTTCCAATTACAGTCGGCCATAGCATCTAACTCGCTTTCATAATTCTCAAGTTTTGCTTTCCAGCCTCGTGCCTGACCTTTTTCAAAAGCGTCACCTTCGGGACTGATTATTGAAAATGTTTTAGGTTTTGTCTCAATGATTGTATTTTCATCAGAGATTATACCTGGCGTGACTAATGCACTTTGATCTTCAAGATCAAGCTTTGACTGCTTCGAATCATCTGCTGTCGTAAAAACTAGAAAGAAAATCACACACACAATACCTATGACAATAAAAAATATTTGTTTTTTGTATTTTGTTATAAAATTAGACATTGTATCTATGTGTGCTGCACAGACGCACACACATTGTAACAAAAACAGAATGGGTTTATTGGTGAAATCAAATTTGTTACTCAACACTCCGAAACATGTATGCATGTACCCATGAAACTTGTCCGAATCTTGAGCCAGGATAGGTGTAACCAAGAAAAGTATTGGATACAACACCGCATTAAAAGAAAGTTGAGTTTACTCAGTAAACTCAGAGTTTCGCTTTGCGAAACTTGGTGCCCCTGGCAGGAGTCGAACCTGCAACCTCCTGATCCGAAGTCAGACGCTCTATCCAATTGAGCTACAAGGGCATTAAAAGAAAGCTATGCTTTCATTTTTTAGGAGTTTATTACATAAACTCCACTGTGTATTCATCTCTGATCTTGAAGTTTGTTGAACAAACTTCATACTTTCCGCGTTTTCGGTGCGCATTCGTTTTTCTCATCTTGAAGTTTTGTGTAAACTTCACTTGCATTTTACCACCACAAACATAGGCACATTGGTATATGGCGATAAGTGCTTTCTGACCTTATAAAATATTTACTTGCTTAAGTACACGAGATGTAAACGAATACATAGCTGCTGGTCGATTTTTCACCCCTTCTTCAACATTTCCTGTTTTTTCAATAATATCCAATGACAATACCTTTTTTCTAAAATTCCTTTTATCTAATGGTTCTTCTAGCAACAACTCATATGTATCCTGAAGCTGGGTTAACGTGAACTCCTGAGGAAGTAGTGCAAAGATAATATTTGAATAGCCCAGTTTTGAAACCAATCGTTCCCTTGCCACCACAATAATTTGTGCGTGATCATAGGCAAGTGATGGGAGTTTTGAAACTGGGTACCACGATATCCCCGCATACCTATCAATAGTCTGGGGATTTGTTTGGGTTTCAAGAACAAGCGCCATGTAGGCAACAGAAATCACCCGTCCCCTTGGGTCTCTATCAACCTCACCAAATGTGTATAGCTGTTCCATGTAGTTATTCGAAACTCCTGCTTTTTCTTTGAGGTGGCGTTTTGCGGATGCATCGATTGTTTCAGTAGACTGAACAAGACCTCCCGGCAAAGCACACATTCCCACAAAGGGATCTTCTTTAAGTTCAAGTAACAATACGTGAAGTCTGTTTTCAATCAAAGAAAAAATCACAACATCCGTTGCAACGATTGAGTAGGGAAGTGACGTAGCCATGTGTACATTTTACACGAAGAAACAATAGATCCCGTATCAAGTACGGGATGACAATGGGGCAAGCCACAAAAATTTACATCAAAATAAATTAACCTGACGAATACTTTCACACAAACTCAAATTGCGCGTTGACAGATTTCAACACTTAGTGTAAATTACACACCATACTTAGTGTATAAACAACACTTACTACACTACAGTAAATTGTAAGCACGTTAACAACTCATTTATCAAAAAGGAGGCACCATGCATGAACGCATTTAAAGTCACATCTGGTACTGTTACGGGAACATCGCATACCAACAGTATGCGAAATAACCAAGACGCGTACACAATGCAAAGAAACACGCAGATTGCGATCGGCGTAATTGCTGACGGATGTAGTGCCGGAAAACATTCCGAAGTCGGAGCACACCTTGGCGCTAACATCGTGGCCCAGCGACTAGAGTATTACGCATTACGAGTTGGAAAGCAGATTGACTACACCTCATTTGATTTTACCGAATCTGCGGTTACGTTCCCATACTGGGAGGCAATACGGCAAGATACAATCGCTCAACTGCGAATGCTCGCCACATCAATGGGAGAGAGTCTTTCACAAACGGTCAACGAATATTTCTTGTTTACCATAACAGGATTTATGATTGCACCGTTTGGAACGTATATCTTTACTATTCGTGATGGCGTGTATGCCCTAAACAATGAAGTAACTATTGTTGGACCATTTCCAAGCAACGAACCGCCCTACCTAGGGTACGGGCTGGTGGGATCATCCATTGACGCCAAGCTTCTTTCGTTTGATGTACCTGTTCAGGTACCAACTTCAAGCGTTGAGTCACTTGCCATTGGTAGTGACGGCGTGTCAGACTTTATGACAATTGCCGATAAAAACCTGCCCGGCAAAGAAGTGCTGGTGGGCAAACTATCACAATTCTGGACTGACGATTTGGCGGGTACCCATTAAACTAGACAGTGAGTCTCTCTGAAAGGAGGTGAACCACCATGTCGACAAATTACATAGCAAAAGACGTAAAAGAA
>PCSU01000054.1 GCA_002771355.1 candidate division WWE3 bacterium CG22_combo_CG10-13_8_21_14_all_39_12 | reverse complement strand
TCCCAAGACTTATATGAGGTCTGTGGTAATGATATCTCTCAAGGTAGTTTAGCACCATTTGGTTGAGTTCTTCCAACTTGACAGCTTACGGCGATGATGTTTACGTTTCAACTGTAGCGGATAAATCAACAGTAAGTTTTTGGTATGACCAAGGTACCACGGGTAATTGGGAGCATATTGTTAACTCCTCTGGGCAGTACTACGTGAATGGTCAACTTGCTACACCGAGTGAATATCCAATTTATATAACCGGAAGTGAAGTCTATATAGGAAGGACTTCATACTCAAATTATGTTGATGGGGTCATTGATGATTTTAAGATTTACTCAACGTCCCTAACCCCCGATCAAATCCTCACCGAATACAACGCCGGTAAGGCTATTGTATTAGGATCAACCTCTACATCAGGCGATGGGGTAACAGCAGATAATTCTAGCGCTCGCGAATACTGTGTGCCAGGCGATACAAGTACCTGCAGTGCACCTGTGGGGGAGTGGAAGTTTGATGAAGGGACGGGAACGACTAGTACGTATGATACTTCAGGAAGTGGGTATACGGGGACGATGAATGGAACTATGACGACAAGTGATTGGTCTCCAGGGAAATTTGGTAGTGCGTTGGACTTTGATGGAACTGATGACAGTGTGTCCTACACAAGATTCGTATTAGCAGCGGGGTTGAGCTTTTCAGCATGGATTAAAACAACAAGTGCTGATGCTACTGCTAGCTATGCGGGTAATGCTGCTCAAAATGTTATCGGCGATACCACGGGAGGCGTATATTTGGGTTTTGGTGTACACGGAGGTAAAGTGCGCTACAACCATTACTATACGAGTTGGAGTAATTTTACCGGGAATATTACTGTCAATGATGGAGTGTGGCATTATATTACTGTGACTCATGACCAGGCAACTGGTAACTATGCCATATATGTAGATGGCATATTGGATCTGTCAGGTACAACAACGTATAAAACGAACGCCGGAGTGGATGTGATAGCACGTGGTTACAGCAGCGACTATTTTACTGGGACAATAGACCAAGTTCGTATTTATAACTACGCCAGAACGCCTGCCCAAGTCGCCTGGGAATATAACCAAGGAGCACCTATCGCGCAGTACAAATTTGACGAATGTCAGGGCACGGTTGCGTATAATTCTGCTCCAACAGAGAACGACTCTCCTGCAGGGAATAATGGGACGATTACCATTGGGGGGAGTGGATCAAATACCTCTGCAGGTATATGTACAGGTGCAGCAGGTGAGGCCTGGAAAGACGGCGCAACAGGGAAATTCAATGCGAGTTTAGAGTTTGATGGGACGGATGATTGGGTCAATTTATCTGGGAATGGTGATTATGTTGATGGTACATTGGCGTTTTGGTTTAAGAAATCAGATCTTAACGGAGGAGTGCAGTACCTTCTTGATGGTAGGGATGCAACGGATACAGGGAATTGGTGGATATTGCAGGATTACGTTTCGGGGAGCTGTACCGATGCCACAGGAAATGTTTGCTTTTTTGGTAAAGTCGAAATTCCTAGGAGTCTCATGGCAAACAATACATGGCAACATGTTGTAGTTACGATGACTATATCAGATTCAAAGATATATCTTAATGGGAATCTTGTGAATACGGGAACAACTGTTGATGCTGATTTTCGCTTCCTTCGTGCTGGGACAAGATATACAGGAGCAAGTTGGTTGAATGGCCAAATGGATGATATCCTAGTATATAACTACGCCCTCACGCCCACGCAGGTCAAAACTGTATACAATTACGGTTCAGTAAGTTTTAAGTAGACTACAACTTTTTGTTTCGGAGGGTTACCCCTAATCGGGTAACCCTGGTTTAAGCATAATAGTAATGCAAAAGCTTATGGTATAATTTCTTTAGCGTGGTGGAAGACGCTCTCAACAATAAGTTAATGTACTATGTCTTCGTCTTCCTTGCGTGAAGGAAGATTATGCCTCACAAGAATAAAGACAAGCATTTAATTCAGGGAGAACGATATCACGCCTATAATCGTGGGAGAAACAAGCAGATTGTATTTCACGACGAGCAAGATTATGCAATGTTTCTATATCTTCTTAAAAAATACCTAGACCCATCATTTCTTGAGGAGAAACTTGATCCCAAGACCAAAATAATAACCCTCGTTCCAACAAAATACCCTTTGTACCAGGAGGTTGAATTACACGCCTATTGTTTAATGCCTAACCATTTTCACCTTCTGTTGAAGTTAAAAACCAAATACGGAATGTCTAAACTCTTGTCCGTTGTCTGCTCTTGTTTTACGGCATATTATAACGAAAAGTATGAAGCTGAAGGTTCGGTCTGGCAAGGTACGTATCGGGCAGTGCGAGTGTTTGACCCAAGACAATACCTGCATCTTTCTAGATATATCCACATTAATCCATATCCTACTGTATCGCTTTCGGGTTTGATGGATTGTCCATCGAGTTATAGTGCATATGTGGGTAGGCAGCACATACCATGGTTGATTACTGAAGAGATTTTAGGGTATTTCGCTGGATATCAAAAATCTACGTCAAAAGTATATAAATCGTTTGTCGAAGAGTATCTTGGTTTACAAGGTGATGATCGTGAAGAAGAAGAGATGTTTTTGGATGGGCTTAAGCTAGAGTGAGTGATTACTATACGGTTTAAACCGGGGTTACCCCTAATCGGGGTAACCCTCCGAAACAAGCACTATAGTAATGCAGTTGCGTATTGACTCTGTTTAAGTGTGGATGCTACATTTATCGTAACGGGAAAACAGGTATAAGAGCCTTTTGGAACGGAGATAATTGCCACTGCCAACATGGAGAGTACACACACTGCTACAACAACTAAAAATAACCATACGGATGTAGCCGATAATACTGAGTTGGTATCAGTAAATAAACTCATTGAAATTCTTAAGAATGGTGGTATTAGAATTGGTCGAACAGGTTCTGATCCATATAACACGCTTCGGTATTACACCAAGCTTGGGCTTTTGCCTCGCATGGTTCGCAAATTTTCAGAGACGGATGACTCAGTTGTAGGGCACTATCCACTTTCAGTTGTTGCCACGATAAAGACAATCGAAAGTCTCAAAAAACAAGGATTATCAAACTCCGAGATATATGACCATTTTGCCGAAGAAGAAATGAAAGCAGTCGAACGTAAAAATGGCATCGCTCATAAACAAGAATCACTAGTATCGAGAGTAGAGGTTAAGCCTGTCGTGTTTCCTATTCAAAAAATGCATGGTCCTCGAAAGGTTGATGAAACTGCTTCTACTGTTGAACCGGTAAAAAAACAATCTTTAGGATTTACATCCTTAGTTTTTGGACTCAGTATGATTCTATTGTTTATTACAGCTGGGATAGTGTTTCTTGGGCTAGATGCAACACAAGTTGCAAAAATTAATACGTTTACAGCTAATTTCCAATCTCGGTTTCAAGAAAATTTTGTTTGTAACGTATCTACTCGTGCTGCCAATGTGTTAGGTATTGATTGTGTGGGTAATCGTGATCTTGCGCATGGAGATAATGGTTCCGTGCTGGCTGATGAAACCCGCATTTCGCTCTCTGAAGCCACTTTCGTAGAGTACGAACATGCGGCTGTGTTCTCTGATTACAAGTATGCAACGATGCGATTAGAGAATTTTGCACTGGAAGTTAATGGGGAATGGGTAGGCCCTGACTTTTTAGTTGCCCAGTCACGTGGTCAAGGTGTGTTTTATTTACAGTCAGGAGGGGATTATTGGGCGCTTGGTGGTGGGAATGTGCAGTGGATGATTGTACGTGACGAATTGAATGTAGAAGGCGCGTCAACGCTTGCCACACTTTCGGTTTTGGGACCAGCCACGTTTGCAAAAACAATTGATGTTTCTGGGCTTTCGACGCTTGCATCTACGCTTACAACAGGTGATGCCCAATTTCAAGGTGGAATCAGGGTGACTGATGGTGATGTAGTGATCAATGGAGATCTTAAGGTTACTGGACCGCAGACGTTTAGTGGAACCGGTTCATTAACGCTTGACCCAAACGGTAATCTATATTTTCAATCCACCAATTATTACATAACAGAATCCGGGAATTTGGTTATAGGGAGCCTAACCACACCATTTCTTACCTACGAAGGTGATATTATAATCGACGCATCAAGTGGCACAAGAAACACAACGGTAACTGTTTCAAATCCAGATGCTGGGTATGTTGCAAACTTTAGTGTTGAAGGTGACGTCTCTGTTCATGGTGGAAAAATAACGCTCGCCGATGGAGAGACGATTGATGCTGAGACTTTAGATGTGATTACGCTCACGTCTGATGGTGATATTGCATTTGTTCTAGGCGATGAGCTTGGTTCAAAGGAACTTATTATTTACGATAGTTCGGGCGTAAAGCGCGTGTTTTCGGTTGATTCCAATGGATTTACAACCATTGCAGGTGGTGCCGTAGTGACGGGTAATTTTACGATGACTGGCGATGTGAATGTAACAGGAGATTCGGTGTTTAATGGCGACACGGTATTTAACGGACAACTTCAAGTTGAAAACTATGCTAATTTAGCAACTATACAAGCTCTTACCCAGCTTGGAACGGGAGCACTGGTCTATAACCAAGACGATGATTTTTTGTACTATTACAAGTCAGATACTGAGGATTGGACAGTGGTTGGTGGGGGTTTGCAACAGGCATATAACGCCGGACAAAGTATTGCTTTAAGTGCAACGAGGGGTGACCTGCGTATTACGAGCAGTCTTGCAGCCGAAGTGCTGTTTCTGGGGGAATCGACAGGGTATGTTGGTGTCGGTACGACTGACCCACAGGCAAGACTCGACGTTTACGGAAAGACTAGCACTACTACGTTTCAGATGACAAATGGAGGCGTTGCTGGGTATGTTTTGGTGTCGGATTCGAGTGGAAACGCAAGCTGGACAGATGTGTCTTCAACTGCCGGTCCATGGAACTTAGTGGGAACCAATCTTTCTCCGGATGACATTTCATATAACGTTGGGATCGGCACCACTGCTCCACTTGCAAAACTAGCTGTAGTCGGTGACAGTAAATTTGGAGACGGTGGAATTGCTAATTACGCGCAGTTTAATGCAACAGGTGATCTATCACTGTTTGGCTCTGCTGATACCATCACTGGTCCAGGCGGATTGCTTACGATCACCAACGCAGGTTCACAAGCCATCTCTGCATTAGGCGCATCCAGTGATCTGTCACTCATATCGGGACGAAACACCACACTTACATCCGGCGGATATTTGGATGTAAACGTAACGGGTGACATTACGCTTGATGGAGCCACTTTTACACTTACGCCTCTTGGAATGTTTGTACTTAATGCAACAGGTGCAACATCAATTGATTCAAACAGCACGCTAACCATGGGGGGAACGGCAGTTTCAATTACATCAGACAGTGGAACGCTTACGCTTAATGGTGACGGAACGAATGATATTGATATTGTAAACGCTGGTGGGATGATTGATATGGATTCGGCAACGCTCAGTATTCTTACTTCAGCAGGGTTTGGTATAAACGGTACAGCAAACTCAAACGTAACCACCACAACAGGTGATCTTACGCTCTCTACGGCCACTTCTGGCAATGTGCTTATTACTTCAGCTGACGGAGTGACTGTTAGTTACGATACAACGGGCGGCACGTTTTCACTCACTGATGGAACCGAGCGTATTGGTATTGCCGACAATGGAAACATAACCATAGGTGATGATGGCACGATTACTATTTTTGATGGTTCAAATATTGTTGATGCAACTAACGCCGAGGCGTTTTTGGTTCGCAAAAATGGCGATACGGCCGATGTGTTTGTAATCGATACCACGCTAGATGGTGCAGATGCGGCAGCGCAGCTTAATACCACGTCTATAACGAGTGGTTCAGGGTTTGTCATAAACGCTGATGCGTTAACGAGTGGTGATGCGCTTGTAGTAAAAGTTGATAGTGATGACATTACAACGGGCAAGGCCTTTAACATTTATGGCGGTGCAAGTCTTTCAACTTCGGTATTTTCGGTAAATGGCGGTGGCGATTTGCTTTCGGCAGGCAATGCAACGTTTGGCAATGGAACGGTAACAATAAATACCAATACGGGAACGGCGGGGTGGATCAACAGTGATGGGTCGGCGAGTTTTGCGAGTGGGAATTTAGCGATTGCGACCACGGGAAATATTCAAGTTCAGCCCGGATACGGCATTGACACTAACACAGGTGGAGCGCTAAAAATCGGTCAGACTAATGCAACGGCAATTGATATTGGGCATGCGGGAGCCGCAACGAGTGTAACAGGTGCGTCGTTTACTACAACTACAACGGGAGCGCAGCAGTTCACCTCGGGTGGGGTAATGAGTTTTTCAACATTGGCGGCAAATCAAAACATAACGTTTGCAACAGGAACGGCGGATGTAAATATTAACAGTGGGCAGTTTATTGTGGATGGAAACGGGGATATTTTACTTGCACCAAGTTCGCTTTTGGCTAGGATTAATGCAATAACAATTGATGTTTCAAATCAGTCAACCAATGTTGATATTAAAGACTCTATCCAAAATGCATTTTCGGTTGAAACTAATTTATTGAGTTTTGATACGGCAAATGCAAGGGTCGGGATTGGAACAACAAATCCAGGGGCAACATTTGATGTTTTGGGTAACGTTATTTTATCCGGTGATGATATTGGTACTCAGCATATTGCTAGGCTTACTGACACGGGGTATTTATCTTTACTTGGTGGAAGTAGTTATTTAACTGGTGCTGGAATATATTTGGCTGGCGATAGTTGGGCAGGAGCCGCTTCACTTGGTGTCTCTGATGCGGCGATAGTTGCTGGAGTTGGTGGTAATATACGCTTTCAAGAAAACGGTGACGATCACATGACGGTTACATCAGAAGGTAGAGTGGGGATTGGCACCACCGCTCCCGCATCCATGCTATCCGTTGGGTCAGGCAGTCCATTCCAGGTTAATTCATCGGGAAACATTGTTCGCATTAATGATGTTGCAATCTCGTTTCCATCCGCACAGGGCGTAGCAAATTCAACTCTTAGGAACGATGGTTCCGGCAATCTTGAATGGGCATCACCAGTAGGTACCGGCAGTATCGGTTTTTGGACACGTACCGGCACAACGCTAACGCCATACACAAACACCGATACTATTGCAACGTTAGGGAATGTGGGAGTTGGAACAACGAATCCTGTAAATGCCTTGTCTGTTACCGGTAATGCTAATGTGACAGGGAATGTGGGGATTGGTACCACCGCACCCAATGCAAAGCTTGATGTTGCTGGCAATATGTACCCAACCACAACCTTAACTCACAATATTGGTTCCGATACCTACGAATGGAATAATCTGTATTTGGGTGGAACTCTTGATTTAGGGGCCAACACTATAACCGACGGTACTTTTGCTGGAAACTGGGCGTTTTCATCCGGCAACTTAACAGGAGTTGGAACCATTGGAAGCGGAGCAATAACCTCAACCGGACAAGTTCAAGGTACAACTCTAACCGATGGAACCGCAAGTTTAACAACGGGTGCATTTTCGGGACTGGCATCAGCAGCTTTTGGAACGGGCAATCTGTACCTTACGGGCACAACGGTTGGATTAAGTACTGATACTGATTTATTGTCACTTGCTACCAACGCTCTTACCGTAAATGGAACTGCAACGATTGGTACATTAAACGTCGGTGCTACTGATACGGTTGTCACGCACAGTGCAGGCCTTCTGCAAACACGAACGATTGATAGCCGCGTATGGGGTTCATCGCTTGTTGACGGATCAGGAACAATAAACTACGTAGCACGTTGGAGTGACGCAAATACCGTGGGAATAGGTACGCTTTATGACACGGGAACAAACGTAGGTATTGGTACCACTGCCCCAAGTAAACAGTTAGAAATCGCAGGAA
>PCSU01000039.1 GCA_002771355.1 candidate division WWE3 bacterium CG22_combo_CG10-13_8_21_14_all_39_12 | reverse complement strand
AGAGTTGGGAAGGATACTGAAAGATTTTAACGAAGTTATTCACATAGCCGAAAATAGTACTTCGCTTATTAATCGTCTCAAAGGCACAGGCGAATTGTCACGTAAAATCGTAGAGGACTATGGTGCAACAGGAGTTGTGGCTAAGGCGGTTGGCATTAAAAATGATTCGCGAGTTGATTTTCCTTACGCGGCATACAACGAATTAGGGTTTACTGAAATTGAAACTGAGCAAAGCGGAGATGTGCATGCAAGATTTTGTGTTCGTGTCAAGGAGGTTCGCGCATCAATCAAACTCATCGAACAGGCATTAAAGGTACTACCTGATGGACCTTTGTGTGCTGAGAGCAGTAATATATTTAGGAAGAATGCCGTTGCTCTAAGTGTAGTCGAAGGATGGCGTGGAGAAATTCTTTATCTTGTCACTACCGATAATGATGGCAACATAGGGAGAGTTGCGCCACGAGACCCCTCATGGGTGAATTGGCCTCTAGTTGGGCATGCGGGAGCCCACAATGTAGTACCAGATTTTCCGCTCATCAATAAAAGTTTTAATTTGTCATATACAGGAAACGATTTATAATTTATGAAGTTAAAATTTTCCGAAAAGGGGTGACTACATTATGGCATTTAATTTTGGAGAAAATACACAAGATCCTGCTGGAGTTGAGACTGCAATCCTCGAACAGCTAAAAAAGACCAATGAAACTCTTGAGAGAATTCAGCGAGATGTCGACGCAATAAGAAATGACGTGGATAAAGTCGCACGAAAGATGGGTTAGAAAAAGATTATAATTAGTAATTTGTAACTGGTAAAACGACGAAATGGGGATTATATATCTGCCTATTTACACTCCATGGGTGTGTGATATACTCTATAAACAATGGCAACTAGCGAACGATTAGAAGCAGTCAAGTTAGCGATGGACCAAATCGAAAAACAATTCGGTAAGGGTTCCATTATGAAACTCAATGAGGCTGGACGCGGAGAGGGTATGAAGTCTATACCAACAGGTTCAATTGCCCTAGATTTAGCTCTTGGTATTGGTGGCGTTCCTCAAGGAAGGATTGTTGAGATTTTCGGTCCAGAATCTAGTGGTAAAACAACTCTTGCTCTTCATGTTTTGGCGAATATGCAGAAAATGGGTGGGATTGGTGCATTTATTGATGCTGAACATGCTCTTGATCCTGTATACGCAGGGCACATTGGAGTTAACTTAGACGATCTATTAGTTTCCCAGCCAGATACCGGTGAGCAAGCATTAGAGATTGCTGAAACACTTGTACGGTCAGGTGGGGTAGATATTATTGTTGTTGACTCAGTTGCCGCTCTAGTTCCACGTGCTGAAATTGAAGGTGAAATGGGTGATTCTCATATGGGTTTGCAGGCCAGGTTAATGAGTCAGGCTTTGCGAAAACTTACCGGAGCAATAAGTAGGTCTAATTGCACTATAATTTTCATTAACCAGTTGCGCATGAAGATTGGTGTTATGTTTGGAAATCCAGAAACAACAACTGGTGGAAATGCGCTTAAGTTTTATTCAAGTGTTCGTATGGATATAAGGAGGATTAGTTCAATCAAACAAGGAGATCAAGATTTAGGGAACCGTGTTCGAGTTAAAGTAGTAAAAAATAAACTTGCACCTCCATTCAAGATAGCAGAATTTGATATTATGTTTGGCGAAGGCATTTCACGTGTTGGAAGTATTCTTGATGTTGGAGTTGATGTTGAAGTTATACAAAAAGCTGGATCGTGGTTTAGCTATGGTGAACAGCGCCTAGGTCAAGGGCGTGAGGCTGTAAAGGAATTGTTTAATGAACAGCCAGAACTTGCAACTAAGATTGAGCGAGAGATTTTACTTAAAATGAAGGAACAAGGAGCTCCACTTGTTATTGGTGCTGAGGAAGACGTGGAAGATAAACCTGTGGATTCAACTGCTCCTATTGAAGAGGTTCCTGTCGAAACCGAAAAAGAAGAAAAGAAGAAGTAGATCTAGTTTTACTATTGGTCCTGTTATATTGTTACCTCACAACATGAATGTTTTGACTATTTACCTGGGGGTAACGTACAAGCAAGTTTGTAAACAAGTAGCTAAACAGAAAGCATATTGTAAACTTGCTATAGTTGATTTATGAAAGATTTCCTATGGAAGATTTATGCGTACAAGTTTTTTGACGACTTTGTATTAATTTATCCACTGTATGCTGTTATGTTCACTGATTTTTCGATGCAGCCATGGCAAGTGGGGGTATTGTTGGGTGTCTGGTCCGTGACTTCATTATTATTCGAAGTTCCCTCGGGTGTGTGGGCTGATATGTATTCAAGAAAAAACATCCTATTTTTAGGACAGCTAATCCGCGTAGTAGGGTATGCAATATGGTTATTGTACCCTACGTTTTGGGGCTTTGCAGCAGGGTTTGTCTTGTGGGGTATAAAAAGTGCACTGACGTCTGGTACGTTTCAGGCACTCATTTACGATGAACTTATTCGTTTGAAACAGGAACAACAGTTCACAAAAGTATATGGACGCGCCAAAACATTATCATTTATTGCGATTGTGTGTGCATCTCTAGGTGCATCGTTTGCGATCCATTATGGGTATCAAGTGGTATTGCTATTGAGTTGTTTTTCTGTGGTGGTTTCAGGATTTGCTGTCTTGCAGTTGCCGCAGGTTCCCATTATTCAATCAACTCACGAAAAGGAATATTTCAGCTTATTGAAAGAAGGTGTGAAAAACATTACCAACAATAAAGTGATTTTAAAGATAGTAATGTTCCTTGCATTTGTACTCTCTCTTGGAGGTGCTCTTGATGAATATTGGCCTATATTTGCCCATGAAGTACATTTGCCGGATACTGGGCTGGGAATATTATTGGCAATTATAAGCGGTGTACAAGCATGTGCGAGTTATGTTGCATACAAATTTAGTC
Source organism: candidate division WWE3 bacterium CG22_combo_CG10-13_8_21_14_all_39_12 (assembly GCA_002771355.1). Taxonomy (GTDB): domain Bacteria; phylum Patescibacteriota; class 4484-211; order 4484-211. The sequence goes on along the minus strand of PCSU01000039.1, from coordinate 32,451 downwards.
AGAGGTCTAACATGTTTTTTTATGCGCTATTTACTCTTAACGGGATTTTTCTTTTTTGTGCTGCATATATATTTGAAATGTGGGTACTTATTTTTCTTGTTATTTTTGGGTTTCTTTTTACGATTGTGCAGATTGTGTTTGAAGGGAAATTACAAGATATAATTGAATCAGCTACTCGTGCAACCGTCTCTTCAATAAATGGGTTTCTGACGGAGGTCGGCGTTATTATCGTTTATGTATTGTTTGGTGCAGTTTCGCAGGTCTCTACGTATCAAATCGGTTTTATTTTTTTTGCGTGTGTAATTATGGTAATTGGGGCATTTATGATAGGACTAAGTATAAGGAGCAAAAATAATGCCTAAAATCACTTCAATCTCAGTACAGAAAAAGAACAAGAGTAGATATAATATTTTTGTTGATGATGAATTTTTTACCGGCATTGATGAAGATACACTTATTCGACTTCATATAAAAAAAGGTGATGAGTTAGAACCAAGCGATCTTTCACGTATTCAGGATGAGTCTGACTTTGGTGCAATGTTTAATAAATCTCTAGATTATTTATCCCGTCGTCCCCGTTCGTCAAAAGAGATTCACGATCACATGTCAGAAAAAATGTATAAACGGGATCTATTTAAAGAACCCGATGAAAAAGAGCGAAAGGAACAGTTTATTGAGCGAATTATCCACAAGCTCATGGAATATAACTATGTAAACGATGAAGAGTTTGTGAAATGGTGGATTGAACAACGGACATCAAAAAATAAACCGAGTGGATTGAGGCGTATTACTTCAGAGTTAATGCAAAAGGGGATTAGTTCCCAACTGACTAAACGAGTGTGGATGGAAGAGTCTCAGTCTGATACTGAAAATATTTCAACTCACGCCCAGGCGGTAAAAGGTAAATATGATTTAACGGATGAGAAGCAAAAAACACGGTTGGTAAATTACCTAAAACGGCGGGGTTATTCTTGGGAGGCTATCAAAACTGTGCTACAATAGGCCCGATATGGCAGATACGACAAGATTAGAAGAACTTCTACAGTCTTTTGTGAGTGATAACCAGTTAGCAAAAGATATTAAAACTGAAGCGCGCGAAGTAGTGCTTGAGGCTAAAGATGAAGCACTAAAAGTGCGTGAAGAAGCTGATAAGAAGCTCGAGACAGCTACCAAACAAGAGGAAACCCTCACAATCCTTATTTCTCGCTACGAATCAACGTTAACAGAATTATCACAGACAAGACAAGACTTTATTGATAAGGTTTCCAAGGTATCACCTGAAACTGTGAGTGATCTAAAAAAAGAGCTTTCTATCGCTCTTGAAAAAGAACTTGCTTCAGAGGCTGCAATCAAGATTCGTGATAATGAGGAACAGATTCGTCTTGAGTCCGATAAAAAGGCCAGGGATATTCTTATAACTGCAATGCAAAGGGTTGGTACTGAAAATGTTGGGGAATATACCATTAACACGATTGATCTTCCTGAAGAAGAAATGAAAGGTAGAATTATTGGTAAAGATGGGAGAAATATTAAATCGTTTGAGGATGCATCAGGTGTAAGTGTAGACATTGGTGAGCCAGGTGAACCTACGGTTACTGTTTCAAGCTTTGATCCTGTAAAACGCGAAATTGCACGTATTGCAATGGAACGATTGGTCGCTGATGGCAGAATACAGCCAACACGAATCACAGAAGAACTTGAAAAGGCCCAAGGGGAAGTTGATCAAATTGTTAAAGAAGCAGGAGAAGACTTTTTGTTCCGTGCTAAAGTTGCACGAATGCCTGAAGAGATTACCATGCTTCTTGGAAGACTTAAGTTTAGAAGCTCTTACGGTCAAAACATGATTGATCACACACTTGAAGTTATAAAAATCGGTGTTGCAATTGCAACTGAGGTTGGCGCAGATGTTGAGGTTGTGCGTCAGGCATGTTTGCTTCATGACATGGGTAAAGCGGTTACAGCTGAGACAGATAAAGGTCATGCTGTTGTTGGGGCTGAGATTGCAAGGCGGTATGGTATTGATGAGGAGATCGTTCAAGCATTTGAGCATCATCATGAAGATAAATTCCCAACTGCAGAAGCCGTGATTATGTACCTTGCTGATGCAATCTCAGGTTCACGTCCAGGTGCCAGGAAAGAAGATTATGAAGGGTATGTAAAACGTATAAAAGAGTTAGAGACAATTGCAAATTCGTTTTCAGGTGTTGATAAAAGTTTTGCAATATCTGCCGGTAAAGAAGTTCGTGTGATTGTAAATCCAGCACTTATTACTGATGCGGAAATGGTAAAACTTGCCCATGATATTTCTAAAAAAATACATGACCAGATTACGAATTTTCCTGCACCAATTAAAGTTACCGTAGTCAGAGAACTTATTGCATCTGCAGTTGCAAAACCACACTAATGGCTTTGGGGCTGGTAGGTAATAAGGTAATAGTTTCGTATTATTATGAATTTCACAACCCATCACAATGAATTAACCGTTTTATTTATTGGTGATATTGTTGCCAGACCAGGGCGTCGTTCTGTAGAAACGATTCTTCCTCAGTTGATTATTGATAACAATATTGATCTTGTTATTGCGAATGCCGAAAATATTTCAGGTGGACGTGGAGTTAATGAAAAAAGTTTGCTTGAGATGAATAATGCTGGCGTGAATTATTTTACAAGTGGTGACCATGTTTTTCGTACGAATGGGTATGAAAAATTACTTATCGATCAAACCTATGGGTTGTTGCGGCCAGCAAACTATAACGGTGAAATGCCAGGATCGGGAGTTATTACATTTACTACGCATAACGGTGTATTGGTAACGCTAATAAATCTTCAAGGAGAAGTATTTATGAGAGAGCCAGTCTTAAATCCATTTATCAAATTTGATGAACTGTATAAGGATGTTCCAGAAGGGTCAATTGTTTTGGTGGATCTTCATGCAGAAGCTACCAGTGAAAAAAAGGCGTTTGGGAATTATGTTGATGGAAGAGCTCACGGAGTCTTTGGAACACATACTCACGTGCCGACATCAGATTTGCAGGTACTTCCCAACGGAACATTTTACGTAACTGATGCAGGGATGGTTGGATCTCAAAATTCAGTGCTTGGTGTAAAGACAGATATTATAGTAGATCGCTTTGTAGAGGGGAGAACGGACCCATTTGTGTGGGAGTATGAGGGGCCAAAAGTTTTTAATTCTATTAAAGTTGGTTTCGATAAGAAGGGCATGATCACTGAGTTTTCCCGCTGTGATAAGGTAATCGCTTGACAGAAAAATAAAGGAATGGTACGCTCGTGGTGAGATTGAAGCATCATGAAAGGGTATCTAAGGATAAGTGTAGGTTTGAGATGGTAACTGGACGTCTTGTGAAGGTATCATTGTTTAAAGGACATCATCACAAGGAGTTAATACTCTAGTGAAGGGAGGTGAATCTCAAATGACCAAATCACAAATTGTTGAAGAATTGGCAGAACGCGCTGATCTTACTAAACGCGCTGCAGAAGATGCATTAAACGCACTTCTCGGTGTTGTTACAGAAGAATTGGCAAAAGGTAATAAAGTAACTCTTACTGGTTTTGGGACTTTCTTAGTACGTACTCGCGCAGCACGTATGGGTCGCAATCCACAGACGGGTGAACCTATCCATATCCCTGAACAAGTTACTCCTGCTTTCCGAGCAGGTTCAGCACTTAAAGAAGCTGTAAAGTAATCTCGTTGAGGAAACCGTTTTAAGCATTTATGCTTACAGAAAAACCCCTTAATTGGGGTTTTTCTGTAAGTGTATATGGAGGCTAATTCAATATTTCAAAAACAAATTATGGTAAAACCAATTATTGTGATAACGGGACCGACAGGGACAGGAAAAACCTCATTGGGGATAGAAGTTTTACAATATATAAACGGAATAATCATTTCTGCTGATTCAAGGCAGGTATATAAGGGTGTTGATTATGTTACGAATAAAATTTCTCCAGATACTACTCAAGGAAAATTTGTAAAGCATGACGGGTATTGGCTACAGGATGGCGTAACAATTTATGGGTATGATGTTGTTTCTCCGGACCAAGAGTATAACGTTACTACGTTTGTATTATCTTCATGTGACATTATTTATGACGCATGGAAAAGTGGTAAGGTTCCAGTTGTTGTTGGTGGAACTGGGTTTTATGTAGATGCACTGTTAGGACATGCCTCGTACAGTACCGTGGGACCAAATGAAATCCTTCGAAATAGTTTGCGAGAAAAAACTAGTGATCAACTACTTAAGGTATTAGAATCTGTTGATCCAGTCTGTTTTAATTCTCTTAACAAATCAGACCAAAACAATCCCCAAAGGCTTATAAGGTATATAGAGGTAGCAAGTGAGGTTGGAAGTGTTAAAGATGGATTAACATTCTCACCTCTTCGGTCTGAGTCAGACATTGATATTTATGAGTATGTTCTAACTTCTGAGTATCCTGAATTATATCGTCGTAGTGACAAGTGGATTCAAAAACTTATTGAAAGTAACGTATTGGGTGATGAAACAGAATATCTTATACGTGAATTTCCGCAGACTCGGTTATTGGAGGGACTCCTTTTTAGAACAGCCAAAAAATATATAGCATCAGAGATTACATCTCTTGAAATGCAGCAAGTAATTATTGGTGAGCTTCATACATATATTCGTCAGCAAGTCCATTGGCTAAGGAGAAGACCACAAAGAACCTGGGTAAATATTTTAGAGCCTGGGTATGAAAAATTTGTGGTTGAAGGTGTTAAGAGATGGTATGATAAGTAGATATGGCCACCTTAACGTTTGATGCTCGCCTTTTAAAGCAGATTATGTTCTGGAGTATTCTTGGTTTTCTTTTATATTGGCTTATGGATATTGCAATAATGCTATTTATAGCATATATCATAATGGCTGCGATTATGCCGGCAGTAAAGCGTTTTGAGGAGTATGGGTTACCTCGCTGGGCATCTGTTGTAAGTGTTTATCTTGTTATTATTTTGATTGTCGGAGTTGGTATGGGGTTAACCTTTGGTCCTTTTTTGGGTGAAATGCAGCGGTTTTTTAGTGCTGTACCAATGTTTGTACAGGAATCAATTGTTCGTCTAAATATTGAAGGTACCCCATTTCAACCGTATATTCTTGATGCGTTATCTACGATTTCTAAACAGTTGGCAACGGTACCGCTTGATGCTGTTAGGTTTGGAGCAAGCGTGTTTGGTGGTGTTCTTGATGTAATAATGATGTTAATTTTTACGTTTTACTTCTCACTTGAAAATGAACGTATCCATAAGTTTTTAGTTGCAGTTATTCCTACAAATGATAAAAAAAATTATAAGAATCTATTTACTTTGATTGACAGTAAGTTGGGATCATGGTTGCGAGGAGAATTAATTCTCATGACAATTATTGGTGTGGTAACATACCTTATTTTACGAGTGATTGGGCTGCCCTTTGCTCTTCCGCTGGCAATTATTGCAGGTATTTTGGAAATTGTTCCAATTATTGGTCCTATTATTTCTGCTATACCAGCAATACTTGTTGCTCTCGCGGTTTCACCAGTACAGGTAGTGGTCGTTGTTGTTGCTTTCATTCTTATTCAACAGTTGGAAGGAAGTATAGTTGTACCACGAGTTATGAAGCATGCTGTTGGATTAGACCCACTCGTTGTATTAATAGCTCTTTTAATTGGTGGAAAACTTGGTGGACCTATGGGAGCACTTCTTTCAGTTCCTGTGGTTGCTGTTATATTTATTTTATATAACGCTTGGGTTGTTGACCAAAAGTTAAAATAACAAGATTAAAACTAGGAATAATTCATAAATTTTTTTTATGGTTTTTTGTTGATTGTGTACTGTTTCTGTTTTAGGTTGTTATAGCAGGGTAAGAAGGAATTGTTTATAAGGATAGAGTAGATATTTTCCCAGCTAGTGCCATGCGTAACGGCTATGTATTGCGTGCCACTTGATGACGTCTGGTATCATTATCAGGTAAATTTTATTCAAATGAGTAACCCAAAAATATTACTAACACAGAGTGGATACGATAGTCTTACACAAGAGCTTAATGACTTAATCACAGTTCAACGTCCGAATATTATTAAATACATGGAAGAGGCTCGAACGTTGGGAGATTTGCGAGAAAATGCCGCATATCATGCTGCTCGTGAGAAGCAGGCTGTAATACAAGGTCGAATTGAGGAAATCCAGCATATTGTAAAACACGCAAAGATTTCTAAAAAATCTGGCTCACTTGATAAGGTAGAGCACGGATCTACAGTTGAGGTTACATACAATGGTGCAACTCGTGAATTCATGGTTGTTGGTGAACAGGAGTCAGATATTTCCATTGGCAAGATTTCGGCGGAATCTCCAGTAGGAAGTGCATTAATTGGTAGGTCTGTTGGGGATACTGTTACATTAACTATGCCACAAGGTTCTGTTGAATATGAGATAACATCAATATCATAAAAATATGGACGATCACACTTATTACGTAACAAGGGAAGGCTACAACAATCTTTTAGATGAAAAAAAACGATTGCAAGCTGAGAGTAAACCTAAAGCGCTTGTTCGAGTAAAACATGCCAGAGATATGGGTAGTTTAGAAGATAACGATGAGTATAATGCTGCCAGAGAGGCACTAAATCTTATTGAAGGAAGATTGTTGGAACTTACTGAAGTTTTAGAAAAAGTACAGGTGGTTGATAAGTCAGATATTGCAGGAAAGGCACATATTGAACTTGGATCTACCATTACTGTTGATGTTCGAGGAAAAGAACAGACACTTACTATTGTTGGGTCAATAGAAGCTGATCCAACAATTGGAAGGGTTAGTCATGAGAGCCCGGTTGGAACTAGTCTGATGGGTCTTAAAGAAGGAGATATTGTTGAAATCAAGCTCCCTCATACTTCTGTTGAATATAAGATAATTAAGATTCATTCATAGAAATAGAAATTCTATATTTTTTCCGCGTGAACAGATTTAAGTTCGGGCATTGAACAAAAGACCTCGATCATAAGTGCAAAGTGGTCAGACTCATCACCTTCAAGATGTGAAAGCGCATATTCGATATCTTCCCTCGAAATATTTGGTGCAAAGGACTTGTCTTTTAATTTTTTCTTAAATGAAGATGGTTTCATACCAACAAATCCTTCGGGGCGTAACTTGGCGTATGCGTACATAACACCAGCTATTTCATCCGTAGCGACTAACATTTTTGCGAGTGTTGTCTGAGGTTTAACGTTAGTTCGTTCATGTGCGTGGGCTTCAATCGCATGAATCAGTTGTTGGGGATAGTTCCATTCAACAAACCAGTCGCATTCTTTTTGAGGGTGTTCTACTGGATATTCTGTGTAATCGAGGTCATGTAGTAGTCCGGTAAGATACCATAAATCAATATTTTCACCATTTTTAATAGCATAGTTTTCAAGAACTGCAGCAATCATTTTTGCGTGTAGTCGTTGGTAGTCATCTGTTACATGTTTGGTAAGGAGCTCATGTGCTTTGTCACGTGAAGGTAAACCATCAATATTTTCATTGATTTGAGTTTTAGGTTCGTCTTTTGGTAATGGTTTTTTGAAAGGGAATAATATTACTTCCTGAATGGACCAGTTATTGGTAAAGAACATTGTTAATCTTTCGATTCCGGTTCCAATTCCTGCGAATGGGGGGAGACCATGTTCCATTGCTTCTAAGAAGTCTTCATCAATTGGTTGTGCTTGCTCACCATCTCCAAGGTTTCGGTATGCTTCAGCCTCAAACCTGGCACGCTGTTCAATAGGATCGTTAATTTCACTCCAGCCATCCATGATCTCTACTCCCCCAATGTAGAGTTCGAAGCGTTCCACAAAGCCCTCTTTTTCTCTATGTTGTTTTGACAATGGACTCATTTCTTGTGGGTAGTCAATAACCCATGTTGGATCAATCAGGGAATCTGCACAAAGTTTGTCGAATATTAAAAAGATAAGTTCACCTTTTGTAATCGTATTTGCAAACTCAAGGTGGTTTTCACGAGCAAAAACCTCAAGCTCTTTTTGGGTTTTTGTCAGGGGATCAAGGTTTAGTTTTTGTTGAATAAGGTCAGTCATGACTACCCGTTTCCACACACCTTTAAGGTTAACTTGAGTATCATGAACAGTTACAGAATTCATGTCTAACACATCAAAAGCAAGGTAACGCATCATTTCTTCCATGACATCCATCATTCCGTGATAATCAATATAGGGGATATAGGTTTCAAGCATACTAAATTCAGGGTAGTGGGTTTGGTCAATACCTTCATTCCTAAAATCTTTCGCAATATCATAAACGCCTTCTATTCCTCCAACAACAAGTCTTTTTAGGTATAACTCAGAAGCAATTCGAAGGTATGCATCAGTATCAAGGGCGTTAATGTGAGTGGTGAATGGTTTTGCATTAGCGCCACCATAAAGTGGTTGAAGAACAGGCGTTTCAACTTCGGTTAGGCCTTTTTCGTCAAGGAAGGTCCTAATCCCTTTTACAATTTTGTGGCGAATAGAAAAAATACGCCGTGTTTCTGGATTAATCATGAGGTCCAGATATCGTTTGCGGTATCTAACTTCCTTGTCTTTAATTCCTTCATGGTTATCAGGAAGAGGGCGAATTGCTTTTGATAAAAGATTAAAAGCAGTAACCTTAATTGTTAGTTCTCCAGCTTTTGTAGTAAATAATTCTCCCGAAACTTCAACAAAGTCTGCAGGGTCCATAAGCCCAAGAAGTTCACGTTGTGTGGGGGATAAGATATCATCTTTAAATGCAAGTTGAATCGTTCCTGTTTCATCGGCAATATCTGCAAATTTAATTCCTCCATGACCACGAATACTGGTGAGTCGACCTGCAACATGTGCTGATTCACCATCGGTGCTTTGGGTAGCCGTACTAATCGGGGTTATCTTGAATTCAAGAACTGCTGGGTACGGGTTATATCCAAGGTCACGAATTGCTGCTATTTTTTTTAGTTTTTCTGATCGAATTATTTCAATAGGTTGTGTAGAATCATCCATAATGTCATTATAGCAAAGGGGGATCAATTCTTTTACTGCAATCTTTGCCTGTCTATTTAGACGGGATATTATGATATCATTACGGTAGTATGCAGATAATACAAGGGGTTTTTGAATTTCTAGAGGCTTTACAATCTGATCCCACGCTTGTTTCATTCGTTGAAGAACGATTATTACTAGTTGTGTTAGTGGGTTTAGCATTTGGGTTTGCTATTTTACTTGTGGAGATACGATTACCTCTTAAGTATTATTGGAATCTTCCCGCTTTTTTGCTTCATGAATTGTTGTCAGATTTTCGTCTGGCACGTAACACACCGGTTTGGGGTTTGTGTAGCGAAACAGTGTCAAAAAACATTATTCCACTTGCAGCTGTTGAGCTTTTGGATAAAGATAGCAAAGAAGTCATAAAAGTCACATTTTCAAACAGGTTAGGGCAGTATGGTTTTAATGTAAACCCAGGGTCATTTATTATTCGAGCAATAAAAAATCATTATGTAGCACCACCATTTTATGATCCAGAGAATATTAAGTTAGTTTCAACAGATGAGAGTTTTGCTTTTGTAATCGAGGTAATAAAAGATGAGTTACCAAAGGCTGATTTGATGTTACAGCATGTGAGTGTGTATGATTCCTCAAAAGGTATAGCAAAAGTGTGGCATTTTTTTAAGTCTTTTAGTATTAATCTTGGAAATGGATTATTGGCACTTTCAATTCTCGGGAGTCTTTATGGATGGGTAATTGCAAAGACGCCGTTATACGGAGTTTTGTTGGCTGTTGGTATTGTATTTATGTTTATTAAAGTGTATATTCTTGAGGCAGTTGGGTCATCCACGTCGTAACTGGAATAGCATAAAATATGTTAGACATTTCATTTATTCGTAACAATCCAGAGGTCTTAAAACAAAATATTACAAATCGTAATCTTAAAGGCGAACAGTTTGATGTTGATGCTTTCCTTGAACTTGATAAAAAACGAAGTGAGCTAACAACAGAGGTCGAGAAGTTACGTGCCTTAAGGAATATCGGTGCACAAAAAACACAAAAACCATCTTCTGAAGAAATTGAGAAAGGTAGGAAGGTAAAAGAACAGATCAAAGAAATCGAAGATAATCTTCGTGTTGTTGACCAGAAATGGCAATTACATATGGATTGGTTTCCAAATATTACTCATGAAAGCATGCCAATTGGGTCAGATGAGTCAGGAAACAAGGAGATAAAGGTATGGGGAGAAAAGAAAATATTCAATTTTGACGCTCAGTCACATCTTGACATCGGTGAACGTTTAGATTTAATTGATGTAACCAAAAGTGGTGAGATCTCAGGCTCTCGCTTTAGCTTTCTTAAAGGCGATGCAGCATTACTTCATTGGGGGTTGATGAGTTTTGCAATTAAAAAAGTTACTCAGCGTGGGTTTAGCCTCATGATTCCACCTGTGATTGTGAAATCACGGCCTTTGTATGGAACCGGATATTTTCCAGCTGAGAATGACCAGGTTTATGAACTAACACAAGGTGAGACGATAGAAGATGAACAGCGTCGATTCCTTGTAGGGACATCTGAACAGGCCCTTGTTTCGTATCATATGGACGATATGCTTGATGGTAACAATCTTCCCATTAAGTATGCTGGGGTTTCATCATGTTTTAGATCTGAGGCTGGTTCGTGGGGTAAGGATGTGCGAGGAATAAAACGTGTTCATCAATTTGATAAGGTTGAAATGATCTATTTTACAACGCCTGAAACTTCTCAAGCGTATATGAAAGAGGCTTTAGAAATCGAAGAAGAAATATTACAAGAGCTTGGACTTACCTATCATGTACTTGAGATGTGTACAGGAGATGTAGGCCTTGCCACCCATAGAAAGTGGGATGTTGAGGTGTGGCTCCCCAGTCAACAGACGTGGATGGAGACACATTCAAACTCTGATCTTGCTAGCTACCACTCAAGGCGTCTTAATATTCGTTATAAAAACAAGGATGGTGAAACGGTATACCCACATACTATTTCTGCAACGGCAATAACAAACACTCGTCCAATTGCTGCCATTTTAGATACCTATCAACAGGAGGATGGCAGTGTAATCGTTCCTGAAGTTTTGAGGGAATGGGTGGGGAAAGATGTTATTGGGTGAGGTCGTAGGCTGAAAGGAAGTGCCAAGTAAGGCACTTCCTGGAGAGATCAGTGGCTTGTGAGAGATAGGTGAGGGGCTATAATCAAGACAATGGATTATGTATACGCAATAATACTAGGAATAATTCAAGGGATAACTGAGTTTTTCCCTATTTCATCATCTGGTCATTTGTTACTGTTGCCTCAGATTTTTAATGTGCAAGATCAAGGGCTCACAGTTGATGCGGTGCTACATTTAGCAACTGCGTTAGCGATTTTTTATTATTTTAGAGCGGAGTGGTTTAGCATGCTTCGGTCATGGAAAAAGAGTAGGTTACTACGTAAAATAATTATTGCCTCTATTCCTGCCGTAGGTTTGGGACTACTTTTTGACTCTCTCATTGAAGATGTTTTACGCTCCCCGTGGGTTGTTGTTGTCATGCTCATTGGTGTAGCAGTTTTTATGTGGTGGGTTGAGCAAAATTATACAGAGGTCAAAGTTGTTGGACAGTCAGAAACAGCAGACAAAAACCTTTCACAAATTGGTGAGCTCGATGCAATTATTATTGGACTGTTTCAGTCAATCGCACTCATTCCAGGTACATCACGATCGGGAGTTACCATTACAGCGAGTATGTTTCGAGGACTTCCTCGACATGTGGCTGCTAAGTTTTCGTTTCTTTTAGGTGGACCAATTACTTTTGGTGCAGGTATTTTTAAACTTGTCGACTTGGTTCAAACTCCAGATGTGGATTGGGGTTTTGTTGGAATTGCAGGAATCGTAACGTTTGTCGTTGCGGTATGGGCAATTAACTGGTTGCTAAAATACTTAAATACCAATTCTCTTAAAATTTTCATTGTGTATCGTATTGTTTTGGCTCTAGCAGTTTCTGTACTATTATTAGTGTCATGATAAGTCTGTATCAGATAGTTGGACTCTTTTTTGGAGAGATATTACTTATTGTTTTATATTTTGTTGGATTAAAAACGTTATTTTTACCTCATAAGCGCACGTTTATTGAATTGTTTTTTTCTGGGTTGGTCGCATGGACTGGGGTATCGATCATTAAGTATCTTTTTCCTGTGGCACGACCATTCCAGGCATTGGGTACTGAGCTGCTAACGTTACCTGTTAACCCTTATGCATCTTTTCCATCGGGACATGCAGCTGTTGCGTTTGCAATTGCTACAACACTGTGGCTCCATAATTATACAAATCGCAAGGTGTGGTTTGGAGTTGCAGTTTTGGTTGCAGTTGGAAGAGTATTGTTATTTGTTCATTACCCTATAGACGTCATTGTTGGTGCGTTAATTGGTATGTTAACGAGCAGTGTCATATATGCTCTGTATGTTCAGTTTTCTTACCACAAAAGCATATAGTAGATTTTCCTCGGGATATAAGATACAATTAATTTATGCACAGCCCCAAAGGATTTACGCTTATTGAACTTCTGGTTGTCATTGTCATTATTGGTTTATTGGCAGGGATTGGTATTGCAAGTTATCAAGGTTCACTCGAAAGATCTCGCATAGGGAAGGCTCAAAGTGATGTAAAAGAGCTATTTGATGCGGTCAAACGGTACTCTGTATTAGAAGGGCATTGGCCACCACCAAACAATATTTCTACCGTTGCTGTGTGGGAAGATGCAGCAACTGGACTAGTTCCAGAGTACTTGGAAAGTGTTCCTGTTGACCCATGGGGGACACCGTATTTTTATGATGGAAGTCCAGTTTCAGAACCAGGGCAATGGCAAACTTCAGTGTGTTCTGCGGGTCCTGACCAGACTTTTTCATCTCACAACGTAGTGCCAAATGGTGACGATATTTGTAAGTACTACGAATAATATTCTACGTACCCTATTATAAACGCGCATAGTTAGTTATAGTTAAAAAATGCACAGTTTCAAAGGATTTACGCTTATTGAACTTTTGGTCGTAATTGTTATCATCGGCTTGTTAGCAGGCATTGGAATAGCGAGCTATCAAGGTTCTCTCGAAAATTCTCGAGTTGGGAAGGCTCAAAGTGATATCAAGGAATTGTTTGATGCGATTAAAAGGTACCGTGTTTTAGAACAGGCAAACGTACCTGCAGATGCTTCAGGCAATATCTTTACCACTGCCTTGTGGGATGCAAGTGGGCTTGTTCCTGAATATGTTGAGTCTATTCCATTGGATCCATGGGGACGAGGATATTTGTATGATGGACATCCTGATACTGAGAGTGGGGCTTATCAATCTTCCGTTTGTTCAGCTGGGCCTGATGGAACAATAACTTCATACAATGTCGCACAAAATGGTGATGATATTTGTATGTATTTTCAGTATTAGGTAAAACTCAAGACCTTGTGTTTGGTAAAAATCGCATTTGCCTGAATATCCACGATATCCTTCCTAGCCACTGAATACTCCAGGAAGTGCCTTACTTGGCACTTCCGTAACGAAAGACATGAGGTCTTTCGTTACCCTGCGCCACCGCCGCCACCGCCACCGCCACCCCCTCCTCCTCCCGAAAATCCGCCACCACTTCCTGAAGAATAGTGTGCAGCTGAAGTTGAGGCAGTATTTAATTCTGATGTTAATACATTGAGTGAATTAGAGAGTTGAGATATTGAACTTGCCGTATGGGTCATGTCACTAATTCCGTTAATCGTTGTCATGTGATACCACAGCGGATACGATGCATTGGGGTTTTCAAGAATAACGGGAAGCATTTTTATTATCCCTTGCGCATTTCCAAACAAAATTCCAAAAACTAAATAGTGTTCCCACAGTTTATAGCTTTCTGGTGGTAATTCCTTAAAGGAAGCAAAGTCATCTAAAAACTTTTTAAATGATTTCCATTGGAGTGCTTCTTTGGCTAAGTTTTGTTTCCATCGTTTTATATGGCTGTTGAGAATCAAACCAAATACGATTATCAAAGGGTTAAGGCCAACAAATGTAAAGATCAATGTTCCAATCCATGCCTTTTTATTGGCTTGTATACTTTCGGGCTCGATAACATCCTCACTCATTTTTTGTATGGACTCGGCCCATGATTTGAACCATGTTTGAAATTTTGTCGGGTTACTTTTGAGCCAGTCTTTAATTTCGTCCATCGTAACCTCATTGTCCGTTTTAGTTTCTTTTGGTTCTTTTCCAAATAGTGATTTGAGGATCCCGTCAGGTGAAGATTCAACGGTAGTAAAGATAAACGTAAGGACATCATTTTCGTATGGCGCAAGTGTAGATATATTTTCATCCGTTTTTCGTTTTAATCTGGTGTCATATGTTTGTTTAGTACCAAAGAATCCCGTTTTTTGGATTGGTTTATCGGTGATTTCAATGAAACCCTTTTGTGCTAAACTAAAAATCGTTGCCGTAAAGGCCCTTACGTTAGGTTTATTGCCTTGTGATAAAAAGGAGTCTACTTCTGCCGGGTTTCTATTTGATGGCAAATCTCTCATATATTTTTCGATATCTGGGAGTGAGTATTCTTCACCAGTTTTTTTCCAGAATTTGTACCACCAGATAAACCAGATAATGAGAGCAAGCGGAGCATAGATAAGTGCCCACAAAACTATAAGTGTTTGAGTTTGTTGAGCTGATTTGGCTGCGTTAATTGTTTGCGTAACATATGTTTTTTCTTCATCAAGGATCGTATTTATAGTAGTGGTGCCAGAAACTACTGAGTCTGGAACTAGGTTTGAGGGGAAGATGGTTCTAATTTCCATAAATTGTCCTGAGGCAACAGAATCTGCAGTGAATAGTACGGTTTGTTTGTCTTTTATTTCAGATTGTCCGGTTAAAGGACCATGTCCAAATACATAGATATCACTTGTTGCAGGGGCAGGAGAAGGGAGTGTTACTGTTACTTTAATATTCTTATGGGGAACATCCCAATCAGGACCGATTATTTTCCAGTACAATTCAGAAACATTGGTGTAGGTTCTTACAGCATTTTCAATACTATACCGAATTACAAACGTTTTTTGTTCATCTTTGGCAGTATAAGACCAGTTTGCATAAAAATCTTCGTATCCTTGAGCTGCACTATTAATGGTGATGGGCGTTCCATCAGTTGTAGTTATTGTGAAATTTGAGATAGGTGTCTTACGGGAATCCTTGGTGGTTGGAATGTACATTTCGGCCCAACTAAAGCTTCCGTCAAAGTCATATGTCAATTGTTCAATAACCTCCACAGATCCATCTTTCTGGATCTTAAGTTCAAAGATGTCTTGGGTAATAGAGTATGATTTTGCTTCAACAGAAGAAGGTATAAAAAGGGTGACCGCAAGCGTAAGGAGAAAACTATAAAATATCTGTTTCATTTCTTTATCCAATAATAAGTGGGTTTGGTGTGATTGTCAAAATGTTTTATAGAAAGGCTTATGTGTAGAGCTAAAATCAAATACGTTATAGTATAATGACATTTTGTGGAGGTACGTTTAAAGGTTTAAAACATGAAAGGGGGCTGAAATGTTACATGTCTCCGGAAAACGAGAGTTAACTCGCTTGGGTTTCTGGAGGAACCGTTTCCGAAAGGGGTCACGAATGAGACAAAGGTCTTATCCACGTAGATTCACCCGTGTGTATACACAAAACAGGTGTCTATCATGCGGGAAGCTCTTTGGGATTGACGAGCAGGTTTGCCCAAGTTGTTTGATCGGGTATTCTCGAAAAAGAGGAGTCCACAAGGACCCAGAAACGAGTTCCATTTGAAGGTGAAGATCACAAATACTGAGGCTAGGGAAGGTAAAAAACTTCTCTAGCCTCACGTTTTTTCATGTTACAATACACTCGACATGTTAGGTATATTACGTCGTGTTTTTGATGCTAATCAGCGCACGATAGATTCACTTAATCCAACGATAGTAAATATAAATTCTTATGAACAAGAATTTGAGGTTAAGTCTGATATAGAGTTACTGGAGTATTCAAAGTCTTTAAAACAAAAAATTCGTGAACAAATGGATAAAGATGATGGGCTACATGATTCTCTTATTCAGCATGAACGGGCTATTTTAGATGAAATCGTACCAGAGGCTTTTGCTCTTGTTCGCGAGGTTTTCAAACGAACCTACGGTGAGCGGTCATACGATGAGCAAATAATGGTAGGGATTTTACTTCACAGAGGATATGCTGCTGAACAAAAAACAGGTGAAGGAAAAACCCATGCTGCTGTCCACCCAATGTATCTTAACGCATTAACTGGTCGCGGTGCACATTTGGTTACCGTCAACGACTATTTAGCTAAACGTGACGCTGAGTGGATGGGTTTTGTATATGCAAGGCTTGGACTTACCATTGGTTGTATTAATAATAATCAACAATCATTCTTATTTTCCCTAACACCAGAAGAAGCAATTGATCAAACACCAAACGCAAAAGAGTATGCCTTTGGTGATGGGAAATATATGCGTCCGGTATCAAGGAGAGAGGCATATGCTGCTGATGTTACGTATGGAACAAACAATGAGTTTGGGTTTGACTATTTAAGAGACAACATGGCTCATTCATTTGAAAATATGGTTCAAACCAATCCTGTTGGGGAGGTTGGGGTTCATCATTTCACCATTGTTGACGAGGTAGACTCGATTCTTATTGATGAGGCACGCACACCTCTTATTATTTCGCAACCTGCTGAGGAGTCGAATGAACTGTATGTTAAATTTGCATCTCTTGTAAAACGGCTTAATCCGGGCGATTTTGAACTTGATGAAAAAGCAAAACAAGTAATTCTAACCGACCTTGGCGTTAAAAAAATTGAAAATTGGCTAGGAATTACAAACTTGTTTGATGATTTTACATTGGCGCATCATTTGGAACAATCACTCAAGGCCCAGTACGCATACATTAAAGATATTGCCTATGTAGTTCAGGACGGACAAGTTCATATAGTTGATGAATTTACTGGTCGACTCATGGAAGGTCGTCGATTTTCTGAAGGACTACACCAAGCGCTTGAGGCAAAGGAAAACGTTGCAATCCAAAAAGAAAGTAAGACAGTTGCAACGGTAACCTTTCAAAATTATTTTAGGTTATATGAAAAACTTGCCGGTATGAGTGCAACAATTGTGACTGAAGCTGAGGAGTTCCACAAAATCTACCAACTGGACTCTGTATCAGTTCCTACTCATAGACCAACAGCTCGTATTGATCACCCAGATCGAATTTTTAAAACTCAGCGTGCAAAATGGAAAGCAATTGTTGATGATATTGAGACTGTCTCAAGCCAAGGTCAGCCAATATTAGTAGGTACCACTTCAGTTGAAAATAATGAATTAGTGAGTCAGCTACTTAAACGTAGAGGCATTACACATGAAGTATTAAACGCAAAAAACCATGCACGTGAGGCAGATATTATTGCTGATGCAGGACAAAAGAGATCGGTTACTGTTGCGACCAACATGGCAGGTCGCGGAACCGATATTAAGCTAGGTGATGGTGTAAAAGAAGCAGGTGGGTTGTATGTGATTGGAACGGAACGTCATGAGGCAAGGCGCATTGATAATCAGTTACGAGGTCGAGCAGGCAGACAAGGTGATCCAGGAATATCGCGATTTTACGTTGCTATGGATGACAACCTCATGCGTATTTTTGGAGGAGACCGTATGGCTGGGATTATGAATAGGCTAAATATTCCTGATGATATGCCTATTGAAAGTGGAATGATTTCCAAAACAATTGAAGGTTCTCAGCAAAAGGTAGAGGGGTATAACTTTGATATTAGAAAACACTTAGTTGAGTATGACGATGTCATTAATAAACAGCGGGAGATTATTTATGCACGTCGTAGGCGTTTATTAGAGATGGGTGAAAAAGATCAACTAGGAAAAGATTCGAGTCAATTGCACAATGAACTTTTGCAAAAGGCCAAAAAGGTTTTGGTAGTAACCCATGATCATGATGAATTCGAAGAAGAAGTTGATTCAAGTGAGGTTGAAGAGTTTATAAATCAAATACAAAATGAAAAAGAAAAATTAGGGGAGGAACGGTATAACCAATTAGTTCGGTATGTATTTTTAACTAGTATTGATAGGTTGTGGATGGATCATATTGATGCTTTAGATGAATTAAGGGCTGGGGTTGGTTTACGGGGTTATGGTCAAAGAGATCCATTGGTTGAGTTTAAGAACGAAGGGTATGCGATGTTTGAACGGTTAATTAGTGAAATTGATTTCGAAATTATTCAACGGTTTAAGCACATTAAGGTTGAGGTAAATGATGATATTCCCCAACTTGGAAGTGTGGGTCGTATTGTTGAGGATGCAAAAGGACAGCACCAAACATTAGGTCAGTTTCAAATGAATAAAACCTCCTCTGCAAAACGAATTCCAGCAGAATCTGCTAGGACGAATTCTCCAACTCAGCAGGAACCTCAACAGCCAGTCGTAAAATCTGAAGATGAGAATATAAATCGTAACGATCCATGCCCTTGTGGTTCAGGTAAAAAGTATAAAAATTGTGGGTTAAAGAATACCCCAGAGCATAAACAACAATTATCTACGCACTAGTGTCTTACATAATCTTTCGTATGAACATGCTACAATATCGCCATGATTAAGCGTAGTTTGGTGGTTTTGGGTTTTGTTGTAGGCATTTTTTCTATTTCAACTATTCCAGTTTTTGCTCAGACGGTTGAAGAGTATTTTGATGAAGCTGTTGTGCGAATCAATTTAGATTACGAAATTATTGATCAGGCTCTCGCATTTGTTGAATCTGACGATTATGATTCTGAACTTGCGATTTTATACGACAATTATTCTGAATTTGAAACATCTCGAGGCATATATGAATATGGTCTTTTTGTATTTGAGAGTGATTTAGATGATTCGTCAAAAGAAGTTTTGGAATTAGCACGCGACGCCTCTTTGGCTATGACAGAAGGGGTCGATTTACTTATGACCCAAGACGAGACGTTGTCAGAAGATGAATTAGTGAGCACATGGGGAAACGGTGTTGATCGGTTGGATGCAGGATATGAAATCTATACAGGATCATTAGCAACGGCAATAAATTCATCCATAGACGATTATCTATTTGAGAGAAATTTATATATTGTAGGTATTGTTGTTGGGTTATTAATCATTATTATTGCCCAGGTTCTTTTATATAAAACAAAAGATGAAGGTCGAAAAGTTTTGCAAAAAGAAATTCGTACGGGAGGATTGTGGGTATTGGGAGGTAGCTTGATTACATATGTAACGTACGAATTTATGTCAGGGACATATTTTGTTGTATGGGGACCAATGCTTTGGGGTTTGTATGCCTCAATCAAAGGAACATTTTCGCTTGTACGTTATAAACCACAAACTAAAGTCGATGATACTTTAAGTGCAGTAGATTTAGTTGTGCCAGATGAACTCAGTACACCTATTCAACCGGAATAGGTGGAAATTGTTGATCTCCAAATCGAATATCTCCAATATAGTTAACTACATTTAAGAATGGGAACGTGTGGATTTCACGGTCGTTTATTAAATAGTTCATAGTCATCATATTTAGTGCAACGATAAGGATGGTAACCTGAATGGGAATTACGGGACTTGTTATTTCTTTTAGGTTGGAAAGACGGCTGATAATTATTGTTGCAATAAAGGTTGTAACGATAGCAAACATGCTCCATCTTTGGATGTCAGTTCCACCAATATTCATTGCAAAAGGTGCAAGTGATGAGAATAGGTATCCGAATAGGAGTATGTTTTTATGGGAAAGAGTTGATGACATGATTAAACCAATTCCAACGTAAAACATAACAATCAGGGAAGGTAGTGCTATGAGAATTGTTGTAAATAAGACTCTAATTTGGGCCAAATGATCCCAGAATTTGTACATATATCCGAGGGTCATACCAGTTGAAATACTAATAGAGTTTGTTGAAATGTGAGAGAAATCAAAGTTAACTTTACTGGCAATATGCTCTTCAAGGAGGGTTTTTGTTTCAGGCGTAATTGTTCCATACTTTGTCACGGTAAAAGAAAATAAGAGAAAAATGATTCCTAGCAAAGCTGTTGCTGTTAGCAAAGGGATGAATTGTTTTGGCATAAATTGTGGCGATGTGAGGTAACTAAAAAATAATGCAAAAAGTATGAGGGGTCCGACAAGAACAGCAAGCCCTTCGTGAGTAAGGATAAGAATAAACCCAATACAAAGTGTAATTAAAAACGTAGTAATAGGTTTAAATATTGATGTAATCTTTCCGATATAAAGAATGAATATCATTGAGACTACAAGTCCAATATGATCAAAAAATCCAATAGAGTTTGCTAAAAATACGAGCCCGGGTGATGAAAAAAACGTAAGTAAAACAATAATTTGAATATTATGACTTTGTAATGATTTATAAGAAAGGTAAAACAGTAAGAAAACTAATGTTCCAAAAACTAAAAATGACAGAACATAAATAAATTGATACGTGTAAGCAACGTCGCCTAATAAAAAAGTTGTTATGCTTCCAACAAGTCCTCTTCGAATGAACCCAAAACTGTAAGAGAGTGTGTAGTTGGTGACTGGCCATGCGATGGGAAAATAAAACCCGCGGGCGATGGTCAATCCACCGAGCGCAAGGATAAGGTAGAACCACTTTTTATTGTCTTCATGCGCCATAGTATTTCTGTATTATATCGTAGGGTGATGGGCAAGGTTTTGTGTAGTATTATGTCTTTATGCCCGGGGTATTTAATGTTGCAATTGAAGCAGCGATCATCAAAGATGGGAAAATTCTTATTACAAAGCGTTCATTTGAACGTAAGCATGCTCCGGGGGAATGGGAAATTCTTACCGGTCGGGTGGAGCAAAACGAATCGTTTGAGGATGCGCTTCATCGGGAGGTTATGGAAGAAGTACAATTGAAAGTAAAAGTAATTGCCCCAGTTAACACATTTCATTTCTATCGTGCTCCAGATAACGATGAGCATCTTGGGGTAAGCTTTGTATGTGGATATTTGTTAGGCGAAGTTGTACTTGACGAGTCAGAACAAATTGATTTCAAGTGGGCAACCCTTGATGAGGCCCGTAAACTGATAATAGATAAGAGTATTTTGTCATCAATAGATAAAGTTAAATCATATCTGTGATAGTTGTATTAAGTTGTTTCATTTGAGATTTAAGAAGGGCTACTTGAATTTGTGGGAATGTTAGAGTAAATGGTCTTGAATTTATATCAATTACCACTTGTATATTTTTTCTAATCTATTCATAATAATTACATTACCCACATCGAAAGGTGGTGATACACATGCCCGCAAAAAAAGTTAAGAAAGTAGTAAAGAAAGCTGCTCCAAAGAAAAAGACTGCAAAGAAAAAAAAGTAGTGAGATTACATCAACCACTGCTACTGCTCATGCAATCTTTTATGTATTGGTGTGATGGGCAGTAGAGTTGTGTATGCAATTATTCATTGACCCATGAATTATTCTCGTGTAACCTGTAGTTAAGCTATGAACAACCAATTTACCGCTCGTCGACTAAGAAAACTTGCCCCGTCATTATTTTTTGTTATTGGTATCTTTTTATTGTTTTCATATTCATCTGTTTCATCTGTTAGTACCGTAAGATTCACTCGTGCAAGCGTATCTACAGGAGGAGTTGAGGCTAATGGTGCATCTACAAAAAGCTCGATTAGCGCTGATGGGGTACAGGTTACATTTGCTTCTTCGGCGACCAATCTGGTTACTGGTGATACGAATCTTGCAAAAGATATTTTCTTACATAACCGTCTAGACGATACAACCATTCTCGTGAGTTCTGGAGTAAGTAGTACTCAGTCAAATGGAGATTCTGATGCGCCAGTTATAAGCTCCGATGGAAAATGGGTTGTGTTTCATTCCTATGCCACAAATTTAACGTCGGATGCAGACACCAATGATGCAGCTGATATTTTTAGATATGAAATTTCTACCGGAACGATGACACGTATTAGTAATGTTACAGCCGGTGGAAATGCAAATGGGCATAGTTTTAATCCGGTGATTGATGAAAATGGAGACTACATTGTGTTTCAAACTGATGCTTCTGATTTGTTTGCCTCCGACACCAATGCAAAAACAGACATTGTGATGTATGACGTTACCCTAGATTCAATCTCGCAAATTAGTAAAGATACTTTAGATGCCCCGACAGATGGAAATAGTATGAACCCAGCCGTAAGTGCGGATGGAAGAAGAATAGCCTATTCTTCGGTCGCTACCAATGTGGTGGCTTCGGACACGAATGGGTACAGCGATATTTTTTACTACAATGTTGATACCGATACCACAATACTAGTTAGCAAAGCAAATAGTGGTACTCAGGGAAATGAAAGAAGTTATTTCCCAACAATTTCTGCTAATGGTAGATATGTCGCATTCGAATCAGATGCTACAAACCTTTTGGCAAGTAGTGCTGATACCAACTTGGTTGGTGATGTGTTTGTGTATGATACGGTGACAAACACCATTTCACGGGTGAGTGTAGCGAGTGGGGGAACTCAGTCAAACGGGTCAAGTGGTGGAAGTGTAGACTACCCGAATATTTCACTGAGTGAGGATGGAACATATGTTGTATTTCGTTCAGCTGCAACAAATCTTGTTGCCTCAGATACCAATGGGTATATTGATGTTTTTATGCACGACCGTCAGTCTAATATAACAACACGCGTAAGTGAAAATCTTGATGGGACTCAGTTTAACCACGTGAGCTATTATCCAGTCATTACCAGAACGGGAACATTCATTGCGTTTTATTCATATGCCACAAATGCGGTTACCAATGATACCAACGGATTTGGCGATGTGTTCGTGTACGAAAAGGATGCGGTTCTTGCTACCCCAACACCAACAGCAACACCAACATCAGCACCCACTTCAACCCCAACCCCAACCCCTATTCCTGAAATTGCTACGGGGTCTTTTAGTGTGAACACCTCATCACCAAGTGAGATTTCTATCTCTACAACGGTGGGGACGGTGACAGTTCGATGTGAATCCGTTTCGACTGCAGGTACCGTCACCGTAAAAGTATTTCAGTCGCCACCGGGGCAAAAGCAGTCGTATCAAACATTTTTGAAAACCAACTATGATTTATCGAGTACTGGGCTTGTTTGTGAAACCATGACGGTGTGTTTGCCTTATACGGAAGCTCAGGTTACGAACGAGTCGCTGGTAGAAACTCAGTTACGGATGTTTCACTATAAAGACAGCACCTGGTCAGATGTTACAACGTATGTAAATAGTGGCGACAATTCAATTTGTGGAGCACCAGGATCACTGTCACCGTTTGCAATTGGTGTTCAAACTGCGACTCCTACACCAACCGTTGGTCCTGCAACGGCTACCCCAACACCAGGTACGCTTCCTAGTAGTGGAACGGTTGAAACAACAGCAGTATCTGCCTTGGTGATGATGATTCTTATGGGGGCTGGATTCGTGGTTGTTAAGAAATATTAAGATTTCTTTTACGGTATGCAGATGGGGACTACTATGTTATCCGTTGGGTCTGCTGTACTTCCAACTACTCCATACGAGAAACTTTTATTGGGTCCTGCTGAAAGAATTGCCCGGATTGTCTTATTGTCTGTAATACCCTCACAGCCTTTTGTTGTAGGATGGCATGTGTAGTCAGAGTCGTGGTAGTAGTTTGTTCCCCATGGATCAACGGGAGCATTTTCTATATAGGGTCCTGCCCAGTTTGGATATCTATTTGTTGTATCAGAAATTAATCCGGCGTCATCAGAATTTAAATAAACCTCTACATTATAGACGCAGTCAGTGTATGGGCGCGGTTGCCCAGTTGGGATCGGTGCTACTCGTGGGTCAGTCTTTCCGGTTGGAGCTTTACCAGTATCAATTTTTAGTCGAGTTATGGCATCTTTAAATTCTTTCAGGTCTGAAACAACTTTTCCTTCTTTTGCGCGGTCTAAACTACCACTGAATGAAGCGATACCAATACTGGCGAGAAGTCCAATAATTACAATAACAACCAAGAGTTCAATGAGGGTAAATCCGTTTCGTGTATTCATTATGTTTCAGGAAATGTTGGTATGTCAGTTCCAGGTTGAGAAGTAAATGTTGAATATAAAATGTATGTAATTGCGAGTGATCCAACCACAATGAATGCAATCAGGAGTTTGTTTTTTGATTCTGGTGAAAGTTTCATTACCTTTACTATATCGTACGTGGGTTTGTCTGCAAAGATGCGATACAATACGTAACATGAGATATTCAAAATTATTTGGTAAAACAGTTAGAGACCCTAAGTCTGATATGAAGCTTGCTTCACATAAACTTTTGTATCAGGGTGGGTTTGTACGCGAACTCTCAGCAGGCCGGTACGAATTCTTACCGTTGGGTTATAGAGTATGGCAAAAAATCGTTAACCTTATTGATGAGGAAATGGAGAAGATAGGGTCACAACGCATGAGTATTCCCTTATTGCAACCTATGGAGTATTGGACAAAAACAAATCGTGATAAGGCTTGGGGAAGTTCACTCATGAAAATTAAAGATGCTCGTGGGGCAGAATTTGCCTTGAGTGCAACGGGCGAAGGGATTGTTACCGAAATGGTTGCCCAGACGTCTCCAAGTTACCGGGATCTGCCGATTATTCTTCACCAAACTATTAATAAATTCAGAGATGAAATACGTGTGCGCGGTGGAATTTTAAGGGCACGCGAATTTACGATGAAAGATGCCTATTCGTATCACGAAACGCAGGAAGATTTTATGAAAACATATAAAGACTTTTATGATGCGTACAGTCGTATTTGTAAGCGATTGGGATTGCCATTTTATGCAGTCGAAGCTGATAGCGGTGCACTGGGGGGAGATTATAGCCATGAATTTCAGATTCCATGTGATGATGGTGAAGATGTGATTGCAGTTTGTACAAGTTGTGATTATTCAGCAAATGTAGAAAAAGCTCAGTTTGTCAGAGAAAAGGTAAACGAGAATGAAGACGTAAAAGATATGGAAATTATTGAACAAGATTGGAATGAGGCTCGAACAATAGATCAGATGTCTGAGTTTTATCATCGTCCTGCTAACAACATGATTAAGTCAGTTGCGTTTAAACGAAGTGACGGTAGGCTTGTGATTGGTGTTGTAACGGGTGATTTGGAAGTAAATGACGTTAAACTTGCGCATGCTATTGGTGAAGGAGAATTAGAAAAAGCAACCGATGAAGACTTGAATTCAATCGGCGTAACATCTGGAGCATTACATGCATGGGGTTACGGGGAGTTTGGCGACAAGGTTACATTTGTTGTTGATACTTCTATTGTAGAGGCAAAAAATTTGTATGGTGGAAATAAACTTCAAACAACTGACCCGCAGTTTGTAAACTATGGAAGAGATTTTAAACACGAGATTGAAGCTGATATTGCCCAGCCATACAAAGGTGCGCACTGTATTAAGTGTGGTGGCAAGCTAGATTTGATTCGTACTATTGAGTTTGGGCATATATTTAAATACGATCATTTTTATACGAGTCATCATAATGGGTATTTTGTCGATAAGGATGGAACAAAAAAACTAATGTACATGGGTGCATATGGGATTGGTATTGGACGATCAATGGCAACAACTGTTGAGGTTCATCATGATGATAGGGGAATTATATGGCCAACGGAGATTGCACCATATAGAGTTCATCTGGTGGGATTAAATCTTGATGACGATACTATAAAATTAAAAGTTGAGAAGATTTATGAGGATTTACTTCGTGCAGGCATTGAGGTTTTGTACGACGATCGAACTGAAATTTCTCCAGGTGAAAAATTTGCTGATGCAGATCTTATTGGAATTCCTTATCGTATGGTAGTTTCAAAAAAGACGGGTGATAATGTTGAAGTTAAAAAACGAGACCGTAAAGATTTTGAATTAGTACCAGTGGACAAAGCTCTCTCAATAATTATTTCACAATAACTGTTATTTTAGTTTACGGTTTTATCGACAATTTGCATACCAAGTTCTGTAAGGATATATAAAAAATAGATAGCCATAAGAAATAATACCTCTTTAATTTCAAGGCGTTTGTCAGAATATACAAAAAGCAAAAACATCAAAAGTGTGATAATCAAAAAGATACTAGGAATGACAAGTGGTTGAAGGTTTACAATGACGATTGGTTTTATAATCGCTGCGATTGCAATGATAAGTGTGGAGTTTGCAACAACGCTTCCTAAAATATCTCCTAGAATTTGTCCGCTATGTTTTGTCTTTACAGAAATAAGCCCATGAGCAAGTTCAGGTAGTGAAGTACCAATCGATAAAATAATAAGTCCAATAAGAATAATAGGAACCTCAAGGTTTGTAGCAATTATTTCAGAGGTTGTAACTATTACATAACTTGCAGCAAACAAAAGGGCAATGTAATAAACAAAAACGCCTAGTTGAGCGAAAGCATCTTTTTTTGTGAAATGGTTAGTAAATTGTGAGAAATGACTTTTTTGTGTGAATAGTCGATATAAGTAAAATCCATAAAATAATAAAAGAATGATCCCATCTATCATGCCAATTTTGCCGTCTGACACTAATATAAGTGGAATAATTGCAAATATTGCCATAAAAACAGCATCTTTTCTGGCAATTATTGATCGCACCTCTAAACCACCACCAATAAGGACAGGGATTCCGATAATTAAGGTAAGGTTAGTGAGGTTACTTCCAATAGCTGTTCCAAGGGCAAGAGCCGGGTTATTGCTAATAGCTGATGATACGGCGACTGCTATTTCGGGGAGTGATGTCACAATACCCATTAGTACAAATGCAACAACAAATTCTGATAATTTAAAGTACCCGCCAATCACTGATATTGATGTTACGAGTCGTGAAGCTGCTCGAACGAGTATATAGGATGCAACAATAAGAATTAGTAGTTGTATTGCGAGGGAGTCCATAAGTGTCTCTATTTAGAATATAGAATTGTAACCTACAAATCAAGGAGTTTTGTTCTGCTTTCTCTATAGTTTTTAAATATCACTAAAAAGTACAAACAATTCTAGGTGCAAAGTTTTTTCAGAAAACTTAAAAAAGATATTGTTACCAATGTCTTATGGAATGGAGTTTGTTCAACAAACTCCACAAAAGCTTTTATGTTG
This sequence comes from candidate division WWE3 bacterium CG22_combo_CG10-13_8_21_14_all_39_12, assembly GCA_002771355.1. GTDB lineage: Bacteria > Patescibacteriota > 4484-211 > 4484-211. Next base: position 5,276 of record PCSU01000039.1, on the reverse strand, counting down.
TTTGTAAAAACATAAAAGCTTACTTGACTAGGATGATCAATCTCGGTATCGTACAGATATATGTCCATGACTGAACAGTCTTCTTCTCAAGAGGTTGTTGATATTAATGGGAGTTCCTTTAATTTAACGACAGCACTTATGCTTTTGGTTATGCTTTTAGTTGTAATTGTTGCGCTTTTGACCTATATGCTGTTTGAGGCTAATGGGGGAACACTTGATCCTAATGATAGAGATGCATTTTTGCGGTGTATTCCTGTTACGCCTACCCCTTCTCCTGCTCAAGCCGGATCACTTAATATAGAATTGTTACCTCAATAGTTAATCATCAATATATGAAAATCGTAATTGCAGCAGATCATCGTGGGTTTGAGCTCAAAGAATCTATCCTTTTAGATTCTTTGTTTGCAGATGTAGAGTTTATTGATTCCGGTGCCCATTCATTTGATGAAGATGATGACTATACATCTTTGGCAGCTGATGCAGTTTTTGATATGACTGCTCGTGATGTTGAGCGTGCAGTTCTTATCTGTGGTTCAGGTGTAGGTATGTGTGTTATGGCAAACAAGTTTAATGGGATACGCTGTGGTATTGGAATTTCTCCTGAACAGGTTGCATCAGCTCGGATGGATGATGATATGAACGTCCTTGCAATTTCAGCAGACTACACTGACCATGAGTCAGTTGTTACAATGATTAGAGTCTTTGTAGATACAGACTTTAAATCGACTTCACGATTTGAACGGCGCCTTAATGATATCGCTGAGATTGAACAAAATTAATATGCTAGTTAAACAACCACAAATTATCCCTGCATTTTTAACAGACTCTATCGAAGTCTTGGTAGATCAGGTTGAAAGGGTTTCTCCCTTTGTAGATAAAATTCATATTGATGTTTTGGATGGGTATTTTGCTCCATACATTACCTGCTGTCCTGCTCCACAGATAGCGGCAGTTGATTTTTTAGTTGATTACGAGGTTCATTTGATGGTGGAGGACCCTAAAGAGCAACTCATGAGTTGGAAAAAGGCGGGAGCCACAAGGGTTATTGCTCATGTTGAAGTTCTTGAAGATCAAGAGTCGTTTGTTGAAATGGCTAGTTCACTTGGCCTTGAGGTTGGACTTGCCTTAAAGGTTGAGACTGATCTTGATGAACTCAGTGATTCCGTAGCGTCAAATCTCGATTCAATATTGTTGATGGCACATGAAGTCGGAGTTCAGGGGGCGCCGTTTAATGATGAGGTGTTGCTAAGGATTGTTGATCTGAGGAGTAGATATGAGCATGTAATTATTCAGGTTGATGGAGGTTTAAATGAGGAGACGTTACACATGTCTTTTGACGCAGGTGCAAATCTATTTGCGGTAGGCAGTACAATAGTAGAGAGCCCTAAACCTCAAGAGGTTATAGCTTCGTTACGAAAAATAATAGCATGAAAAATACACCCATAAAATACGTATGCTTTTTTGGTTTTGCTGAAGCAAAAGAAACGGATGCAGATTATATTGCAACTTTTGAAAGTGCAAAACTATTAGCTGAGGCTGGATACACCATTGTTAACGGTGGTGGACCAGGGATTATGGAGGCGGCAACTAAAGGTGCTCATGCTGGGGGAGGTAAAGCAATCGGAGTTACGTTATATCCTGATGGAACTGATGATCTTGTTAACTTTGAGGGTCGATCGCCAGGAAACAATTTTGATGAAGAAGTTAAAGAAGGGTCGTATCTTGCACGTACCCTTAAGCTGATTGATCTGGGCGATATCTTTGTGGTTATGAATGGGGGAACGGGGACTGTTTCTGAATTTGGTATGGCGTGGGGCTTAGCAAGGCTTGAGTATGGTCATCATGAAGATTTAATTTTATATGGTCAGGGTTGGCATCAAATCATGGAGGCATTCGCAACAAATATGAGTATTCGAGAGGAAGCATTTGATGTGTACCACATTGTTGATACGCCTGAGGATGTGTTAGAGCGTGTGAAACATATAGATGGTTTAAGAAGAAACGAACGTCAATAAACATAGACTCTTCACTATAGACATATGGTTTCGGGGTAGAATTAGAATATATGGAAGCAGTTAACTTTACAGAATCCCAACTTACTCAAAAAGCTACACAGATTCGAATCGATACTATAAAATCCCTTGTGTCCGCAGGAAGCGGCCACTCCGCAGGTTCTCTTGGAATGATTGATGTTATGACTGCTCTATATTTTGGTGATGTATTGACCTATGACGTTAGTAAACCTTTGTGGTCAGAGCGAGATAGGGTAGTTTTGTCAAACGGTCATATTTGTCCAGGGTATTATGCGGTTTTAGCACACGCTGGTTATTTTTCACCAACTGAATTAGGTGAGTTACGCAAATTAGGATCTAAATTACAAGGTCATCCTCATCGTGAGTCATTGTCGGGATTAGAAACAAGCTCTGGTCCACTGGGAAGCGGATTGTCGCAATCATGTGGAATGGCGTATACAGCGTTATTAAACAAATCATCGTGGAATGTATTTTGTTTAACAAGTGATGGTGAGCACCAAGAAGGCAACACATGGGAGGCGGTATTGTTTGCGGCCAAGTATCAGTTAGGAAATCTCATTCAAATCGTTGATCGCAATAATATTCAAATTGATGGATTTACAGAAGATGTCATGCCCCTTGATTCACTCAATGAAAAGTATCAATCATTTGGCTGGCACGTTCAGGATATAGATGGACATAATTTTGAGGCGATTATTGATGCGGTGAATGAAGCTAAATCAAATTACCAAAAGCCATCGATAATTATTGCGCACACTATTCCAGGTAAAGGAGTGGAATTTATGGAAGAACTTCCAGAATGGCACGGGAAATCTCCATCGCTGGGCGAGACGGTTGAGGCACTATACGAACTACGAACACTAGCAGGTGCAATAGAATCCGATCATGATTAAAGATAATATTACGTATCCAAGTGAAGAAAAGATTTCGACCAGAGAAGGATTTGGTGAAGGACTTGTTGAAGCAGGTAAAAAGAATTCCAATGTTGTTGCTTTGTGTGCCGATGTGACAGAATCAACACGGGTTCATTGGTTTAAAGAAGCATTTCCCGATCGGTTCATTGAGGTTGGGGTTTCAGAACAAAACCTTGCAACTGTTGCTTCAGGTTTAGCAGCATCAGGAAAAATTCCATTTATGAGTGCGTATGCAGTTTTTTCACCCGGAAGAAACTGGGAGCAAATTAGAACTACCATTTGTTATAACAATGTTCCGGTAAAAATTGCAGGTCATCATGCTGGGCTTTTAACAGGGCCCGATGGTGCTACTCATCAGGCACTTGAAGATATAGCATTAATGCGTGTACTTCCTAACATGACGGTACTTATACCCGCTGATTATTGCGAGGCAAAACAGGCAACTATTGCAGCGGCAATGCATCCGGGTCCTGTGTATATTCGATTCCAACGCACCAACACCCCGGTGTTTACCATGCCAGGATTGCTGTTTGAGATTGGAAAATCCCATGTAGTTCGTGAGGGGTCCGATGTTACTATAGTTTCCTGCGGGCCACTGGTTTACTCGGCCATTGATGCTGCGGAGGCATTGGCTCAACAAGAAATTTCGGTTGAAGTCATAAATGCATCAAGCATAAAACCGTTTGATGTAGATACACTTATTACATCTGTCCAAAAGACAGGGGCTGTAGTTACTCTTGAAGATCATCAGATTGCCGGAGGATTAGGTTCACTGGTGTGTGAGACTGTATCCGAGCATTATCCGGTTCCGGTGAAACGAATTGGAGTTAAAGATGAGTTTGGGCAGTCAGGAACTCCGGATCAATTGTATGAAAAGTATGGACTAAGCGTTGATGCAATAATTCTTGCGGTTCAGTCTATTGTTAGGTAGTGTTTACCTTTTATATTTTCTAGCTGTAACTTTAAGCGTCAAGCTTGTATACTACTAGTATGGCAAAAGTTGCATGCATTGGACACACAACCCTTGATGTTATTTTATTTGTAGACGAGGGTCATGTTACTGATATTAAAGGAGGTACCGATGAATTGTGTTTACCCTTCCCTTCAAAATTGCCTGTACAAAAAAGAGTTATTACGCTCGGTGGAAATGCACCAAATGTTGGTGCTGGGTTGAGGCAAACAGGAAATGAAGTGCTTCTTATTTCACAGTATGGGGATGACGAGCTAGGGAAATTATTACAGCCTTTACTCAAAGAGTGGAAGTTTGATCTTACCCATACATTTGTAGAGGGAGAGAGTGATGTCTCAGTTATTTTAAGTCATCAAGGTGAAAGGACAATACTCTCATACCATGGGGGGAGTTTATATAGATTTCCTCAAAGCTTACAGGAGGTTGATTATTTATATGTTAGTTCACTGGGGTTTTCGGCCTGTGATGAAATGCATGCATCGGTTGTTACCTATTTTCAAAAACATCCCAACGTTCGTATTGTTTATAACCCCGGTAAGCTTGAGGTTGCTCGTGGGTTTGATGGGGAAAAGGATTTATTGAGTGCAAGTCATACCGTTATTGTAAATAAAGAAGAGGCGGAAGAGATGATTGGCTACGAATCTGTTGATACGTATGATGATCCGTACATGGTTAAGCTGATGGGGGAGTATGTTTTAAGAGGTGTAAAAAACATAGTAATTACTGATTCTGGGAAAGGTGCATATGCATCTAATGGTTTAGGAAATAATTATCATATGCCAATATTTCCATGCACCGTTGTTGAAAAAACGGGCGCAGGAGATGCTTTTTCATCGGGCTATATGACAGGGTTGATTGAGACCAATGATTTTTGTAAGGCACTAATGTATGGTGTTTCCCAAAGTACCAACGTTGTTTCACTTCCTGGCGCAACCAATGGGTTATTGGACGAGGATCAGTTGCGTGAGCGTATAGCTCAAAATAGTCAGGTTAGTTTAAGAGTTTTATAGTATTCCCAATGGGCGGGCATGTTTAGGGGTTGTTACGGTTTTTGTTTATTTATCAGCACATAGTGGGTCTGGTGCTATAAAAAATCTTTTGCTAGACTTGTGCCAACGTGATAGTCCCGCAAAGCGAGGTTACTACCATGACAACAGACCTTAACGCAGTAAAAGTGTTTGGTTGGGTCTCAAAACATTTTTTAATGCGCTTGTTAGTCCGGTTGTCAATTTTTGTTGGTCTCGGATTTTTCTTTTTAAGTAGTAATGTTTTTGTCAAGTACCCCAAAATTTAGACACCTTGTCTCTGTCTAAATACGACGGGTGGAACCCGAAGAGCTGAATGTATACGTTTATTGTT
>PCSU01000090.1:7790-7935 GCA_002771355.1 candidate division WWE3 bacterium CG22_combo_CG10-13_8_21_14_all_39_12 | reverse complement strand
ATGGAATAGACTAGACGCAATTGAGATTTTGCCCGTAACCATCTACGAAAGTAGAAATCTACTATATGGAATAGACAATTATTGCCCAATCTTTAAACTACCCGATCTACGAAAGTAGAAATCTACTATATGGAATAGACTACAG
>PCSU01000090.1:0-7762 GCA_002771355.1 candidate division WWE3 bacterium CG22_combo_CG10-13_8_21_14_all_39_12 | reverse complement strand
GAAAGTAGAAATCTACTATATGGAATAGACATGGGGGGAGATGATAAAAATGGCAGCATCTACGAAAGTAGAAATCTACTATATGGAATAGACCTGTAATGCACCCGCTAGTAGTTTATCATCTACGAAAGTAGAAATCTACTATATGGAATAGACCACGGTAGATCACAAGATTGGTTTTGGAATCTACGAAAGTAGAAATCTACTATATGGAATAGACTCAAGCCGTGTTCGATAGACACAAAAATCTACGAAAGTAGAAATCTACTATATGGAATAGACTCCCTATTCCCTGATACAGAGGCGTAAACAGGTAATTACATGTTTCTTCACACATGTATACTCTTGTTGTGCGTATACCAGGAAAAACCCTTTCACAAAAGAAAAATGTGTAATGTATGCGCTATAGCAAAAATCATTAACACTAAGGTTTTACTATTCCGTTACAGAGTGATTTCCTCTTTCACCATATTATAAATGTCCGCAAATCTACACTCATTCTACTACATCTCTACTACAAAAACACAACATCGTCGTCTTCATACGCAGCACTCCCATACCGTTTTATATTGTTCATACATCCTTCACATACCCTAAATATAACCACACTGTCGGTACCTTCAAACTGATTTTTATACTCATTATCAACTTCAGCAACTATAGTATCTAATACCCGCTTACTGTTTTTAATTCTAAAAACCGAATACTGAATCCTGCTCCCAAACCGTTCCAAAAACTTAGCAAACTTTGCTCGTCTTTTATCGTCACTAAAATCGTATGAAACAATAATCATAGTATTTTATACTCTTGAAAATCATATGACTCAGGATTTAACACGTGTTGATAGTACCCATGAACGTATCTATAAATCTCTTCCTTATTTTCCATTAACACGTTTAAAAATATCCCTACATACTTTTTTCTTCTATCCCAATCTTTAATATAAAAACTTCCGTTTTTGTACCCAAAATCTTTCTTATTTATCTGTCGCAGGTTCCAGGACTTGACCAACTGTTTATCAATTAGTGGACGTATTGGTTCCATAATGTCACAAGTTAAAGATTTGCGTTGAAAAAACAGTCTGTGGTACACACCCTTGTATGTGTCAAAACCAAATAACCTAAGCAATGAATCAGTAAAATTAAAAAGCATCGAATACCCAACATCAAGAAGCAGGTTTGGAATATCTTCACGTGTTTGTGGTGCGCGCCTCCTCCAATCTAAAGCTACAAACATGTTTTTAAAGTATTCCGCTGACACCATTCCTTCATAACCTCGAATTTGATTGAGATCGGTTGCCGAACCAATTTCACTCCCAAGGCTACTCAAGTCAACATCTGCTTTTTGTTTCTTAAAAAATTGTACCTGATTGGCAACTTTGTTTTGTACAATACGTCGAGCTACTTCAAGTGAACGGCCCTCATCCATGGTATATTGCACCCCACGAAGATGATAATTCCCTTCCGCCACCGCATTTATTGATGCATATTCCTTCAATTGCTGTGTAAGAAAAAATATTGTTATTCCAAACGACTTTGCTTCTTTGATTAATGTTGTCGTTATAGACGTTGTTCCCACTATGTAAACTGCGATCACAGAATAACACGAAACCTGTTCAGTCAACTTACCGTTTTTATACAACCGCATGTTATCAGCTCGAAACTTTAGCGAGTTATCCTTATCTGACCGATCATAATGGATAAATACTATTTTCTTTTCTTTAAAGTCTGGTAGCGTTAGCATCGTTATGTAGGTTTTTGCGGGCAAAGCGTTGAATATATGCAGCTTTCAAATTTTGATTTAGAAACTTTAAACCCATCCTTTAACGGATCGTATTCACGCATTTTTTTTAAAATTTCTCTGAATCGGGATTCTTCTCGTTTTTTTGGTAACGGGATTTTGTATCGTTTGTTATCGATTAGTGAATGTATGCGTAAATTTTCAACCGCAAACCCCATCTCAACCATACAGTAATACTGCGCATACAGCTGCATAATCTGACCTTCGTATAGTTTTTTAACCTTTGTTTTTCGCTCAATAAGAGATTTAGTATGGATATCATAGATATCGATTTTCCCCGAAACCCCATACTTTTCGCTATACACAAAAAGTGCTTTCAAGTACCGTTTAGATGATGAGTACGTTCCCGTATCGATACTTTTGTGTTTTATTGTTCCTACAACCTGATACGTATCATGGAATATTTTTGGGGTAAAACTTTCATAGATTGAGTGTGCGTACAAAGAGTACGGCCAGAACAAAAAATCATTAATCGTTGATATTTGTATTATGTCATCCATGAAATGATTGAGCAAAGTCATCCCACTGCGTGTCGGAGATATAAAGATCACCCCAACTAAGCCCTTCGCACGAACCATGATCATTTTTGAACGTTGAAAGAGTATTAAGAATAATCATGCCCTTTCGTGCAATGTTATACGCTCCATTTTCGTCACCGTTTGATGGCAACCCTTTCCCAAAATCTTCAGCACTCCTGCTATCAAAAAACGGTTCTACGGGTGAAAGAATAAAATCGTTCAGATTACCCGCCTCCTCACTGTTTGTGTTTCTTATCTGGCACACAAGAGCAAATAATTTTATAAACTCACGGAAAAATTCAACATTAGTATTTTCATCAAGGTTTACAACTTGCGATTTAATATTCTCTTGTAGATAGTTTATTCCAACCGAATCAAACAACTTCTTAAAATCATCGGTTACATTAGGATAATGCTCATAATCCCCTTTCCCATTCGCCAACTTTTTATTCCATCGAAACCTTTCGACACAGCTGCACACCGTCCACTCTGTTTTTAATGGCCATTCTTTTTGTGTACGAAAATCTGTAATGTTGTATGTAAACTCAAACCTATCGTTTTTATACGCAATCTTAGTAAATCTAGAAATATCATCTTTCGCCTTTTCGACACTGGAATATTTAAGATACAAATGTGGTCGCCAACCGGTAACAGGATCAATTTTTGAGGTGTAGGCTGCCTGTGTGTAAAACATTATTCCTGTCTGTTTACCCATATCCTTAAACGCATCAATAGGTGCCGTTAGCTGGTAGGCTTTTAATAGATGCCCTGCCTTTTGAGGATCGACTTCACCCTTGTTTACTAAAAAACTTAATTTATCGATAAGGGCTTTTTCAAGCTGTTGATAGACTGACTTCTCGATTCCACCACGAATCTGTTTAAACCGCATGTTCAAATCTTCCATAACAATAATGGCATTATGTTCAATCGCCAAATCAGCTAATTTTTTTACAACCTGTGATATGTACCCTTTTTTTAGATCTTTAATACCTTCAACAGTTTCCCAGTCTCTGCGCTGTTGTTCCCTTTCTTTTGCACGTTTTTCTAACTTATCGTGATAATCCTGACCGTTGATTTCATTAAAAGAACCTCCGTCTATTTTTTCACCGTTTTGACTGATAACCGAGTAATACACAAGGTGTTTTTCACCACGATCCACGCCTATGATATTAATATTGGGGTTTCCTGCTAAGAAATCGTTCACTTCCTTGTTGAATTGATTTGGAGAACCAACTTTAGTTCGATTTACTTGAACAGGAATATGGAAAAATATTCCATCCTTTGAATACCTTCTTTTTAAAGGTATTTCACGTGGAAAATTACGCCTTTCATACGTCTGTTCGATTGATCCAGGTCGAAAGAACAATTCCGCATTACCACTCAGCTTAAATGGAAATCCTTGCTTAGCATTTTCTTTTGAAAATAACGATTCAAAATAGAGAGTATGTAAATTCTTTTTACCCGTTGAACCTTCATTCCAGTCTTTGTTTTTTATTTGGAAAAGATACAACTCACCATTTTTATTCTTCACCCGTACGTATTTTTCAGAAACATTTTGAAACAATATTGTATACCCTGCATTATTCAATTCTTGATAACACTCATCTACCGATTCATAATCACTTGCCTGCCTTAATTGTGAATAATCGAAGTACGCTGCACTTGGGTAAGACTTTAAAAAATTCAGACAAAATCCGATCCATAATGTAACCGACTTACAATACAGCTCTGGACTTCCACCGAGTGACAGATAGCTCTTTTGAAAAGACTTTACGTAGTTCTTTTCCTCATCCGTATTTAAAGCCCATCTATACATTGCTTGTGAGATGTCCTCCTTGGCATAAACCTTATTATTTAGATCAAAAATTTCCTTGGTAATTTTTAGAGGCACGATAAAATTACCAACTGAAGAACATTCTTCGAGAAAAAAATCCTCGTCTGAGTTTCTAAAATGCTCTTGAACCTCTTTTACTTGTGTCGAGGATTTTGGAATTCCCGTTACTACATCCTTCGTGTATTTGTATACCATCTTCTCGAAGTATGCCTCGGGGCTATTTCCAGTTTGACTTATTTGAGAATTATCAAATATTTTATTGAACCCTTTCTTCATAACACCAAGAAAATACTTGTCACCTTGTCTCAAAATTACAGTGGAATTATCCGACTCCTTGTTTTTATCAAAACCAGCAGCCAGTGTCGGATTCTCAAAATTCAATTTCCACTTTTCGGTACTGTACGGTTTTTTAGTAAGGTAGTTTCTTAGTTTGTTGTATTCTTGAACAATATTTTTATAGGCGTCCTCGTAGTACAACAGGTATCCAAACTCATTATTAGTATAGAAAACATCAAGAGGATATGTATCGTCCCACACCGCAAACATCATAGCAAAGTGATACATAGACAACACCGAATCAGCAAAGTTTTTAATAACCTTTTTCGTGCAAGTATCTTTCTCAAATGATTGACCTAATTCCGCAAGTTTAGCTTTATAAACATCATATCCCCCACGATAGGTAACTGTTCGTGCATTTTTATCCTGAGAAACAATCTCTACCGTATCGGTAAGTTGTTTAACCTCTTTATCAAAATCCAGTTCTTTATCTATTATTACGTGATCTTCAAACGAAAGCAGTTGTCGATACTCGTGATTTAAAATAACAAGAAACTGTTTCCAAGACGAAAACCCTTTATCGATAATTCCTTCATTTTCGCCATCAGAATAATATCTGTCTGACCAAATAAGTTTAGCATCAATATTTTCAAGTGCTTGCTTTATATACAAAACTTCAACAAAATCAGGTACATATCCAGATACCTTTTGCTTATCCTTATTGTTTACCTTTTTTGCCTTCTTTAACACCTCAAACAGCTCTTCATCATACACTTCCCTAGCACTTGGTGTTAACCACCTGTAGAGCTTTTCCTGTAATCCTTTTTTAGATATATAAATCTGCGACAATTCATACACATCTTGATTGGTCACAAAATCATCAAGAAGCTTTAAAAAAAGTTTATACTTCGCATCGACAGTGCGGTAAAAGGCAAGTACTCTTGGAACAAAATCCTCATCGGTTATCTCGTCAATGAACACCTCGTCCTTTTCACCTAATATTTGTTTCTCGAGCTTTTTAAAGTATGGAACCTTATCTCCTGTTGTCTGTCGGTACAGATTAATCAACTCATTTAGTCCCTGCACTTTTTCACCATTCTCTAGCGGTTTGCCTCCAATAAACTCGTTATATGAATCAATACCATCTTGTAGCAAACATGTATTGTAATAATCTGGGATAAACACCTCACTACACGTTTTTCCAAAACTCTTTTCTACATCAATAAATGAAACTTTGTCTTTTATCTTTTCGTAAACAAAAATATTGTCACAAAATCGTGTAAGGTTCTGATCAATAATACGCGTGGCAACTCTACCCTCCTTACCATCATCTTTATATAAATTCCTTCTCGTCTGTTGAAACTTATCAAAGTACCCAGTAAAACCTTTCCAACTATCGAAAATTGAAATCTGTTTACCATGATTATCCTCTATTAATGCATTCATGTCAGTTCCATATTTTTCCTTTAAAAGTTTAAATACCGCCTCTTTAAACAGCAACTCTATGCCTTCACCTTTAAACCCAACATCTTTGTGACGTGAGACCCATAAAGATGCGGTTGCATTAAACTGATCCACAACATGTTTACGCAACTGCTTTTTAGCACTATCGAGATTAGCTTTCTTTCCTCCTGCTCGTAGGATTTCAAAATACTCCTGTAACCCACTTACAGCATAATTAGATAAGGCCTCTTTAATGAACTCTCTATGTAATCTATCAATAAACGGTTTGGTTTTTTCGTACTTTACTTGAATAATTTGATCTTTCTTAAACACATTATTATTCTCAAGCATCACAGTAGTATTTTCAGTAGGAACTAATTCAAATCTTAGGGTTTTTGACAAAGAATATAGGTTAGTAAATTTAGAAAAACTATTATCCAAAGATATGAAATGCGAACTAGCCATTGTGTAAAATTATAGCAAAATTTTAACTAATATTCCCCCAACGCCCGTAACCATTCAATAAAATGCGTAACTGGCATCTGGTTTTGGGAAAGTACACCCCACGAGGCAAGAAGCAATGCTGGAATCATAATGATGATTGCAACCTGAACAGCCCTGTTTTGAAAAAAATCTTTAAGCGGTATAAACATAACAAAGGGAAGTGAAGGCCACAAATATCTACTCACGTCGTGATGTCGAATAAATAAGGTAAAAAACAAAAATGGTCCCCACAACAACCCAAGCCGCCAATAATCACGATTGCTCTTTCCTTTTTCGTACAGAACGAATACTCCAGCAAATACTCCAGCAAATAGATACCAAATGCCATCTGCACTAAAAGCTTGGTCAAAAAAATTTAAGAAGGGAGAATTTGCCAGAAGTGACAAAAACCCTCCCGGCCTTCCCGTAAACGAAAAGTCAGGAACAGCTACATAAAACCACCACTCAACAGCAATAAACGTTAGCGGTAAAACAAGCGTTGAAAACGCTTTTATAATACGTCCTTTTTCTTCTAATAATGCTACAAAAAAGTAACCAGGAAACACTATAAGCATCAAAGGTCTCGTAAGTTGTACCAACATTGCGACCAATAAACCCCACCAATATTTTTTCTTAAGAATTAATAAAATTGATATCGCTATAAAAAGCAGTGCCGTGGGTTCGGAATTTGCAACATGATGCCACAATAACGACCGAAGCGGAATTAATAGTTGCACAAAACTTACGACCAGTGCTTCCCGTGGATTCATAAAAAATAGATACACTCTGTACAAAACAACAATTCCTGCAATAGAAACAATTTGGTTTGCCATAAGTCCGGCCAAAGAAAAAGGCATTACTAAACTCATTCCTCGAATAATTAATGGAAACAACGGAAAATGATTCGTCAAATATATGATTCCTCCATAATGGCTATAAAAGTTATTCATTCCAGGGAAAAACTGGTAAAAGGTTTGGGCAACACCAACATAAAATGGACCATCGTAGAAACGCAAGAATGCGAGGGGTGAAGTAACGTCAAGTCTAAAAGATTGTAACAACTCAACAGGTAAAAAATATGGAAAATACAATAGGAGTTGCAAGATAAAATAGCCCCACAATAATAGTGCAATATTTTTGCGGTGCAGACTCCACCACTTTTTAAACTCACCAAGCATCCCCCCATTATAATGGGAGGTAATGATAATACTAGGCATAGAAACCAGTTGTGATGAAACAGCCGTAGCACTTGTTAAAGATGGGTTTAAAATTCTTGGAATGAGTGTTGCAAGTAGTCTAAAAATTCACATTCAATACGGTGGAATTGTTCCTGAGGTTGCATCTCGTAAACAAGCAGAGTACATGATTCCTGTATTGGAAGATGCTTTTATAAAAGCAAGTATAACAA
>PCSU01000069.1 GCA_002771355.1 candidate division WWE3 bacterium CG22_combo_CG10-13_8_21_14_all_39_12 | reverse complement strand
GACAATCATTAAGGTTTTCTCCTTTGTCTAAAAGTGAAATGTGCGAGGGTTTTCACCATTATACCTTGTGTTACTATAAACTTTGCTATGTCACAACTACTCGAAGGATTAAACGATATTCAGCTTAAAGCAGTAACCCACGGCGATGGCCCCATGATGGTACTCGCCGGTGCTGGATCAGGGAAAACAAGTGTTCTTACTAGGCGTATTGCATGGCTCATTGAACAGGGTATTTCACCATCATCAATCGTAGCCATTACCTTTACCAATAAAGCAGCAGGTGAAATGAAAGAACGCGTTCAAAAACTCCTGATACCATCCGAAACCTTATCACCAAAATCTAAGATCCAAAATCCACAATCAATTCCCGTGTTAGGTACATTCCACGCCCTGTGTGTGCGCATTTTGCGCAAGAATGGTCACCATATAGGTATTCACAACAACTTCACGATTTATGACGAAACAGACGCCAATGTGCTCATTAAACAAGTCATGAAAGCTAAAGATATTTCTGTTAAAAAAGTAAACCCTAAAGCAGTAAAGGCAACCATCTCAAATGCCAAAAATGAACTTATCCCACCACAGGAATATATGGGTTATGCACGGGGTTATTTTCAGGAAACTGTTGCAAAAATTTACCCAGAATATCAACGGTTATTGCGGGAGAATCAGGCTGTTGATTTTGACGATTTATTGGTATTAACGCTTGAGCTTTTAGATACCCAAGACTCCGTATTGGATTCGTACCAAAACCAGTGGCAGTATTTGTTGGTGGATGAGTATCAAGATACTAACAAAGTCCAGTATGCTATGACAAAACTCTTAGCGCAAAAGACTCGCAACATAAACGTAGTAGGGGATGCTGCACAATCTATTTATGCGTTTAGAGGTGCTGATTTGCGCAACGTAACGCAGTTTATGGAAGATTATGACGATGCTAAAGTATTTAACCTTGAACAAAATTATCGGTCAACGCAAAACATTTTACGCGCAGCAACCGATGTTATAAAGCCAAATAAAGGTTCACATCCAATATTGGAGTTGTGGACCAATGAGGGAGATGGTGAGAATATTTCTTTGTACGAAGCTGATAATGGACCGGGAGAGGCAAAATATATTGCGGATCAAATCAAAACTTTGACTGATGCGGGGGCGTCTTTTTCTGATTACGCTATTTTGTATCGCACAAACTCACAATCCCGTGCATTTGAAGAGACCTTAATAAAAGCAGGTATTCCGTATCAGATTATTGGTGGTGTTAAGTTTTATGAGCGGCGTGAGATTAAAGATTTGATTGCATATTTACGGCTGGTATTTAATCAGGCTGATACCGTAAGTTACAATCGCATTGTAAATGTTCCTCCCCGAGGAATAGGTGAGGTTACCAAAACGCAAGGTGGACCAGCGCTTGATTCATTCCATAACCTTATGGAGACGTTTCGATCCAGAGCACAAGAATTACCGGTTGATGAGTTATTAGCTCATATTATCGATAAAACGGAGTACAAAGATTATATTCTTGATGGAACAGAAGAAGGGGTCAGTCGATGGGAAAACATACAAGAACTGCGGGCTGTATCAAGTGAATTTGCTGAGTTTGGCCCAATGGCATCGTTAGCTGCGTTTTTGGAATCTGTCTCATTATTAGAACAAACAGATATTGCGCAAAATAATGACTCAATTGACCATAGTGGTTTATCTAAAGATAACAAAGTAACCCTTATGACTCTTCATGCAGCAAAGGGCTTAGAGTTTCCTACGGTATTTTTAGTGGGACTTGAAGAAGGGTTGTTTCCTCACTCACGCTCTCTTGATGATCAATTTCAGCTTGAAGAAGAACGTCGGTTAGCATATGTGGGAATCACCCGTGCTATGCATAAATTATTTATTACCTATGCCAGATCACGAACAACATTTGGTTCATTTTCGGCAAATATACCGAGCAGATTCCTGAAAGATTTACCTGAAGATATTGTTGATTTTGAGAAAGCAGAAGCGTCGTTTGATAGCATGCGTAAATGGGATCAGTATGATTTTGGGGACGATAATTTTGGTGAGACTGTGAATGTGTACGGAGATAAGAGTCGATACGTTAAAGATCCGTTGAATAGTTGGGAGTAAAAAGACTGATGAATCAGTCTTTTTACCGAGTGCAATGTCTTGCACTCGTAGAGGCTTCAGCGGCTGGAGAGAAAGTGGTCGATTAGTTTACATGAAAAAGCCCCAGAACACGTGGTGTCTCGGGGCTTTTGTTATTCTTAGTTCTGTAATAGAGGTGTCTAGTACATGAACAAATCTATTTCTGGCGCACATTTTGCTGGAACATGAGTCCAATCGTCCCAGTACGTGTTTACATCGTCAATGACCAAACCAAATGGGTCAGACAGTTGACGGGGTCTTGCCTGCTCTACGTCTGTAAATGCTAGCGCAGTTTTTGCCCACCAGGTAGGTTAGTACACTGGGGTTTCAAGAATACAAACTAGAAGATTTTTACCAACATAAACTACGAGTTAGATTTTTTGCGATAGCCGATAGCCTCTAATAAATGTGTTCTATGAATATGTTCACTTTGTTCAAGATCAGCAATTGTCCGTGCAACCTTAAGGGTCTTATGCATACTCCTAGCAGACAAACCAAGTTTTTTACTAGCAGAAATCATAATTTCCTCTAGCTCGTTTGTAAGTGTACAGTATTGTTGCACAAGTGGGGCATTCATCTCGGCATTTGTATTAATATTATGATCACTAAAACGTTGATTTTGCATATTTCGCGCAGAAACAATAGTTTTACGTGCACTATCGGTTGTAATATTATCTTTGCTTTCTTCATTTGTGTTTTGATTTCCATTGTCTAAAACGCTTCTATTTCCACGCAAAATTATTGTGGGATCAATTGCTGTAACAAATGAATGAATATCGATTCTATCGAGGAGGGGACCAGATAATCGCTTTTTATAGTTTAGTATTTGTGTTTGGGTACACGTACATGTTTGGTCAGAACCCGAGTACCCGCAGGGACAAGGATTGTTTGCAGCGATCATCATAAATGATGCTGGGAAGGTAACACTCCCTTTTGCACGGGTAATAGTTACTGTTCTATCTTCCATTACTTGCCGTAAACTTTCGGTTACTGAACGTGGAAATTCTGGTATTTCATCTAAAAATAAAACTCCTCTGTGTGCGAGTGTAATTTCGCCTGGAGATAATTGTGTTCCTCCACCAACTAATCCAACTCTACTGGTTGTGTGGTGCGGTGCTCTAAATGGGCGTTCATGCATTAAAGGCGTATGTGGATCAAGTAAATGAGCAATACTATAAATTTGTGTGACACTAATAGACTCATCTTTGGTTAAAGGAGGCATTAATGATGGTAAAACTCGTGCCAACATTGTTTTGCCAGCGCCAGGTGGTCCTGAAAATATAATATTATGACCACCAGCAGCAGCGATAATGAGTGCTCTTTTCGCATAATCCTGACCTTTGATATCTTCTAGCTTGATTTCATCTTGTTGATTTTTATTCGTAGGGTAAACATCACGTGTATTTTCAGTAGCAATTTCAAGGAGTTTTTCGCCGGTAAGGTGAAGGACTAGGCTTTGAATATCCGCTACCGGATATACGTTTATACCATCGACAATAGCTGCTTCCTTTGCGTTTATTGCAGGAACATATACGTTGGGGATGTTGTGAGATTTAGCAAGGAGGGTGAGGGGTAAAATTGCAGGTGTTGCATTAAGTGTGCCGTCTAGTGATACTTCTCCAAAAAACATGGCGTTACTCAAATCGAGCTTGTTAGGAAGTTTCTCGGAAGCCTGAAGGATTCCAATTGCTATGGGTAAATCGTATGTTGGTCCATCTTTGGGTATGTCAGCAGGTGCAAGGTTTACCGTTACTCTGTATTTGGGGAACTCAATACCGGTGTTTTCAAGGGCGGCAAAGACCCTTTCCCTGGATTCATCAACAGCTTTACCCGCTAGTCCAACAATCTTAAAGGACCCAAATCCTTTTTTGGTTATATCGACTTCAACCGTTACAGGTATTCCCTCAATACCAACCACTCCGCCAGAAAGTATTTTAGATAACATATAGCTAACACCAAATTTTTATTTGTATTTGGCCTAGGCGGTATTACAAGTTATCTACCCATCCATGTACGAATCGGTTAATTAGAGATAACTATATGTCTTCCACAACAACTATAGATGAGTATAGAACATTAATGCAAGGAATTAAAGTGGGCCTTAAGGTTGTAGCTAAAACCTACAACCTTAAGGCAAATAATAGTGTTGCCTAATTAACCGTTAGGATTGGTTATTACAAGCAACAAGTTTTCCGGGTATACGCCAATTCCGATACCAAACCAGAGGTATGGTTCCCACAACTGTTAGCGGCATATTTGCAAGTTGTAATGCTTTTCTATTGTCGCAACTCACAACATCAGCTGTTGAAAAAGTAAGGACATCTTGTTCAACACTTGCGCTCGTTCCAACAATCATTTGAACAAAATGTTCCTCAACAAAACCCAGCAAAAGAATGTACGTTCGTGACATAATTACAATCTCCTTGGAGGTTCCAAAACAAACTGACGTATGCTACTGTTAGTTTACCCCCATATGACTAGCTTTGTAAGTTACCCAATATGACATTTTGTTTTGGGGTAACTATATACCTACTAACTAAAACGTGACCAGTTTAGAAAATGAGTTAAACCTACTATTTGCTAATGTACTGGGACGTATCGTACCATAATTACAAAAAACCTTTAGTTGAGCCATGAAATGGGATGCTATAATATTTTTTATGCAAGGCTCTCCCACCACTTCGAAAGCAATTTTTGCAATCGTTTTGTTGTTGGTGACAGGTTTGGTGTGGGGAGTTGTTGTGTATCATGCGGCTCCTGGTTCAACGACAGATACGGTTGTTGCTAATGTTATCGAACCAACTGTTACTCCTCAAACTGCAAACAACGATGGTTCTGCAGAGATTGGGATGGAAGAAAATGTTGATATCAATCTTGATGAAAAACCAACAAATGTTCCAACCACTAATCCAACAAAAGTACCAACACCAACTAATACCCCAGTTCCAACTAAAGATTTAGAAAACCCAACAACAACCACAACCCCTGCCAATACTCCCAGTCCAGTACAGCGTAAATTTACCCTAACAGTAAGTGAATATTCGTTTGCTCCTCAAACGATTACTGCCACGCCAGGAGACACGCTTACAATAACCATTGTTAATAATGGTTCCCAGATTCATAATTTTGTTATTGATGAGTTGGGTGTGCAGACAACAACTATAGATCCTGAGACTTCAATTGTTGCGACAGTTAAAATTCCATCGAATCCTGAGACTTTAACGTATACATTCTATAGTTCAATAGGAACAGATAGGGCACTAGGGATGGAAGGCACAATTTCGGTTACACAATAATATGCAGCATCAGTACGATACGTACCAGGGGTTTAGGCCCGTACAACGAAATAATGTCTATGTCCATACGTGTCAGTCTCCTCACGAAGCATCTATAGCGGCCTTTTTGACTATTGCTCCAAACTTATCAAGAGATACTGTTTTGTTTTGTTCAATGGGGGATTACTTGCATGAGCTGTATGATTTAATTGTAGGGTTTGAACCAATGCCACCATCTGCACTTGTTATGTTTGAAGAAATTCTGGGTGAACCATTTCATAGAGCAAGTAACGAACGGGTTTATCAAGAGAGAGGTTTTATTGATCGGGTAAGTAAACGAGGTATACCTTTTTATCGAATTCTCGCTAGATCACCAACCCTTATGGGTACGGTGCGTGCATTTAATTCACGAGTTGAGGAATTGTTGATGACGTATCGACGCCGACATATGTTTTTTGAGTTGACTCCAAAAGGAGATTTGGGTGGGATAAATCCAGGATATGAATCAAATTATGAATGTGATGGGGATATTATGGACGAGTTTGTTGTTGGCCTGCGGTTAGATGATGAGGTCGATAGCCGTCGAGTAACAATTTCGTTTAAGACCATAGATTATGCTTCAAATATTTGGGTTTTTGCGTTCGGTAGTAACGTTGATAAGGCGCTCAAGAGTTTTGTTCGTGGGGCGCGGCGAGAATATAATAATTTTCCAGTTGGCTACTTACATCAAACAGGTAAAGATATTCATGTGTTTACCGACAGAAGTGTGTAATACGTATTAGTTTTTCAAACTTTCTAAATTTTAGTATATAATCTTTGCATGCATCGAACACAGTTGTTTATTCCAGAGGGTCTTCATTCCAAACTTAAATCACAGTCACTAGAAGAAGGTAAAACGGTGTCTGAGTTCGTACGCATGGTGTTAGATGATCATTTAAACGTTCACACGCGTCAACACACCGAAAAAGCAATAGTGTCCCTTATGGCTATGACACAAGCTCCTGACGACGACACTGGAGAACTACCTCATCCTGGTATTGAAATAAAATCATGATGAATACACTTTTTATTAATACTGATGCGTTTAGTGCATTAAATATTGCAGATCATCCTAATCATACGGCCGCTGTTTCATTTGTAAGTGAACTGTTTTCGCAAACCGTTAAGTTATACACTTCACAAACAGTTGTTTTAAATGTGTGTGAAAAAATACGTCGCAAGCAGGGGTATCCAAAAATGCAGCAATTTTTAAATCTTATTGCAAATGGTGGATTTGTGGTGTTGGGAGAAGATCAAAAGGTGTTTGAACGTGCTGTAGCCAGATTGTTTGATAACCCTACGTCAGAATTAAGATTAATAGATGCCATTGTTATTGAACAGATGATGGAGTGGGGAATAAAGGATATATTTTCATTTCGCCCTCAATTAAAGGAGTATAATGTTATTGTGTGGCCGCGAGTATAGAAATGTTTTTGCTGGTGCTGTATACTTACAATTATAAATTATGATAGTTTGCGTTCTTGGTGATTACAAAAATAAAGATGTTGCGAGTATTCGTGAATATTTGGGAAATACTGGCCATAAAGTTTTTACTGTTGAAGTGAAGGGTAATGATGAGGCGTTCTTAACGCGGTTTAAAGAATCTCAAAAAACAATCTCAGCAAGTGATATAGTTATTGCCCACTCTTCAATATTTGATATAGCTCAATCTTTTCAGCTTGCGCTTTCTTTAGAGGTTAGAAGGCATACACTCTTACTCGTTCCGGTTGGTGATAAAAGATCAAAGGTACTTGAGGGGCAAGACTCGGGTCTTCATATTAAATATTATTCCGACACAAAAGGCATACGAACCGGTATAAATACGTTTACCGATGAAATGATGAATAAGCTTGATGCAAAGATGTTTATGATTATTCCACCTACCGTAAACAAATATCTTGATTGGATTGTAAACTACACTGACAGAAGCAAATCCGATGTGGTTCGTCGAGCAGTTGAAGATGTTGCAGATCAAGACGTGGATTATCAAGCTTTTCTTTCAAAAGCCACGTAGTTTTTTATCACACGTATTTCTCAACCTCAATAGAAATTTTCTTGCAGTGCTGATGTGGTGATAAAAAATGCTCCTAGCTCGGTGGAAGACTGAGGAAAGCTAGGAGCACAAACATTATAACACAAAAAACAACATGTGTAGTTGGAGGTACGGATTAAATTACCCCTTGGCAATATATCATCTTATGTATTAACCAGTAAATTTCTGTACATTTGTGGGTTTTAAGAATATGAAGACATACATACAAAAATTAAATGCAAAAGGGAACGGAGCAGTAATTGTTGGAATTATTGTTCTTGTAATTGTCGTTATAGTAGGGTACTGGTACGCAACCACGCAAAGAGAAACTCCCGTACCAACTTTTACACCTGCACCTATTGTTACTGAATCTGCACGTGTAGACACTTCAGATTGGAAGACGTATGAGAGTAGGGAGTTAGGCATTCTATTCAAATATCCAGTGGGAATGGAAATTCTTCACGATGAGCCAGAGTTAAAGATGATCATGGCTGGACCAGAACAAGGTGACGGCCCTGGTTTTATTGATGGTTTATTTCTCGTTGTTGGCAAGACTTCAATTTGAGAAGGAAAAA
>PCSU01000022.1 GCA_002771355.1 candidate division WWE3 bacterium CG22_combo_CG10-13_8_21_14_all_39_12 | reverse complement strand
CAATCAGTATAGACAGCTTAATCCCTCAAGCACAATAGGCTCCCATTTTTACTGGTATAAACTATGGATAGTGTCGATAATTGAGGTCACGGAAAATTTATGTGGGTTTTGCAAGCCTGTCGTGGGATACATTTTTTACTTTATTACCTGGAAAGTTAGATTTCTTTGACATATATATGTTCGAATCCTTTCTTGTATATTAGCGCACCCTAACAGATCTTACACATTGTACTAAGTTACATAATTGCACTTCATGTCTTCTGTGAATTAATGCTTCAAATGAAACTTCTTGTGGGTCAAATGGGGTCCTTGCAGTGCGTTGATTTGAAACAAATCCTTGTGGATTTAGAACGCGTTATAGATTTGATGACAATAAAGGTTAACCAAAACTACAATTACAGTTAGGATTATTCATTTTCTGAATCATTGTTCTCAAAAGGCAAAGTTGTAGTGTTTAATGAGCCAGTACCAGAAACAGACGTGCTTGTAGTTCTTGAAGGCATCTGCAACGAAAGTGAAGCTCCACTGGCTATTGAGCCTAGATTAGTTGCAGACGGTTTCAATATCAAATCGGTTAATACTGATTGACCAGAATTTATTCGTGTTTCCAATTCATTGAAAATCATCTCTGAATCTTGTGAGTATGAATCCGCTAGACTACGAATTTTCCTCTCTGTTCTTTCCATATTATTCAAGAGTTCGCTTTTAGCCTGGTTCAAGTATGATTTCTCAAAATCCCAATAGAAAACAACACAATCCATTATCAACTGTTTATTCTCGAGATCTAAAAAGAGACTACGTCTTGTGTTTTTTGTAATCTGTATACCGTGTTTTGATATGAATGTATGAGCCAAACCATGCCGTAATAATTTGTAGAAAATTGATGCAAGGTGAGAGTAATTTTCATTAACTTCACTAAGGTAGTTATTCCAATACTCTTTAAAGTATGCGAAGCCAGCACTGTAGTTATATTCATCTTCATTTGGAATTAGAAGGTAACCTAGTATCTCGATTCCAGAGAGCACCGTCATTACCATAGGGTAACCTGCTCCACCGGCCGTATCAGCTTCATCGGGTTGACATTTTGCCATTTGTTTCAAATCGCAAAGCAAATAACCATCTATAAATTTATCCAAAAACTCTGAGGGTTTCATATTATAACTATAATTTTACAGTATCATTGAATTCACTAAATCCAACCTTTTGTTTTGCTTTGTTACGGCGTAGACGCATGTTCTGCGTATAGGAATAAAGCATGGATCAGGTTTTGGAGATGCTGGAGCATTCGACGCAAAAGCTACGGCAAGCAAGTTCTTCATGACACCTGCGAGGACATTCAAGGTCTCTCTACATTAATTTTTTATCCAGATTCCATATAGAAAACCTTACAGAGAATTATAGACCAACCGCGGTCGCGCCGTATTCCGCTTGTTCTTGTGTAAATTTCTCATACATTAATTGCTCAATTAAACTACCCTGCGAATATGCTGACAGATCCAAATAAGATTTGGCCATTTTAGCTGCTTGTTCATTCCAATTACCGCCAGAATTATCTGCACCATAAACTGCATCTTCATGAGAAAACTTTTCGTACTCTAATTGATCTACCAGTCCATCGTGAGAAAATGCTGTGTAGTCCAAATAAGATTTAGCCATATTTACTGCATTTTTTTGACTAACAGTCTCATTTGAAACAGGGGTAGGTTGTTCGAGTTGAATTGGTGTAGGTGTATTCGCCTTTTCAGGAATTTCTGTTTGTTCTTGCGTTTGCTCTTCGGGAGAAGCCGTTGGTTGAGTAGGCATTTCTGTCACTGGGCTAGCCGTTGGTGTACTCTTTTGAGTGTTTGGAGTTGTTGAAGATGAGGTGTCTCCATTAATAGCATTCACAAGAATCAAGAAGGCAAAAAAACCAGTTACAGTCAGTTTTATTGTTTTGTTCCAAGTTGCGTGTTTCCACATTAAGTACAAACCAACAGGGAAGAACAAAATTAGGAGAGCAATTATTCCTCCCGTGCTTTGATACCATTTTCTTTTTGTTTCCATTATGTATATTATATGTACATAGTTATAACTGTGCAAGAAAGCAAAACTGGCCTGGTAATTGGGATAAACAGATAGATACCGTTAATTTTATTAATCAGGTATGGCGTTACTACTATCATCAAAAACCCTTGTTTCTGTGAGTAATTTTGCCCTGACCATTGCTGACCTTAAAGTATCGTTTGTGTCTTTTGGCATTCTCCAGTTCTTGAATTTTTCCAATTGGCTCGGGTTTTGAATAATCTTTTGATCGTATTCTGTAATAAGCTCCTTAATTGCATCGCTATAACTACCATAGATAGTTATTTCTTTAGAAATGGATACTAGCTCATCTATGTCAATATATATGAGTAGAGAAGTGTCATGTATAGAGGTTGTCTTCAAATCATCAACATCTTCAAAGTTGGGTTTATAGGGTAACTGTCGAAGGTAGTATTCAATAACCTGTGGGTACTCCCTAAGCCCCTTTAATGTAGAACTCTTCATATTATCAAGCTCAATTTGGTTATGTGATTTACCACTCCAGTTTTGATATATTACGTAAGAAGGACTTTCTTCATGTTCGTATAAAACAGCTCCGTCTCTGATATATTTCGTATCAATGCCATTAAAGACGGTTTGTACTAGAGAAGGAAATGTCGGATCCAACTCTTTAATAGTTTCTAAACATTTCTCAAATCTAAAGTCGATATCACTCTTTTGACGCTCACGATTAAAAAATGTACTAACTAATAGTAGTTTTGTTTCGGCAGGAACTGTAGGATCAGTGAATACTTGATGAAGAAGATTGATCGCATCGTTACTAGTGTTTTTGTCCTTGGTGTCATTTTCAATGATTGAAAGTATATTAAACATGATTTCGTAGCTTGCACTATAGATAGGACCTTCCCATGATTTTGTAATATCTGGTTTGATTTGTTTCGAGGAGAGTCTGTTTACTAATTCTTGAGCGACGTAGAAGTTAGCCCTTATATTTATTTCGTTTCTGCTCCTAAGAAAGTTGGCATGGTTATCTAGTTTATCGTTTTCAAGATCCTCAAATACTTGTTCCATCTTTTGGTTATTATCTTGGTTATTATCTTTGTAATTTAGGTAAAGTTGAAGATTTTCAACGTCTGTATTGCTGTTTGGTGTTGGAGAGAATGAGTTTAAGTATTCTAACATTCGAGCGGGATTGTTTAAAGAAAAAGACCATAAAAGATCGGGGAGACGTGCTGAATTGTGCCTGTCAGTAAATAATAGATAATTAGCAACGATACCTAGAATACCAAGGATTTGATCCGCATCTCCACTAGGCAATTGAAACCCAACTACTTCATTTATCCACTCGGTTAACGATTCTTTTTGATCTTTGTCTTTGAATCGCTTGTTTAATTCGTAGTAATCTATTGATCCTCGCTTATCTGTAAAATAATTAATTGTTTTAATCAGGAAGCTAATTATAATTGGGTGTTTAATTCTCAATAAGGTGACTAAGAGAACTTCAATCAGCCTAAAATCATTGTGCCTGAGTGTTGGGTATGTTTTTTCACATTCGTTAACTACACGATTAATTATTCGAGGGGTTTCTTCAGCAAATATGGATAAAGCATATTCTGCTGCTTTTTCTTCGCTGTCTTCATATTTCGAAATAGATGCATATCGATTTGGTTGTACGTTTTTCAGCATTTCTGTTTTAACACCAAGGTTTTCAGCTAAATTAATGAATTCGAGGCGAACAACATCAACTCTTTTCATGATGGTTGCATTTGGAACAAACAGGTTTTTAGTTATATGTTTGGGGTCATTGAACAGGAAGTTGCTTACTAAATGTGCATTTTCTGCATGAATAGTAGATTTAGACTCCAAGATAAGTTCCCGCATGTTGTCTTCTGCCATCGGTAATAGAAAAACTAGTTTTACTGGAAGACCATCTCTGCCAATAATCTTGAATCGCTCAATAATTTCAATCACCCTATAAATTTCGCTTAGTTTAGACCGTTCGATCTCATCGATAACGATTATCCATATTTTTTCTTCAATTTCATTTACATTTGAAAATAGTTGTGCAACCCTATTATTTACATGTACGGGTAGTTTGTCGTTGGCGCTGTCGTGTGTTTTTGCTTTGGTTTCAAAAATTGGAATTTTTAGCCAAGGTGTGAATTCTAAGAGATAAGAAGATAAGTTTGATTGGGTGAACCCCTTTACTATTTCACCAATAATTCCAACGCTTTCAAAATGATTTATTTTAGGATATCTATTTCTAAGTGTTTCTTTCCATCTTTTAGAAAACAATATGGAGAATCCCATATCTTCATTTGTTTCTGTAAGTGATATGTATGTATACAACCTTTCTTTTGGGTCTATACTTTCAAGGATCATCCGTGCAAGACTAGATTTACCAGTGCCCACTGCTCCCCATAAGGCAACTACCTCAACGTAATTGTTGTAATTTAAAAAACTATCGGAGATGCTCTTTGCAGTAGGGTTATAGTCAAGAGTATCTGAGTTAATACCTACGGAACCTGGGGCATGCATTTCATCTATATCGGATATGGTGGTGACAAATTTCGATTTAAGAAATTGATGTAATAAAAGTGAGCCTAAGAGAGCGGCAAATATAGTCAGAAAAACGTACTCTGGGTTAAAAGCATACTTAAACGCGATAATCTGTGAACAGGCAATGTTTGAGACAGGGTCTGAACACAAACCCCAATTAATCAATAACCCCATTAAAACCGATATCACCGGTGCAGAGATTAAACTTTTTTGATAATAGTAAACCCATGATCTTTGGTTGTGAATATTTTGAACCCTAAAGCTGTCTCTAAGCCACCCCCAATTTAATAATACAAATAGCCAAATTGCATATACTAGAACAAAACCCGATAAATATATATATTTTGCAACATCTGATAACGCGGCATTAAGGAATATCAATTGAGCTAGGAATGCATTGGCAATAATAAGCATGTAAAGACCGTGACAAAAAGAAATAATCGAGAGAAATAAAACATTTTTGAGTTCTGAATTAAAATGTATATTCTTCTGTATCATTGGCTGCATTGTAACCCATTATTGAAATGTTATCGGACGTATCAGCACTAAATGGATGGTGAATGATTGTTTTGTTAATCGTCTCTGTCGGATTGGTGGTCCTCATTACTAAAAGTGATGATTTTAACTTCATTATCAAACAAAACACTATCGTCGCTTTGTATCGTAATTACTGCTTTGCCTTCTGTACGATCAGCTACTTCTTTGAAGTCTTGGAGGCTCTCTGTGGCTTTTTGCACTCTTGAATATGCTAAGTCAGCTACAATTGTACGTTCTGTATCAGGCGTGCTTTCCTGCCAGTTAGAAAACTCTTTTACGGTCATACTCTTGAATTTATTCATCCAATAGGTAAGTGACTCACCTCGAGGGTATCTTCCTCCGTTGTTTCTATTTTCGGGATGGTCAGAAAACCCACCACGACCTGAAGGGTTTGGAACATTATTAACTTGCTCTGTAGTTAACATAGTACAATTATACCAACGCTGAATAAGTAAACTTTTTTGAGAAGTTATCAAGAATCATAAAGATATGCATATAAATTTTGTTATGGTTACCATTAGTGATAGTTCTACCCCAATCCCAGATGTTAAATATACATTTATTCCAGATATCAGCCTAGATATGGCAAAATCTGAAGTCGGGGAACATCTTATAGATAAGAAGACCCACGAATTCATAAAGGCTTTGGAAAGAAATGTTGACTTTGAGACTGCAGTGAAAGAGGTTAGGGGGGATTGTAAGATTCCCGAGGCTGGTTTTGAATTTGAAAGGTGGATTGAGCTCGACAAAAATGGACTTGAGCACGCAATAGGTTTTGACAGATCAAAATATGATCATTACTATCGGAGAATTCTTCTTAATGGGGCTTTTGAAGATGTGATTCACAAATTTAAAATCCCTAGTGTTTTACGTGCAAGTATTCCCCATATTATTGCTATGAACGCCATCTATGTTCCTTTACACAGGATTGAGCTGGCACTTGATGGCCAAACTCATTCCCTTTATCGTGGCCCAACAATAGAAATTTGTCTCCGAGATTTTGTGTCACGAAATGAGCTTAAGGAATTCCTTGATTCAAACTGGGAACTTATTCAGGAAAAGATGGAAAACTTGGATCGCATGCAATGTACGCACATTTCTAAACGTGATTACGAAATTGTAGATCTTCGAGACAATAAAGGAATGAAGTTTAGAGAGATCTCGGAATACATTGGGGACAAGTATCAACTAGATGGGTTTATTGAGGATAATGCAAAAACAGCTTATCACGAAGCCATGGAAAAGATTGAAAAGCTTAAAAAGTAAATACCTTATAGACATTTCTTTAGCGTAAGTAAAAACTTCTAAACTTTTAATCACATACTAAAAAGAATGCAACCTGTAAAAAGGTTTGCATGAGAGATACAAATAAAAAATACGAAACGCAAAACCTTAATTTAGCTGGTGCTCTACACACCAAGGGTTGTACCCTTATCGACTTCACAAAAAATCCAGACAGCAAGATTACCTTCATTTTTGATCACTACGTAGACTGCAAAGAATATGAAAAGCAGTGGCTTCTAAATACACTCGAAGTAAAAGCGTTTGAATACTCACAATCCCTTAAGTTAATGAAAGGAGTGTTGTATGGAGACAGGTGACACACAAACAACTCAAGAAACTCAGGATGTAGTGGTTCTCATGGCAAGGCTCATTGCACGTCACTTATACGAAATGAAAGGCAAATCAAGGCGGATAACCCTAAATATACAAATATAATACATGGAAAATCAGAATAGTAATCTATTAACCAACGACGAGAAACGTTTTTTTCAACTTAAGTACAGTATCAAAGAGGACTACTTTGGAGGCAATCTGACCACAGATGAGATGTTTATATTTATTTGGTTACAATGGCAATCCAATCCGGTAAATGGTAAGTTTTTTACTAGTTATACAAACTTAGAATCCGAACTTAACGGTAAGTATAGTAAGAATCTCATAAATAAGGTTATGCTTTCGTTGAAGTCGAAGAAGTATATATGGTTTGTCGCTCACAGAGGAAGCAGAGGAGTAGTAGAGGTTGTGACAAAAGATTTCCCCCTAACTAGCGGTTCGTTCTTGAATATCAATAAGTACTTTGAGCAGAAGTCAGATGGTAACAATGAAGGGGATCAGGACAGTACTACAGCAGAACCCTCACCAGAACTCGAACCTATAAATCAGAAGTTTGAGGTGGCAGATTATCCTTTAAGAGAGGATGAAAAAGCGGTATTTGATATAGAACCTGGCAGAACTCCTAATACCGATACTAATACTCAAACTAAAATAGAAAACGATATCGATACAACCTCTACCACAAAAGGTAGAAAAAAGATTAACCCAATAGAGTACATTCCTAAAACTGAGGAAGAACAAAAATGCTTAAAAATAGCATTGGAGCTAAGAGAGAATGATTTTCAGTTTATGTTGTTTGTGTTGAAAAAATACGGCATCGGAGTTGTTGAAGAAGCATGGGGAACTTACCAGTCTAGACCAAGTCACTTAGTTGATGACCCAAGAAGATATTTCAATACATTGGTACGAGATCTTGGTGAAGCTAAATTAAAAAATGACTTGAAAGGCAATGGGAATTTAGGGTAAGCTATAGGTGTGATTGAAGAAAAAGAGGGTCTAAATGAGTAAACCAAAAGCAGTAATATACACCAGAGTAAGTTCAGCCGAACAAGTTGAAAACACCAGTCTTGATAGCCAAGAAAAATCATGCCGTGCATATGCTCAGCAACAAGGTTATGAAGTAGTTGGTGTCTATCGAGAAGAGGGAGAAAGTGCAAAAGTTGCTAACCGCCCTAAGTTAATCGAGATGATGAATGTTTGCCTTAGTAAATCCAGTGAAATAAAAGCCGTAATTGTTTATAAAATTGATCGACTAGCAAGAAATCAGCTTGATCACTTAACTATTCGAAAAAAGTTACAGGATAATGAAGTACGGTTTCACTCAGCTAGTGAACCTATTGGTGATGATCCTATGGGAAAGGCGATTGAAGGTATTTTAGCCGTTTTTGCTGAATTGGACAACGCAATAAAATCTGAATGTAGCGACGAAGTGATAATGTCCTGTTTGGGCGAAGTAGAAATGTCCTCAATTAGAATAAGGTAGTACACGAAAAGAAAGGAGGTGA
>PCSU01000038.1 GCA_002771355.1 candidate division WWE3 bacterium CG22_combo_CG10-13_8_21_14_all_39_12 | reverse complement strand
ATGATTACATGCTTAGCAGTGTTTGGGTACAAAACTGCACGTCGTAAACTACACAATACGAACCACTGAGTTTGAGTACAAACTCAACTTCGCATTACCAAGCATCTAGGTATTTAGGCCTAGGGGTTGCAATTTTTATAGGAGATAACTTTTTTACAGATTAAATTACACCTGTTGCTTGTAGTAGATCATGAATTGACCCAGGAGTTTTTCTCTCATCTCTTCATTTTGTGAGATGAATTGCCAGGAAGTATTATTACGCTCCATGTAATTTTCAGTAAATGAAAACAAGGTATGTATAAGCTTTTCAGTTACATTATTTTCTTCATCCAGAATATATGGACGGGGAATAAGGTTTCTAAATTCAGGGTCAAAAACAATATCTTCTAATAAGTGTTTCATTGCATGTATCCATATTCCCTGTGGTTTGTGAACGATTCTGATGAGGTCAGAGCCATCTACCACCTCTTGGTGAGAGGAACCAGTACTTTCTATCTCTATTCTGGTAACAGCTACCCAATCATATATTTCATTGATGAGTGGAACATCATTACGGTCAAGCGGTTCGTATATTTCAACGTTATCATTCCTTGCCCTGGTATCTGACTCAGTAACCCATAAAAGCATATCAAGACTCAGTTGATGTTTTTGTAATTCCTGTATTAATCTATATAAAGCCCGTGTTTGGTTAATGCCTTTAGTATGGTTTGAATATAGGACAGGTAAAAGCAAGTGTTTTTCAATAAGGATAGGGATTCTTTTTTGTATGTGCTCAGGTGCATTAATACGTTTAAGAATGTCTTTTGCAAGTGCAACCCCAGTTTTGCTATGTCCATGTGCGATATGGATATTTTCAGATGCAATAAACTTAGTAGAGACCCCTTTGCCTAAATCATGACAAAGTGCCCCAACAATGAGGAGTGCTTTTTCATATTTACTTAAACCTTCACGCTCAGAAATGTCCTGTGCTGCATTTATAGCCTGCATAGTATGAATAAAAACATTCCCTTCAGGATGCCACGAGGGCGTTTGGTGGGTATGTGCCAGTTTATCTAGTTCAGGTAGATAGAGGAAAAGTGCATCAGAATCTTTTAAAAACTGAAACCCGAGAGATGGTTTTGTTGCGTTAAAAAATAGATCCATAAAGGCTTGTTGAACTCGTTCAATTGGTAGTGCTAAAAGCATATTGCTTTGGACAATTTCCTTTGATATCTCAATAGTTGCGGGTGAAACTGTAAATCCAAATCGTGCTGCAAATTGCATAACCCTTAAAACGCGCAAAGGATCTTCTTTAAAGGTTTTCCGGTTAACTATATTAATCACTTGATTGGAAATATCGTCTAAACCTCCAAAGGGATCGATAATTTGAGACTTTTGAATGTCGTAATATAGTGCATTAATAGTCAGATCTCTTCTTATTGCTGCTTCTTTAATTTGTAATTGTGGATTAGCTGTAACAACAAAATCTGTGTGGGCAGGTCCTGTACTTGTTTCAGTTCGGGGGACTGTTATATCAATAGGTTTGTATCCATGTTGGTGATGAACCTTAAGTACTTGAAACGCTTTCCCTTCTTGTGAAATAAAATAAGGCAGGTTGTCTTTTAGGATTTTTTCGATTTCAGAAAGCTCAAGACCAAAAACTTCTAAATCGTAGTCTGACAATGGAAAAGTTGTGCAGTGGATCTGGTTAATAACAGCGTCCCTTACAATGCCACCAACAAGGAATGTTTTTCCACCTTTTTGGTTAAGTAGTTTTGCAATTCTTTTGACAATTGATGGCGTATCTATTGTAAATTGATTTGTCAGGGCAGACATAGTTTTATTGTATACCAATAGGTTGAGGTTAATGAATACACGGCCTTTTATTTGTAAGATTATTGTGGTAACGGTATAATAGTCACATAATGAAGTTTCTGAAATCCTTCTGGCATTCGTTTTTTAATTCGGCTTCATCACCGTTGTATTACAATGATGTTTTGAGGGCGAAGGATTCTTTCTCGTGGAAGTATTTGGCTGTACTGGTAGCTTTTATTGTGTTAATTGGTGCGGTTGAGTTATTGGCATATACAGCTCCCGTCGTAAACTCTTTTGATGTAGACAAAGCACTTACACATCTTGGTGATCTTTACCCTGATGAGTTGGAGGTAAATGTTTCTAATGGTGTTATATCTATCAACCAAGAGTTACCTTATTCTGTTCCATTACCATCTGGGTGGATGTCTGACGATGCATTAGGGGCAGATGTTACGTCTTTAGCTTTGTTTACTACAGACGATGCATTGAATGGCGCACTACGAGAGCGAAATAGTCTTTTTATTATTGGTGAAACAATTGCATATGCTCCAAATAAAATTGAATATGCGTTAGATGGTACTTCAAACGAAACCTTTACGTATCAAGTACTATCAATTCCAGAGGATCTTGATTCTTTTTTTATTACGAGTACCGACGTTCATGGTTTTGTTACCGATATAAAAAGCCTTCCATTTATTGCCAATCGTTGGTTTGTTCCTGCATATGTTTTGTTGATTTTGGTAGGGTCAATCGTAGTTTTCCCATTTATCTATATGTTTAGAGTGGTAACCGTATTTGCTTTGGGGTTTGTTGGATGGATTATTTCAATATTTATGTCTAAAAAACTAGCATATATGGATGTTGTGAGGTTATCTATGCACGCACAAACACCGCTTGTTATTATTGCAACAATTGGGGGGTTACTAAGGGTTTTATATATGTCAGCTGGCGTATTTATTCTTTTATACATCATTTGGTTTGTATTCGTGTTGCGAGCAATAAATACTGTTCCAACACATGAAGACGTATAAAAGTACACATGTTTTTTCTTAACATTATGATAGCTATAATTATTGGGTTATCGCCAGCACTTGTTGTTGGGGTGGTTTTATATGTTTTCTTTACCCAAAAGAATCGTCCATACGCACTTGAACAGCAATATGTAAGAAAGCCTGCTCTCATTATGTGGGTTTTAGGTGCAATTGTGTTGATGCTTAATATTTTTGCTTACGATGTTGTTGCTGGAATTGGTGTTGGGGTATTTTTTGCTTCTATCGTTCTGAGTGTATTTTTCCTTATGAAAAAGGAACAACGCACATTATTGTCCTATATTATCCTATTGGTTGGAATTGCTGCTGCAGTAAGTATTGGGGTGAGGGCAAATGGTTTTGTACAGATAATCGATGCCATAACGGTTGGAATTTCAATTGGATTATTATCATTTATTGGAAGTTTAGAAAAAATAACATGGGATGGTATCGTGTTAATACGAAATGGTTTTGATTATTCAAAACGCTTGTTTTTTAACCTTCCACTAATTGTTTCTTTACAAGAAGATGGTGTTCAAAAATCTCGTGTTGTATCAATATTAAAAACAACAATACTTGCCTTAATAGCTTTTTTTATTTTTGTCGAACTATTATCTGCAGCAGATCCAGTGTTTGCGCAAATTGTTCGTGAATTAAAAGAGCAGGCTTTCGGTCGATTTGTACTTTCATTGTTTGTTATTATTCCAATCTATGTTTTTAATACTGTGTGGATTCCCCTCAAACCCCAGGAGCAACGAGATCCATTAAAATCCCTTTCTGTTCAGGATTTATATGTTCCCATGCTTGTTATTGTTGGGTTGGTTGGTGTGTTTATTTTTGTACAGATTAAGTATTTATTTGGTGGGCATGAGAGTCTTGCAGATTTTGGGTATACCTACTCTGAATATGTTCGTAAAGGTTTTGTGGAACTTATTATTGCCTCTGCAATTGGCGGAATTATTTCATATGTTGTATATCTAAAATCTCGTTTGCTTACTGATTTACGGCAAAAAACTAGTCTTGTTGCCGTAAATATTCTTATGATTACTGAGCTTTTTATGCTTTTGTTGTCAGCACTTAAGCGGGATTTGCTTTACGTAGAAGTATATGGACTAACACGAACAAGAGTTATTGGCGGCGCATTTTTAGTATGGCTTGCAGGACTTTTTATAATGCTCCTTATCCTTACACTTGAGAAAAAGGCAAAAGAGCGGCTATTTTTTATTGTTATGGGGATTCTGACGGTTGTTTTTGTTGGTTTTATTAATGTAGTGAATATCGATCATTTTATTGTTTCATACTCCAAACCAAGTGATTATCATAACGAGTCGGATTATTACTATGTAAACATTTTGTCAGAAGATGCACGTCAGGGGTGGCGAGATTCTATTACCTATGTTTCAAATGCCTGGGATACACTTTCTCAGAAAGATAAATTGACTGAAGATCAGCTAAAAGAATTTACTAATCTAAAATTATCTATGGTTGCTCTACTTGAAAAAAGAGAGGCTCTTGATGTTAAGTATGGTTCTGAACAAGAGGCTAAAAATATTTTGGGGTATCTTGCACATGAAGATTTACCCACATCAATTATTCAAAAACGCAGATTTCAATCATATAATCTCAGCGAATATATGGCGTATCGGATGATGCAGGACGACAAAGAGCTCTTTTACACGAAGCTTAATTGTATGGTTTCAGATATCTTTAATTATCAAATCACCAACAAGTTTAACAATTATTCAAACGAAGGGAATGTTTTGTTTGAAACCGATAGACCATTTGTAATGAATAGTCTTAAGTATGCTCCCACTAGCTCATTTGATAGTCTAGATGGTGTCTTCAATTCGAGAGGGTTTAGAGACGTTGAGGTCAATCTTGGAAACTATCTTATGGAACACCACATTCCATTACAGTGTAAGTAAACAAACAAATTCTTTTCTCGTGCGTTAGAATAATAAGTACATTATGTCTAGTGCTGTTTCATTTCCAGATCTGCTTAAAGATAAAGTATTTACCGTTAGTGAATACGTTGATTTTTTAAATAATGTTCTCGCAGCAACGTCAGTTACGATCCAAGGGGAAATTGGTGCAAAAACAAATTTGTATGCTCGGTTTGGTTATTTTTCAATCTTGGATAATAACAACGAGGCTATTCTTGATTGTTTTGCTTGGAGGAATGTAATTGATGCAGTTGGAATTCCATTAGAGGAAGGGATGGAGGTTAGAGTTCATGGGTATCCTTCAATTTACAAACAGAAAGGGAAATTTAGTTTTCAAGTAAAAGAAATAGAGTTAGTTGGGGAAGGGGTTCTAAAAAAACAGTTTGATGTTTTAAAACAAAAACTTGAGTCAGAAGGGCTGTTTGATCCCACATACAAACAGTCAATTGTAGATTTTCCAACTAAGATTGGTCTTATTACATCAGCACAAGCCAGAGGTGCTAAAAAAGATTTTTTGCATAATCTCATTGCACGAAATATTGAAATCTCATTTTATGATGTTCGAGTTGAGGGCCAACGTTCGGTTTCCGATATAGTTTTTGCAATTCAATGGTTTAATCAACATAGGCCAGCTCTTGATGTTTTAGTTATTACTCGTGGTGGGGGAAGTTGGGAGAGTTTGCAAGCGTTTAATAATGAAGAGCTTGCTAGAGCAATATTTGCATCAAAGATTCCAATAATGGTTGGGGTGGGGCATGAAGATGATGTTTCAATTGCAGATTTTGTGTGTGATATGAGAGCCTCTACTCCAACAGATGCAGCAAAACGTTTATCTGTTTCTTGGCAGCAGTTGCCATTTGAGATTGACCAGTATCAAACGTCTTTGCACTCACGTATGCATACTATTATCTCGGATATTGAGCATAGCCTTGATAAGTATACTGAAACTTTTAGTGTATCAATAACAATGCTTATCGATAAAATCAGGCAACAACTATCTTCATATCAGGAAATATTTGAGTTATCGAATCCTTTGATGTTACTTCAAAAAGGATATAGTATTGTTCGGTCGAAAGAAGGTACGATTATTACTTCTGTCATACAACTGAAAACTGACGACACGGTAACTACAGAATTCAATGATGGTTCAAGCGAGTCGAAAATAATTTCGACTAAAAATTATTCGTGATACACTCATCACTATGGATAATCAAAAGACATTACAAGAAATTTTAGCTGAACTTAATGATCTTGAATCATGGTTTAAAAGTGATGAAATTACAATAGACGGTGCATTAGCAAACTATCAAAAGGGGTTAGAGCTTATTACACAGGCTAAAGGTTATATTGATGAAATTGAAAACCAGTTTACCCAGGTTACGCAAAAATACGAGTCGGTAGATGGGATAGAATAACGCTTGGTAATTTGCTATGTTTAAAGTTTTAATAATCTCTTTTTTGATACCTTTTGCTTCCCACCTTTTGTTTATGTCTAATAACCAAGAGGTTGATTACGTCGCTTCCACCACAGTCAGTGTAGGTTCTGTGACAACCCCCCCACAAAAACTTACATTTTCTGACCCAAACCAACTTCTAACGACGGTATCAAAGGATGTTAGTATTTTAGGATTTATACCTAAAGATATTGTTTCGTTATCAAAACTTGGGTACCCTGAACAGTCTGCCAGGTCAGTTGTTGTGAGCGATTTGGAACGTATGGTTGATGAGGCTAAAAAGGATGGGGTTATACTTAGTATTGTTTCTTCTTATCGCAGCTATGATAAACAAGTTGAGTTATTTTCAGATTATTCTAAAAACATTGGAGAAGTAAAGGCTAATACATTTTCAGCACGTCCAGGTCATTCAGAACACCAGTTAGGAACGACTTTTGATTTTAGTAATGAAAAAAGGGAGGGGTTAACACAGGGGTTTGGATTGGCTCCCGAGGGGCTGTGGTTAGCCAAGAATGCCTATCAGTACGGATTTACCATAAGTTATCCTGCTCATAAAGTAAAAGTTACTGGTTATACATATGAACCGTGGCATTATAGGTATGTGGGGGTAGAAATGGCAACATATCTTTTTAAAAATGATCTCGTATTGCAAGAGTTAGATTTTACCGTTTATAAATAGTACAATATTTATTAAGACTGTAATATGAACAATCAAACTGCTCTTTGGGGGTTACTATATGTAAACGGAATGTTACTTGCTGGGATTGCAGGGGTTGTTGTCGTTGGGGTAAATCAAACTCAACCTAATAGTTCCATACATAAAAATGGCACAGTATTATCTTCTACCGACAATGTTGTTCAAACGGCTTACACGTTAGCTCCTTATATTCCATCGGGTAAAGAATATGAAGCAATTACTGAAAATATTTCTACCTATTCCAGGCCGGCTCTTAATCTTTTATACAAAACTCCACATGAACAAAAGTCTTTCGTTTTTGAGCCAGAGGTAATCGCATCATTTTACACGACTGAGGTGACAACACATGAGCTATATGTTGTTCTAGATACCGATATCATAAAGCAACATGTCGCAAACATAGCGCAGGAGTTTAATAGAAATTCAACCTACGAATATGCTTCCAAAGAGTATTCAAGCGTAGATAGAGTATTAAATGAAGAACCGTTGGTACAAACTTTGATTAGTGAATTTGTTGCACGAATGAACGGTACCGTAAAGGCAGAAATTGTTATTACAGAATATATTGATGAATCACCTGCAACTAAAGGGGATATTTCAGATATGTATTTAGAAGTAGATAAATCACAGCAAAAATTATATCTATGGGAAAACAAAAAAATTGCAGGTACCTATGTGATTTCAACAGGACTGAGTGGACCAACCCCCAATGGAACACATCATATTATTAACCATGCCTCAAACGCATGGTCACCAATTGCGAATGTGTGGACACCATACTGGATGGCTTTTGCCTTTAATTCAGATGCCCACGCTTGGCTTGGGTTTCATGAATTACCCTACTGGGATGGTGCCAACGGAGAAAAGATTAGAAGATCGTTTGATACACTCGGAAAGCCGGCAACTGGAGGTTGCATTCAACTGGATATTGGTGACGCAAAAAAAGTATTTGACTGGGCAAAAGACTCAATGATTGTACTTATACACGATTAGATATTGCATCGGGGGTGAGAGTGTGTACTTCTTTAATAATATCAGCTGTTCCTTCTTCAAACCGTTCAAACGGGTCCTGGTGTGTTAAATGTATAAGTCCACCAAGATTATTCCATACATATTCACCGGTAATTTTAAACGTATCGTTGGGAGCAAGATGTAGTCTTTCGCCATACTTAAGATTATGAACAATGAGAACTGTGTGGTTTGTACCTACGAGTCGAAGCAAAAAACGTTGGTGTTGAATACCATCAAGATCATCGGGTAATACTTTTTGTACTGTTCCAATTACGGTTACAAAAAAGTCTGTATATTTATTTTTAAATGCTTCTAAAACAATTTTGTTGCCATCGTAATCGTTTATGCGAGACGCATCCATAAGTAATAGTCTATCACTTGTTTGCGTGGTGAATCTAGGTTGCTATGCCTAATAACACAATTATTACTGTGAATAAGTTAAGATACATATGCGACATTGAGAGATGAGGGGAGGTGTTGGGATGCGAATGAAAGCGTACCCGATAATGAGTAGAATTAAAGGGTTGA
>PCSU01000026.1 GCA_002771355.1 candidate division WWE3 bacterium CG22_combo_CG10-13_8_21_14_all_39_12 | reverse complement strand
AAAGAGTCGGAATGGAGATGGAATAATAGGGATAAAATTTATGATATACTTTTAGTAGAATTTAGAAAAAACCCGCTCTAAAGTATCCTAGACCCTTAACAAATCCTTTATTTTACATTTCTGCGATTACAACGATATTGCCAAACCTAATGTGGGTTCTAACTTTCAGTCTCTAGAAAAGAGAAATTGTGGTGCGTTTGAGTGAGGCAATTCAGTCTACTTATAGATTATTTCAATCCTTTTGAAAGAAGATAGTCTCTAAATTCAAATACGTTGCTCCACTTGTCTGATTTCAAAAACTTTTTCCATTTACCAAGAATTTTGTCTTTTATTTCTGTCAAATTTTTATGTCCAACATAATCTGGATAACTAATGTTATTCAGTCGTGCGCGCATTTCTTCATCAGTTATAAATTCAATCAATGCGTGTTCTAAATCAGACTCGCCAAAGTAACTATGAAGAATTTCATGCCAGAAATATACAGTCGAGTAGTTTGGCCAATCAGCAGCATGTCCGAACATAAATTCGTTGTTGCCAATAGACTTGCCATGGCAAAGTCCAGGGTGAGTTATGTAGCAGGTAAATGAATCATCCTTAAAAGGTATTCCAATTTTTTGAGTTAGATACTTGTAGCAATATTCATAGTTTGCTTCCCATTCAGTTTTACAAAGTGTTTTATAGTTTTCAGTTTGACGTAAGAGAACGTTAAACTCATCCGATTCTTGAATTCTTTCAAAGAAAGAAGATAGGTATAAAAGTTGTTTAGAATCATACTGGTTTGGATGAAGTGATCGGCCGACAATTACATTGTAAGCAGGTTGAGATATTTCCCACGCTTTATCTTTGAAAGCATCTACGTCTTTTTCGTATGCTGAGTCACTAAACTTATTAGATTGCAGGGTATGAGCTATGAGAAGGTTATTATTTATGTGCAAGGATAATTTCATAGTTCTATTTTACGACGAGAAGGTCTTTTGTTTTTACAAAAGGGAACCTCTTTGATATTTACAAAGAGATTCCCCGGTTAGGGTTACGTTAACTGTGCAATGTTACCACGATACAATCGTTCACCACGAACAATGGTACGGTATGGATTCGGTTCTTCGAGTGGTAAAAGCTCATCTACCGCCGTATATCCCAAAATTAGACTTGTTCGCGGGGTATCAGTACGGTTTGTACCAACAGTATGAAATGCAAGACTGTCAAAGATAAGAATGTCTCCGACAGCGGCCTCAATGGGTACTGCCTGACCAATAAGATCCCGATAGACGGAATGCTCATCCATCCATCCATGTTCCGCCATTATTGGGTGTGCCCACAAATGGAAAGAGGTGGCTCGTTGGTATTATGCGCGTACATCCATTTTGTACAGATGCATCGTCAAGATACACCATGACAGTAAGGATGTTTCTTGTCCATTGTAATACGTCCCGATGTAGTCGTTCAGGAATTTCCCCTTTGTTATTAAACGTGAGGCTATTGTGACGGTTGAGTAAGAACTCTATGTTTGGACCGAGCAGTGCCTCAAGAGGGTCAAGGACTGCATCTGATAGGATTATTCTATTGAAAGCACCTATCATTCGTTGGTAAATGCCATATACCTTGATTGGTTTACCATCTTTAAACTTTGCAGGTTTGGTCCAGTCAGTAGAGGAGGCAGTCTTTTTTGCAGGGCTGGTAAGATCAGGAGGTAACTGATTTTTTAGAAGAATGTATCCTGATCTACGGAAAAATGATTCTTGCAGTTGCGTAAGTTTCACAGCAGTCTCCTTTAGTTATTGGTGTTAGCGGAAAGAGGGTTAGAGCAGATTGAGATAATCAAGTCCAAGATATCCAACTTCAACATCGGTCATTTTACCAGAACGGAGGATGTTCCTAAATTCGTCGATGGATACAAGATGAACATCTGCATATTCGTGTTGTTCAAGTGCTTGGTCATTAATCTTACTACAGTTTCTTGCAATTACAACGGTGCGTACCATCGTAGAGTATGCATCATCAAAACAGGTGGTTACTTGTTCGAAATCACCGGTATAGCCAGTTTCTTCTAAAAGCTCTCTTTTAGCTGACTCTAGTGCTGGTTCATTATCGTTAACATATCCACCAGGAAGTTCTAAAAATATTTTTTGTGGTCCTGGTCGGAACTGTTCTACAAGAATAATTTCGTTATCTGATGTCAGGGCTACCGTAGCGACTGCTGGCTTTTCATTCTTAATATAAAAATCGCTTATAGACCCATCAGGCATTCTAAAATCTACACGCATAATGGTGCGTGAATATTTCTTAAAAACCTGCTCCCTTTGTATTTCTTTCCAAGGTGTAATCATATGACTATAGTAAAACCCTACTATACCATGTTATAGCATATAGTAGGATTTTGTTAATACTTGTATCTCCCGTTGTGTGAGAGCAATGGAATATATTCGCTGGAGAACATCTTGATTTCGATACATTACTGCAATTCTGTCCGGTGTCCCAAAATCCCAAAGGAATTTATTACCGATCGAGAATGTGAAAAGTATGGATCTGGTTACCAGTTGTGGTATAAACTCTTGCTCCAGTGAATAGAAGGTGTTTTGTGGAATGAGTTTTACAACACAAGCCTTTCTTAAGAGATAACACCCCGTACTACTCCCACGATAAACAAACTTCGTTACAGGTTGCTCAAGAACTCGAGGTCCTTCGAGAAAATCAACTACCATTCCATTCTCCCCAATGATTACAGCTTCTGGATTGGGTACATCCGTGGATTGGGATACTACAGACATGGCAAGGTATCTCTGTGACATGAAACGATAAGTAATATCTTGTAGTGGGAGATCTACTACTGTATCAGCGTTGCATACAAAGATGGTTTCTTGGTTGGTATAGTCGGTTGCCTTTCTGAGCCCTCCTCCTGTTCCTAAGGGATACTCCTCTCGGACCAGCTTTACCTTATGCCATTTTGGGTGTCGAAAAATAGCTTCAATACTGCGAGAAAGGTGTCCGATTGAGATGACGATATCATCAACAATCTCTTGTGAAGATAGCCACATGACAAGGTATTCTAAGAAAGGAATGTTTGAAAATGGAATGAGGCATTTGGGAGTGACTTCACATATTTCACCCATTCGTGTTGCCTTACCACCTGCTAAAATCACCACTGAGATTTTCTTCGAATGCACAGTACACCTCCTTTGTCGATTTATAATGTGCTAGAAACTATTTGTACTCACACTTATATTGGTAATCATATGGAATGTCAATGGTTAACCACCTTGGATTGTGAAGTTTTTCACGTTATGTTCATAATATAAGGTTAAGTATTTGTACAATAAATAGTGAGTGGTGGGGTAGATTTTTTTATTATTCAAAGTTCAAGTATCGCAAGTCTGGGATGTGTATAAATTCCTTCTGACCTTGAATAATAGTTCTAACGTCCTGCACTATTCGGAGCCATTCGACGCGCTGCGCTTGCTCATGGCAAGCCAGAAAGGAGAATGTCCTGAGTAGCCGAAGTACAGAGAAGGCGTGTCGAAGGACTAACGGTATTTAGGTGGAACATGTATTTTCCTATATATACTTCAAAATCCAAAAGGAATTTATTACATAGGGGTTAGTAATGATGTTTCAAGAAGACTGAAAGAGCATAATTCAGGTCGGGACGCAATGATCACAGCTAGAGAAGGCAACTTGTCAATTGTTTATACTGAGAGTTACGAGAATATCAACGAAGCATATGCACGGGAGAAACAGTTAAAAGGTTGGAGTCGAGCAAAGAAAAAATCGGTAGTACTAGGGAATTTAGAAGAGTTGTAGTTGTTGAAAAGGAAAGTGAAATTACCTCAAAGTAAAATCAGGCAGTGGAAGAGGGTATGACCGGTCTCGAGAAAATGCTTGTTCTTTCTGCATTGGTTATCGCAATAGTAATTTTTGTTATCGTTCTATATAAAGTAAAGAATAAGACGAAAAAGCTTGAAGGAAGCACAGATGATTCTCCCGATAAGCCGTTTAGTTCCACTTTAGACGATATTATAAGCTAATGTACATATCAGACGGGAAGTGGTAGGGTTCGACAACTATTTCTGAATGAAATGTTAGCCGTTGTTTCCCGCAAGATGTGGAATACACATCAATTTTTTCTGACTTTAAACAATTGCTATAGCGTCTTGTACTATTCGGAGCCATTGTGTATTTATGGATTCTAAAGACATGTTTTGAGCTTTAGTAGCAGTCTTTTTGTTCAGTTCTAACCTTAGGTATTCTTGTTCTAGTTGAGGATAGTTATTTACAATGGGAACGAACCATTCATTTGGTTTAAAGTCCATTATAGTATTTCATCGACAATGGGCGTATGTCGCATATGTCCTTGACTTATACACAGTATTGACATTCGTGAGGTTTATAGCTAGTATATCCCCTATGGGGGGACTAAAAGCAAACAGCAAAAACCACACGGATCACAAGACACATCGTGAAAAATCGACCAAAGAACGGTCGATCCATCGTTTCAAAATAGCTAAAGGTCACATTGATTCTATCATTACCCAAATTGAAAATGATGAGTACTGTCTTGATATTGTTCACTAGTCTCGTGCCGTTCAAAAGGCGCTTCAAAAAATAGATTTGTTATTAATTGAAGATCATCTTAATCATTGTGTGGTAGATCAAATTAAATCAGGAGACGAAAAACGTTCTCAACAGGAACTTCTTAAACTGTTTGAATATAAATAAAATACATGAGTAAAAAGTCAAAACAAAACCCCGGTGATATTCGCTCAGTACTTTATGTTGAAGGTATGTACTGCGCCGCTTGTGAAATCTTGATCAAAAAAACACTCGAAAAAGTTGAAGGAATTATATCCGTTAAGGCTTCGATTTCAGATTCTAGAGTTACCATCACTCACCACAAGGGAACGTCACCAGACCTCAAGATTCTCAATGCACACCTTAAAGACCACGGATATACACTACAGTGGTCAAAGGATGGTGATTCAGGCAAACCTCTCATTTATTTTGAAAATGGAAGTCTTTTGTATAACCCTGAAAAGATGCGAAGTTTTAGCATTAATTTTGGTATAGTTGCCTTGTTAGTAATTGGGTTTTACCTGTTAACTGAAAGTGGGTTAGCTGCCAGGGTAATGGTTACAACTGAAGCAGGGCCGTTTGTATATTTGTTGTTTGGGTTAGTTGCAGGTGCATCAACATGCGCTGCTTTAGTGGGTGGGGTTATTCTTTCGCTTTCAAAATCATGGAATAAAACGTATGCAAATACTTCCGATCACAATGCGTTTAAGTCTTTACTTCCTCACGGTATGTTTTATGCAGGTAGGCTCGTTTCATTTGCTTTTGCCGGAGGAGTGCTTGCTTTAGTAGGTGCATCCATTACCTCAACGGTGACTGCAGTTGCTCCGGTAATCACTATTCTTGTTGCTGGTGTCATGTTGCTATTGGGTCTGCAAATGCTTAATGTTTCTTGGGCTACTAAACTTACCATTGCTCTCCCTGGGAGTCTTGGAAACAATGTTTCTGATTCTTCAGAAAGTTCACATAGCACATTTGGTCCTTTGTATATCGGGGCAGCATCACTCCTTTTGCCTTGTGGAATGACACTAACTGCATTCATTACTTCAATTTCGTCAGGAGATTTTGTTTCTGGAGCATTAAACATGTTTGCTTTTGCGTTTGGGACTATGATTGCACTTTCGTTTATTAGTTTGGCGTCTGTTGGCTTTGGTTCTCAAAAGGCATGGTCTGGTAGATTTAATGCGGTTGCTGGAGTCATGGTTGTGTTTTTTGCATTATTTACCCTTAACTCGCAGCTTGATGCACTAGGTCTTCCAAGTATGAGTGATGTGGCACGTGCATTTAGTCCATCCACTCAAACAAGTGCAACAGTACTTGGTGATCAAAGTGTTCAGGTTATGAATATGGAAGCATCTGCTTATGGGTATGTCCCAACGTCGTTTACGGTTAAGTCTGGTGTTCCTGTTCGGTGGGAAATTAATAATATGGGGGCGAGTGGGTGTACAGGTGCTGTGATTGCACGTGATTTTTTTAATGGACAGGTAACCTTAAAACCAGGTGTAAACGTTATTGAGTTCACGCCTCAAAAACCAGGAACCTATAAATTTAGCTGTTGGATGGGGATGGTTGGGGGAGTAATTAAAGTAACATAATGGATAATCA
Source organism: candidate division WWE3 bacterium CG22_combo_CG10-13_8_21_14_all_39_12 (assembly GCA_002771355.1). GTDB lineage: Bacteria > Patescibacteriota > 4484-211 > 4484-211. The sequence goes on along the minus strand of PCSU01000026.1, from coordinate 2,812 downwards.
AACAGAATCAACAACGTACAAGATATCCGGAATTCACTGCAACGCATGTGTGGCTCTTATTAATATGGAGTTAGAAGAAGCAGGACTTGGTGTTATAACTCTTAACACTGAGAAGCAAACTCTATTAGTACCACAGGCTTTGAGTGATCAGATTCAGGATATACGGAAAGCCTTAGCTAAGGCGGGGGAGTATTCGATACAACAAATATCATGAAAAAAGAAATATTTCCAATCATTGGTATGCACTGCGCGGCATGCAAAAACCTGTTAGAAAAAATGGTCAGTAGGGTTGATGGGGTGAGTTTTGTGAATGTGAACTATGCGACCGAAAAAATGACTGTTGAATACGATGAGGTTACTACCTCGATTGATAAAATTCAGGGAGCTGTAAAGTCGGCAGGTAGTTATCGATTGTTGGTTTCAGATGAAGAATACGTTCTTGCTTCTCCAACCGAAGCCTCAAAAATTGATAGCAATCAAAACACTGATAAACAGGCAAAAGATATAAAGCTTCTGGAATTGAAACGTTTACAACATAAAGTATTTTTGGTTGGATTGGGGGTCATTCCATTTGTACTCATGATGGTTATTATGATTCTCCATTCATTTTATCCAGCTATAATGATGCCTGAGTTCGGCACCATCTCATTTAGCCAGACGGGTTATTCGATTAACCTATTTTTCCTTATTCAGTTTGTGATTGCTACACCGCTACTGTTTTGGGGTGGAAGTCAGTTTTTTGTGAGTGCCTACAGTGCATTTAAATCTAAAACCGCGAATATGGATACACTGGTTGCCATTGGTACTTTTACTGCATGGATGTTTTCGACAGTGGTAACATTTTTTCCATTCATCTTTGAGTCATATGGTGGCAAGGAGGTAGATGTATTTTTTGAAGCAGAAGTGTTTATAGTCTTTTTTATTTTGTTGGGTCGTTTGCTTGAGGCTCGTGCAAAAACGCAAACAGGTAGTGCAATTGAAAAACTTTTACATATGCAAGCCAAAGAGGCTCGTGTATTGCGTGATGGGGTAGAGGTTGTGATTCTCATTGACCAAGTGATAGTTGGCGATGAGATAGTTATTCGTCCTGGTGACAAGATTCCTGTTGATGGAGTGATTACGAAAGGTACAACGAGTATTGATGAATCGATGCTTTCAGGTGAGCCAATTCCTGTTGAAAAAACTGTAGGAGATGTTGTGGTTGCAGCGAGTATTAATAAGTCAGGGTATATAGTATTTACAGCTCAAAAGGTGGGTAAAGACACTATGTTTGCTCAAATTATAAAGATGGTTGAAGAGGCGCAGGGTTCGCAAGCTAAGGTTCAAAAGTTGGCTGATAAGATATCTTCAGTGTTTGTACCCATTGTAGTAGTCATTGCTGTACTTTCAGTGGTTTTTTGGCTTGTAATTGCGCCTGGTCTCGGGTTTGTTCCAGTAGACATTAACCCGATTCAGCTTGCTGTTTATATTGCTACAACCGTATTGATTATTGCGTGTCCTTGCGCTCTTGGTTTGGCAACGCCGACTGCAATTATGGTTGGAACTGGTAAAGCTGCACAAAAAGGAATTTTAGTTAAAGACGCTCAGGCGTTGGAGTCACTACATAACGTTGACGCAATCGTGTTTGATAAAACGGGAACCCTTACGTATGGTAAACCTACTGTGGGAGAGTTTATAACGTTTATGGATCTAGAAGTGGAGGATTTATTACGTGGCATTGCCGCAGTTGAAAACTTGTCATCGCATCCACTTTCTGATGCTGTTGTTTCGTATGCTACCGAAAAAGGCATAGGAATTACTGATATTGTCGTCACGGATTTTAATAATCATGAAGGAAAAGGGGTATCGGGAATCGTTGAAGGCAAAAAGTTCGTAATAGGAAAACAGTCGTTAATTGAAGATCAAGTGGGAATAATTTCAAGTGTAGTTCTTGCTCAAATCAATAATTTACGAGAACAAGGAAATACATTGGTTATAGTTGCAATAGAAAAACAGGTTGTGGGAGTGTTTGGGATTTCAGATGAAATTAAACCAGAATCTAAAGATATGGTTTCACAGCTTCATGGAATGGGGATTGCTGTAATTATGTTAACAGGAGATCATAAAAATGCAGCCGAAATCATTGCTGAAAAACTTGGTATTGATCGTGTTATTTCAGATGTGTTACCACAGGATAAGGCCAACGCTATACGAAGGTTAACCAGTGAAATTGGCAAAGACGCAGTAATAGCAATGGTTGGAGATGGTATTAATGATGCTCCCGCACTTGCACAAGCAGATATTGGAATTGCAATGGGAACCGGAACTGATATTGCGATTGAAACGGGTGATATTGTTTTGGTAAAAGGAACTCTTGAAAAGGTAGTTGAAGCAATAGAAATTTCACGTCAAACATTTACTGTGATAAAACAAAATCTATTTTGGGCATTTGGATATAACGTAATTGGCATTCCAGTTGCAGCAGGGGTTTTGTATCCATTCTTTGGTTTGTTATTGTCTCCGATTATTGCCAGTGGGGCGATGGCGTTTAGTTCAGTAAGTGTTGTGCTTAATAGTTTGAGATTAAAATCAATAACCTAAAGGTTGTTTTTCGAGTATCTGCTATAGCTTCGTGGGAATCTACACAGGTGTGCGACAATAGAGACTATGTCTAACTTCACTGATCAATATGAAAAGTATTTTACCTCTAAGCAGTTCGAGCGGTTAAGTTTATTTGAGAAACTACAAGATGTGTCAAGTACCCCAAAATTTAGACACCTTGTCTCTGTCTAAATACGACGGGTGGAACCCGAAGAGCTGAATGTATACGTTT
>PCSU01000057.1 GCA_002771355.1 candidate division WWE3 bacterium CG22_combo_CG10-13_8_21_14_all_39_12 | reverse complement strand
AGTGACAACGATATGTGGGAGGAAGTGGAACCACACATTGTTGTTATTAACCAAGACATAAGTGACGTGAACGTTACGTTTAATCTCACGCAAAAACAAATACCTATGTTTAAAGTGTTTGTACCTTTTATGGTGCGATGAGGCTAACTGCAAAAGATGTACGTATAAAATCAAGGCGGGTACAGATTGAGACAACCTCTCAGCTGTATTCGCCTTTTTTCGTATTAATAAGACGTTAGTCTTTACTACTGTGCTCATAGTTTGCTATGATAAAACTTAGTGAAAATATTGTTCACACATATTGAAGAAGAGTGGCAGAAAAAATTCTTTGAAGAAAAACTGCCAAACCATGAGCTAACATTTTTGGAAGGTCCTCTTACAGTAGATAACGTTATGGATCATCGAGATACCCAGGTTTTGAGTGTCTTTGTTGGTAGTCCCATTGATACACCTATCATTAATTCACTTGCAGACCTTTCATTAATTGCAACTCGTTCAACAGGGTTTGATCATATAGATTTATCAAAAGCTTCTCAAAAGAAAATTACGGTATGTAATGTTCCTTTTTATGGCGAGAATACTGTTGCAGAGCACGCATTCACCCTGATGTTGTCACTGTCGCGTATGATTCCTGAGAGTTTGGATCGCACTGAGGATGGATCTTTTGATTACCATGGACTTCGTGGGTGGGATGTAAAGGGTAAAACTATTGGTATTGTTGGAGGTGGGCATATTGGAATGCATATGGCGCGCATGGCCAGGGGTTTTCATATGAATGTTATTGTTTTTGATATTAATCGCGACGAAAAAATGGCTGCAGAACTTGGATTTACCTATGTTGATCTTGATGAAATGTATGCAAAAGCAGATGTGATTTCATTGCATGTACCTTTAAATGACCATACAAAACATATGTTAAATAAAGATGCATTTGCAAAGATGAAAGACGGCGTTGTGATTATTAATACTGCACGAGGTGGATTAATTGATACCGATTCATTAATTGTAGCCTTGCGTTCCGGTAAAGTTTCACAAGCTGGACTTGATGTTTTGGAGGGTGAGGAAGATCTTATTGATGAGGTTGAACTTACCATGAATAATTTAAAGAAAGACGAAGTACTAACATTGCTTCAAAATCACCAACTCATGGAGATGCCTCATGTAATTATTACCCCCCACAACGCATTCAATAGCATAGAAGCTGTCCAGAGAATTTTACAAACAACGGTAGACAATATTGAAGCTTTCGAAAAGAACGTTCCAATAAACGTTGTATCATAGCTATTCCAAAATAAACTGAGGTTATATAAAGCTGGTTGATATTGCTGCCCCATCAACCAGCTCTATTGGTATACAATTTGAATATGACTCGAGGTTACTGGTCCACGGCTTTACTTCTTTCGGCAACCACCATTGGTGCTGGTATTTTTGCAATTCCTTACGTAAGTGCCAAAGTAGGATATCCACTTGGGTTACTGTGGCTTATTGTTGCAGGGCTCATTATGGTTTCTGTTAATTATGCATACACTGAAATTGTTATGCGTACGGGTGCAAATAAGCCCATGCAGCTTGTAGGTTATGGGGAGTTGTATTTAGGAAGGGTAGGGCGTGCGATGGGGATGGTTATTATTTTGGTGGGACAATGGGGGGCAATTCTAGCTTACATTATTGGTATTGGAGGTTTTTTGTCGATAATTTTTGGGACAGTGGGTAAGGGAACAGATACATTTTTTTCACTTTTTATAATTTGTATTGTTGCAGGTATCACCTGGTTTAATATCAAGTTTGTTAATTCACTTGAAGTTTTTTTAACGGTAAGTATGGTTTTTATTATTGTTGTTATTTTTCTTTTCTCATTTCAACACATTAACGTCACGCATTATTTGGGTGTGTATCCTTTCCCCTCTATAGTGGATGCTTTTTTGCCATATGGTGTCATGATTGGTGCCATGTCAGGTTTTGCAGTGATTCCAGAAGTTGTTAGGGTTTCACGAATTCATATGTTAAGTCAGCGACAACTCTATAGTGCAATTGGGGTTGGAACAGTAATTCCTATACTTTGCTATGTTATTTTTCAGTACGCTGTTGTTGGAGTTTCAGGACCAAATACTACCCAGGAGGCTATGCAAGGACTGCTATTTCTTATTGATCCAGCAATCGTACGTTTGGGTGCTCTGTTGGGTATTTTTGCTATGGTAAGTTCGTATCTTACGTTAACGTATGTTCTTAAAGATACATTTACTCATGATTTTAATGTTTCCAGATTACGTGCTCACGTGTTTTCAATTCTTCCACCAGTGGTAATGTATCTTGTTGGAGTAAGGAGTTTTTTGGTTGCACTTGAGGTTGTTGGAGTATGGTTGGGGACTACAAGTATTGTATTTATAGCGGTGCTATACAGAAAGTCGTTACAAAAAGAGGATTATTTTAAGGGATATTAATTCGTGTGGTATCATAAAAACCTATGGATCAAAATGACATAAAATTAGCAGCTGCAGTAGTTATTGGAAGCCTTGTCCTTATTGCTGGTGTTGTTGGTTTGGCGGCATTAAACGACACTCCTGATGTCGTTGATGTAGTTGATGCCAAGGGAATTGACCGCCCATCAAAAGGAAACCCAGATGCTTCGATAGTAATCGTTGAGTTTTCTGATTTTCAGTGTCCCGCATGTGCACAAGCATTTCCCACTGCAAAAACGTTTATGGAGACATATGGTGAACAGGTTAATTTTGTGTACCGTCATTTTCCTATAACTCAAAGTCATCCTAACGCACTTTCAGCAGCATATGCGACTGAAGCGGCAAAACAACAAGGTTTGTTTTGGGAGGTTCACGACTGGTTGTTTGAAAATCAAACCTCGTGGGCAACAGCTGAAGTGAATGTTGATTACTGGTTTGCCCAATTTGGTGAAGATCTAGGATTTGATGAAGATCAGTTTAAATCAGATTATGTTTCCGATACTGTTAGAAATGCAGTAAGTACCGATAGGTCAGATGCTCAACAGTTTGGAGTTAACTCAACACCAACATTTATTATTAATGGCAAAAAGCTTGCAGGAAGTATTCCGCTTGCAACATTTATTAAAGAGTCTGGTGTGAAAGAGCCTGAACCAACGGTAGTTCCTATCGATGGTTCAAGTGAAGGTAGTGGCGATACGAAAGCTCCAGATGTTACTGGTCCTAATGTTCCTGAAGAATCTACGTCTGGCCAGTAAAAAACTTATCGTTCTAGTGTTTTAATTTGAATAACAATTAGATCCGTTCGCTATTTATCTGCAATCACCTGTATAATAAATTCATGATCACCTACGATCACATAACAAAAGTATATGGACGTGGTGGGGTAACTGCCCTTGATGACGTGTGTCTTGATATAAAAGAAAAAGACTTTGTTGTTCTTATTGGCCCGTCTGGTGCGGGAAAGACAACACTACTCAAACTTTTAATAAAAGAAGATTCACCATCAAGTGGGTCGATTATTTTTAAAGATGAAGATATCGTAAAGATATCTAAACGCAATGTTCCTCAGCTACGTCGCAACATAGGAATGATATTCCAGGATTTTAAGTTGCTCCAACGGCAAACAGTCGAAGAGAATGTAGGTTTTGCGCTAGAAGTTACAGGATCACAAAAAAAAGAAATAGCGGAAGTTGTTCCATTTTTGCTTGAAAAGGTCGGATTGTTGCATCGGTTAAAGGCATTTCCACATGAATTGTCTACTGGAGAACAGCAACGCGTTGCAATAGCAAGGGCTCTTGCCCATGAACCTGAGGTATTACTAGCTGATGAACCAACGGGGAATTTGGATCGTAAAAACAGTGAACAGATTGTTGAGTTGTTGCAGCAGATTAATGATTGGGGTACAACAGTTATGATGGCAACACATGATGATCTTGTAATTAAAAAACTTAAAGGAAGAAAAGTTGAGATGGAGAATGGAAAGATTGTTGGAGATACCTAAATGATCATGAAAATCTTACGATACGCTATACAACATATAATAAGAAAACCGTTTCAATCACTTTCTGTAGTGTTGATATTATCAGTAACCTTTTTGATAGCGCAGTTGTTTGTCGTTGTAAGTGTTGGAACAACAAAGGTTTTGGAGTTTTTTGAGCAACAACCCCAAGTAATGATCTTTTTTAAAGATGAAACGCTCGAGGATCAGATTTTACAAATTAAAGCAGAGTTAGAAAAATCTCCTGAAATAAGTGATGTAACCTATATTTCAAAAGCGCAGGCAGTTGAGATTTATAAAGACAGAAGTGCACGGTTGTTTCCTGATAAACCAGAGCTTTTAGAGTTTGTAACTGCAGATATGTTGCCAGCATCTCTTGGTGTATCAGCGTTATCGGTCAATAAGTTATACGATGTTTCTGCACAATTTGAAGGCAATCAGTTTGTAGAGAGTGTTATTTTTCAAGAAGATTTGGTTGTTGAACTTACACGGTTTACTAGTGCCCTGCGTATTGGCGGGGCAGTGCTCATCAGTGTTTTACTTTTTACCGTTGTTGTACTTATGGCAATTGTTGTTTCAAATAACATTAAGTCATTTAGTAGTGAGATTGAGGTCATGCGATTGGTGGGGGCTGGGTCTTGGTATATTAGGTTGCCATTTATTATTGATGGTATTTTGTTTGCCGTTATTGCAACTACTCTCTCAACCATAGGTTTATACATGCTGATTCCAACGGTTGAGGCTTTTTCGATGAACTTTATTGCAGCAGTAGATTTAATATCAAATCATATGGAGTTTGTCCTTTATACGGGAGGGGCAACGGTATTGTTTGGTTCCGTATTCACCATTATTACTAATTATCTAGCGACGTGGAATGCAATGAGAACATAATGAAAAAATATTTCCATATACTAATCATAGTTTTTGTCAGTATCCTTGTAATGCCTATACGTAGTGGGGTTGATGTAGCGTACGGTAGTAATACAAATTCAATTGGTGCCCAGACTGATACAAAGTATGAAGAGTTAAAAACTCAAGAAAGTAAAAAAGCAGAATACGAGCGCAAAATTAATGAGTTAAAAAGTCAGGAACAAAATCTTCAGAACCAAATGGCTTATCTTGAAACTCAAGAGTCATTAACACTTTTACAGCAAGAAGAAACACGAAATAGTATTGCTTCAACGTTAGCGTTGATTGAAAATGTGTCACTCGATATTAATGGTTTATCTGAAAAACAAGGTAACCTTACGCAGTCGATATCAGATATTGAAAAAGTCTTATCAGCGCGTGTTCGTAGTTCATACCAACTTGGAAGTACACAGTCGTCATTTGCTCTTACTCCAGATGTGTACAGCACCAATGTGATTCATGGAAAATATTTGCAAGCGTTACAACTTCTGGATGTTGATTTATTCGAAAAAATGACTGGTACTAGGGAGGTCTATGTTGTTCAACAACAAGAATTAGAAAACCTAAAAAATGATCAAGAGCAATTAAAAGTTCAGCTTGAAGACCAGAACCATATGCTAGATCAACAAAAAGTTGAACTGCAAACTCAACAGTCAACAAAGGCATGGTTACTTTCTGTTACGGCAAATGAGGAGTCACAGTATCAGAATTTACTATCGCAAATCGAAGAAGAGATTCGGTCAATTAAGGCTGCGTTAAGTAGTGTCGGTACTAAAATTGGAGATGTAAAACAGGGTGATGTCATTGCGCATCTGGGGAATACTGGTTGTTCGACAGGGGCGCATGTTCATTTTGGGTTTTACGTCAATGGGGTTGCTTCAGACCCATCAGGAAGATTGAGTGACGGAACGTTTATCTGGCCAGTAGAAAATTACGTTGTTACAAATAGGTTTAATGATCCAACAACTGCGTTATGGTATCAACAAAACTTTGGTATTCCTGGCCATAACGGTATAGATATGTATGATGCATCGTTTGGAAGGGGAGTTGAAGGAGCACCAATTTTTGCAACTGCTGATGGAGTTGCATATCAAGTTAGCGATAATAAGGCGTGTTCATTCACGGGTACTGTTGGAAAAGGGATTCGTGTTGACCATTCAGACGGCACAAAAACCATTTACTGGCATGTTCAATAAAGGCGTTGATTTTTCATTGATAGGTATTTGAAAATATTGTGCACATGATAAAAAATGTATGGCTAACAGTACATGGTTATCATAAGATTATTATTGCGGTATGTGCAACGATATCAATTGTTCTTGTATCGATTATTCCTCCATTCGATACAGATCTTGGATGGCATCTTCGATATGGATCATACTTTTGGGATAATTTTCAGGTATTGCGAACGAATGAGTTGACGTATTTTCTTCATGACTACACCTGGAGTCATTCCTATTCGATCTACCAAGCTATAACGTTTGTGTTATATAAGATAGGTGGGCTTGAGGCTCTTATGGTGGGCTACGGGTTTTTGATTGGAATTCTCTATATTGTTTTTGGTACGTTGTTCAAGAATTCGTGGTATGTATCAACACTCGCTTTTATTCTTTTTTTGTGGATTGGATTGAGTACGCTATCGTTAGGTTGGCGTGCACAAGTTTTTTCGCTCCTTTGTTTTATGCTGGTATTCCTTATCCTGCGTTCATCTCATTCTATTAAGCGTATTCTATTGCTGGGAGTTCTTTTTGTTTTTTGGGTCAACTTTCACGGAGGATTTGTCATAGGTTTGGCTGTTGTTGGTTTTGATTTTGTATCACAGATATATACCGTATCAAGAAGAGAAAAAGTATTAGTGAGCATAGGATTAGCAGTATCTGTTTTTGCAACGTTTATTAACCCATTTGGATGGGGAGTCTATGAGGAAATACTGAATCACCTACAAACACCCATGCACCTTCTTGTTGCTGAGTGGGTGGGCCCGAGCACACTAGTACAAGTGATCTATATTGGGTTGTCGTTTTTGTGGATATGGATTTTGTATACATCAAACCATAAACGAAAATATTTTTGGAGCATGTGTGTGCTTTTTGTAACATATCTTTCTATTTCTGCGCTTAGGCACGGCGTGTATATGCCACTTATATTTTTTGTAAGTGTTGCGGATGTGTTCACTCATAAATTAATAATGCTTAACAAACAAGAGGTGGTGCATATCTCAGCATGGGTTCTTGTTGTTGGAGGATTTTTAATCGGAATATTTAGTATGGGGCCAGCATTTAATGATGTTAAGAATTGGGATCGTTACTGCACACAAGGTTTGCGCATATATCCCTGTGAAATAATAGAGTATCTAACAAACAGTCCGCTACCATCTGGTTCTCACCTGTATACACTTTTTGAATGGGGCGGGTTTTTGTCATGGCAGTTACCGGAGTATACATATTTTGTTGATGGAAGAATGCCTGCATGGAAAACGGATGATGGCGTAAGTCCTTACACAACTTATCTTGAAATTATTCAGGCAAAGGATGGCTTTAGTGAGAATCTTGTTGATTATGGAACTGAGTATCTACTTATTGCAAATGGAACGTTTCTTGATATTCGTCTTTCTGAAGGAGATATGTTGTGGCGTGAACTGTATCGTGATAAAACCGCAGTCATATACCAATCTGATAATAAGTGAAGGTCACTATAGTCACAGTACTTCATCTCACGAGTGTGAGTATGGGTACATATAAAAAGTTTTGTGTTGGCTTCAAAACTAGAAATTTTATTTTCCCTAACTGTTGGTAAATCCTCCTTCTTGACCCACGGCATGTATATATTGTAGGGTATAGGTGTTTTAAGAATCTGGAACTTTAACAAACAAATAGAAAGGAAAGAATCTGTAAGATGCTTTGTAGCAAAGAGAATTGCTGTTTGACGCATGGGAGTAGATATACTAAGATATTTTTATGCGAAAGGAATTAATACTTTTTGGAATTGTAGCTCTGATAGTTGCGAGTTACTTTTTGTTTTCAGGAGTTAAGGATGTTGTGATCAACAATCAAACACCAACGCCAGGTCAATATGCTGGGTGGAATACATATACGAATGACGAATATGGTTTCTCTGTCAAATATCCTGAAGAGTGGTCAATAACAAGCCAAGAATCAGTCAATGGACTTCACAAAACATCTATTTCTCTTGAGAGTTCGTATCAGATATTTGATGACCACCCAACAATTATTGGAGGGTACCTTGAAACAATTTCATTTTATAGTAATGAAAATCCAACACTTTCCTCAACAGAGGTCGGGAATGCAATTAATGAGATAATTGAATTTGGAAACAATCAATCAAATATTGAACAAGGAGCATTCAATGAAATCAGTATTGCTGATACAACGGGAATTAAGGCACGTTCAATTGGACTTGAGCTTGAAGAATACATAGAAATCTATGTACCCCATGTAGACAAAGGTTATATTCTAGAAGTTTATTACCCAAGCAACGAACTAACCACTCAAGAAGGTAGCACTATTGCTGATATTCTTAAGACCTTAGAAATTTATTAGGGTACTCTCAAACTCTAGTAACTAAACAACTCTCACCTTTGTGCAAATGCACAATATATTCCTAGGAGGAACTACTATGAAAGCCAGGATTTTGCGTCTCACCGTGGTTGTACTTATACTCTGTATAACCTTGATAGGAAACAGTATTGTTTTCAACAAACAACCTGTATTTGCAGGAAATGAGCAACCTTCTATCGTTTTTCCCTTTAGAACCGGAGAGGTTTGGCAGGTGCACCAGGGTTACAATAATTACAGCCACATTGGAGCATATACCTACTCATTTGATCTCACAGAAGTAAATGATAGGACAGAGGGCCTCGCCGTAACCTCACCCGTTGGCGGTTTTGTCGCCTGGATAGATCCCCCCAACGGTACTGTAGCAATCCGGGTTGCAAATGCAGGAGTAAATTCAGATGGAAAGGACCTTCACTGGTACGTGCAGCTTGCATACATGAAAAACATCCAAGTTAGTATCGGAGGGGAAGTGACACAGTCTCAGACCAAGATTGGTGAAGCATCAAACATCTTAGATAAGAAAGAAACGATTTCGCATATTCACATGACCCTTTACAAAGGACTATATGCAGATGTTTCCCAACTTAACCGAGAATCGGTTCCCTTTGAAAACCTTGAAGGGTTTGCATGGCCGAGTGATGGTTCCACAAACCAATACCGTACAACAACTGTGTGGAGAGGGATGACTTTGGGTGATGTCGGAACAATACCAACCCCTACAGCTATTGCTGATCCGACAGCGGTACCAACGCCGATTCCAACAGGGACAAAAAGATTGGTGCAGAGGGATTTTATGGTGGAGCGCACTAATCCAAAGGTAACAGAAGAGTTGCAGTTTGCGGTTGATATTACAAACGACGGTGAGGTGGCAGTCAAAACTACCACTTGCAATATATTCAATTATATACTATTGTGTTTGTAGCGCAAATAAAAAACCAAAGAGTAAATTATGAAAATTAATAAACAACAATTAAATCAAAAAGGTAAAGT
>PCSU01000042.1:6293-9094 GCA_002771355.1 candidate division WWE3 bacterium CG22_combo_CG10-13_8_21_14_all_39_12 | reverse complement strand
AGCCAGCCCGATTGCTGCGGTTGTTTTTCCCTTACCGCCTCCTGTGTATATCTGTACAAATCCTTTTTCAAGTTTCTTCATTTTAAATTTTCCTCGAAAATTTTTCTGAGTTAAAAGCTCTGTTTCTTAAGTTGAATTGAAGTTTATCTTTTTATAAATGAGCTGAAATAATAACACTCTATAAGTAAAATATAAAATTGCAAAGAAAAATTCTTGCTTTTGAGGAAGCATATAAATTAAAATTCCGTTGGCTATCGAAATTTATTATTATCGGAAGCTATAACGGAGGCAGAATAATATTATCACCCATCGTAAGCGGCAGTTCTACCTTTGAATTTTTTGCCAATTTACCTATTTTTGTCCCGCATCCTTAGCTCAGTTGGTAGAGCATCTGACTCTTAATCAGCAGGTCGCGGGTTCGAATCCCGCAGGGTGTACCAAAAGTGCGAAAATTAAACGTTTTCGCACTTTTTTATTTTAGCAAAATTTCAATTTGACCTATTTAGACCTAATTCTTCCATATTTTCTGTACAAAACTATGGCAGGAAATTAGCGATTGATCGAGGTGAAATGCAAGCGGAAAGAGAATTATTCGGGGCGTTAATCAGGTTTTTTTAGTCTGGGCCTTTTGAATTTCTTTAGTTCCTTTTTCATAACGGAAATGGAAATTTGATTGTAGTATCTATCGGTTGTATTATTATGTTCGTGTCCGACCAATTCTCTTACGATGGATGCATCGATTAAGAATCGTGAGCGGCACAATGTTATAAAGGTTTTCCTAAAAGTTCTGGCCGAATACCCATTCTCATCGATCTGGATGGTTTTGAAATATCTTGTTACCGCCTTTCCTAAATTTTCTACTCTGCTATAATTTAGTAGTAGCTTTTCATCTTTTCTACTCAATAATTGTATGTTTTAATTCAGTCCTTTCTGCTCTGAAATTGTTTCTCATTGATGAGGTAATAGGTTTAGTTTGCATGCCATAAAATATTCTTGGCTTTGGTCTCAGTGCTGTCTTGAGAAATTCGAGTCTCTTCTTAATCTCCGATTGCTCGTCGTATAATTGTTCAAACTCAGCATTGATTTGATTGACACGTGTCAACCTTTCTTTGAATTCTTCCAAAGAAATAATCTTGCAATGGTTTTTCTTCAAGGATATTATATGCCTCCGATTTGGGATGTCTTTAATGAATTCAAAAGTTTCATCAACACCACTTCGGTTATAAGACTCCATGGTCCCGACCGTGCCGGTATGGAAGAAAAAACAAAGAACATCTGGAATAAAATTGTAGATCCTAAAGATGAAGAGCTGAATAAAATTCGCGAGATGATTTATTCATTAACGCAAAAAGGTGTTGACCTTTATGTTAATGTTAACAATCACTATGAAGGTAGTGCTCCATTGACGATAGAGAAACTAAAAGGGACACAGAATTAAATCTCCTTTCTCGGATAATAAAATATTTGGAAACCATCTCGGTTTTCTCTACTTTTTCGTTTAAAATTAAATGTTTATTATTTGATGAATCCGGAACAGCAAGCAAGAATTCACATTGATGAGTTATTAGTTAGCGTTGGTTGGTCTATCCAAGATATGAAGGGGATCAACTTAGGGGCTTCCCTTGGAGTTGCTGTTCGTGAATATCCGCTCATTGACGGCTTTGCCGATTATCTTTTATTTGTTGATAGAAAACCGATTGGGGTTATTGAAGCTAAAGCTGAAGGCGTTACGTTAAGCGGTGTTGCTGAACAATCCGAAAAGTATAGAACAAGTAAACTCCGTTATTTACCCAACCAAACTGAACCATTAAGATTTGCATACGAGTCAACCGGCATAGAAACTTTTTTTAGAGATGCAGTTGATATTGAAACAAAATCAAGAAGAGTGTTTACATTTCATACTCCCGAAACTCTTAAATCTTTGTCTGAAGACGAATCCTCTTTACGGAATAGATTAAAACTTCTTCCCACTTTAAGCGATGCCGGTTTACGCCAAAGCATTCTTAAAGATGCCTTCAGCGGTAAACTTGTTCCTCAAGACCCCAACGACGAGCCGGCAGAAAAACTGTTGGAGAGAATAAGAGCGGAGAGAGAAAAAACTAATACAAGTTTAACAAAAAGCGATTTAATCAATGAAAACAAAAAAAAGTTCAAAAAATAATATCAGTCGAACCAAATCACTTATTCCATATAGAATTGAAGAAATACAATCTTCAATAGATGTATTTATTGATGAGGAAACTGTCTGGCTTACACCAAAGCAAATGGCAGAGCTGTTTCAGAAAGGTCGTCCGACCATACTTGGACATATTTATAATATCTATAAAGAAGCAGAACTTGAAAAAGATTCAACCTGTCGGAAATCCCGACAAGTTCAAATTGAGAATAAAAGGAGCGTACAAAGAACAATAGATTATTATAATTTAGATGTTATAATTTCAGTAGGATACCGGGTAAAATCAAAACGTGGTACTAAATTCAGAATTTGGGCTACAAACGTATTAAAGGAAGGGCTTCTAAACAATTATAAAAAAAATCAGCATAGTGAAAAAGAACTTGCAAAAGTTATAAAACTTATTGGCGACATAACCGAAGGGAAAGAATTAGCAAAAGATGAAGCTGTCGGGCTTCTGAATGTCATCACAGATTACACTTATGCACTCGATTTATTAGATGATTATGATTACAGCCGTTTACAAATAAAAGAGACAGCAACAAAAGAAGAATTTAAGATCACCTACGCAAAAGCCGTAAAAATTGTGAGGGAATTGAAATCGAAGTTCAGCAATTCACAACTTTTT
>PCSU01000042.1:0-5541 GCA_002771355.1 candidate division WWE3 bacterium CG22_combo_CG10-13_8_21_14_all_39_12 | reverse complement strand
GTTAACACTAAAATCTTGAACTGGAAGTTGTTAAGAACCAAGAATGTTTTTGAATTTATGAATTTACAAATACACCCATCGTTTCTAGCTTTTCTTTTACAAGTTCCCAGCCAGGGTACATTTTGTCAAGAAATTTGAAATACTTTTTGTCGTGATTTCTATAACGAATGTGGCATAGTTCATGGGTAATCACATAATCAATAGTTTCCTTAGGTAAGTGGATTAATTTTGGATTAAGTACTATTTTATTCCCATTTACGAAACTGCCCCAACGTTTTTTCATTTCTCGAGTTTCAAGTTTTGGAAAATCTTTATAATTAAATTTCTCTAGCATTTCCTTAAACCTTTCTTGAAAAATTATGATTCTTCTTTCCTCAAACCAACTTTCGAGAAGTTTTTTGTTGTATCTTTTATTTTCAACCTTCTTCGTTGTTTCAACTATCAACGATCCTTTTATCAGACCGACATTATCCGACTTGCTATGTTTTATTATTAACTGATACTGTCTCCCAAGATAGTGGAAACTTTCCCCAGCAACATACTCTTTTTTATATGTTCTGCGTTGATATTTACCAAAATACTGTAATTGTCTTTCAAGCCAAAACCACTTTCGTTTAAGGAATGCTTCTGTACGTTCTTCGTCTGCGGAGACAGGAGATTTGAGAATGATATCCAACGATGGTGTCACCGTAAGGCTTAGTGACTTTCTATCTTGTTTAATGAGTTTGTAGTCATACAGTAGTGATCCAAACGTGAATTGTTTGTTACTCTTCGAATATTTCATAATTGTTTTCAGCAAGTAGCATTGATTTATTAATGATTTCCTTCATTTGCTTTTCAGAGAGATTGATCTCATTTTCCTTTTTTACTGTGTCATAAAGATAGTCATCAAGAGCATTCATAATTTGTCGTTTAACATCAATGTTTTTGTACCAATCAACAATTGCTTTTTCATGAATAACTGAAAATAGACCCTTAATTGTCTCAATGTATTGTTGATTTTCAAGACCAAAATCGTCAAATTCTTCGTTCAGATTGCGATAAAATATATCTGCTCCAGGTATTGCCGATATTTGGTCAGGTAATGTTTTGTCTTGTTTATTAATAACGTCGTCCCGTATCAACTTGAGTTGTTTTAGGGCCTGTATATCAGCTAGTTTTCCTTCTCGCATCTTTTGCAGGATATCCGAGACTTTCTTTGAGAACCGGTCATAAAAATCTGGATCTCTCTCATATTGTTCTGTAATAGTTTTATCTGTTTGTGCAGCTATGGCCTCAGCTTTTGATTTATCCGACCCCAACTCTTCAATCGCTTCTTCAAACTGTTCACGATCAGTGATGTTTATTTGTTTTGTAAGCAGTTCTACTTCATCAGCAGTAACATATTTATCAAGTATCTGTACCAACGATTGTTTGTATTCTGCAAGATCAATTCTGTCTGCAAATTTCAGGCTTGCAGTTTTTCTCAATTCCATAAATTTTTTCAACTCGTGTGCAAATACATCTAACTGATCAAACTCATGAACAAAGTCCTGCAATACGTAACATTCATTGAGGGTACGTATGAATTGATTCAATGCTTTATAAAAGGTCTCGCGTGTAGGCTCGTCCTCGAGTACTTGAAGGAATTCTTCGTCATCGGTTGATCCTTGTATCTCTTTAAATATTTCATGGAGAATACCGTAATCACGTTCCAACTCTTCAATTTTCTCATCGACATCAATCAAGGTGCCTTGTACATCTTCATCGTCATAATTACCAAACAATTTCATAGCAGTATCAATGTTTTTTGCGTTCTCTGAGTAGTCGATAATGTACCCAGCAGTTTTAGGTAGTTTCTTGTTTTCAAAGAGCCGATTTACTCGTGCAATAGCTTGTAGTAGGTTGTGGTCTTTTAGATCTTTTGCAAGGTAGAGAACTGTGTTTCGTGGTGCGTCAAAGCCGGTCAGTAATTTATCTACTACTATCACAATTTCAATTCCGTCTTCGTTGTACTTGAAACTATTGATAACGTCTTTTTCGTACTTCGTTATGCTACTATGGTTTTCGCGAACCGAATCTAGATATGCTATTACTGCACGACGGTGGCTATCACTGACATCCCCATCGTCATGTTCATCAGAGATAACAACAGCGGTTCGAATCTTACCGCTATCTTCAAAATATTTCTGAAACTGTACAGCTGAGAATTTTGATGGTGCAACGAGTTGTGCCTTTAATCCAGTATTTTGGAATTTTTCTGTATAGTGGTTTTCAATATCGTAGGCAATTTCATGAATTCGTTGAGGATTGTCTTTAATGATACTTGTGCCGACGTATTTTTGCAGATCTTTCTTTTGTTTAACGTTCATACCATCAGTCAGACGGCTAATATGTCGGTCTATTTGTTTTTCGTCTTGTTGTAAATCGACATAACGTCCTTCGTAAATAAGGGGCAGGATCATCTTATCCCCAAGTGCATCAACGATGGTGTATTTATCAATGTATCCACCAAATTTTCGCCAACTCTCCTTTTCATTACTCATCAGAGGTGTTCCCGTAAATCCAATGTAGCAAGCGTTTGGAATAATGCGGTTCATCTCCAGATTGGCAATACCATACTGGCTACGATGTGCCTCGTCAATAAGGACAAAGATATCCGAATCCGAATCAGAAAAGCCTACTTTCTGTTTGGACGCAGATTCAAATTTTTGGACAAGGGTTGTGATAACTGCGAGGTTTTTTTCCTTAATTAGTTTCAGTAGATTCTTACCACTTGTAGTCTGAACAACATCTTTTTTTAAGTTGCAATTATTGAATGTCTCTCGAATCTGTCGGTCAAGATCCCGTCTATCAGTTACTACAATAACTCTTGGGTTGGTTATAAGAGGGTTTTCAATTAGTGCCTTGACAAACATCACCATTGTGAGCGATTTTCCAGACCCTTGTGTATGCCATACAAGTCCACCACGGCGTCTATCTTCACCATTAGGACCTTTTTCTGTTTCAAAGATTCGTTGCATCATCTTCTGAATAGCAAAATATTGTTGATAGCGAGATAACTTTTTTGTTCCAGCGTCGTACAGTGTGTAGTTTTTTGTTAGGTTGAGAAGTCTCTTTGGTTCAAATAACGCCATAATGCTTCTATCTTGCTCTGTCGGCAGTCGATCGGTTTTTTGAGTATGTCCAATGGTGTAACCATTTAAGTCAGTAAGAATTTTTGCATATGTTTCTTTGTCGATTTTGTGTGCAATGAGTGCGGATGCCTTATTATTCATTTGCTTTTCTACCTTAGAACGCCATTCTTTGTCTGAAGAATCAATTTCGCTACCTTTCTCCAACCATGTTGCATAAAACTTGTTTGGTGTCCCGGTTGTTCCGTACAACAGTTCTTTGCCATTAGTAGCTACAAGGAGTTGGGTATAGGTAAACAATCGGGGACAATATTCAGGTCCTTGATTACGGTTCATTTGATGTACCGCATCCATGACCTCTACACTCGACTTTTTGTTTTCAATCACAGCAAATGGGATACCATTAACAAAACAGACAATATCGGGTCTGATTGGTGCCTTACCACTTGCTTGGTATTCGGCGGTTACGTGGAATGCATTGTTTTCAGGATGCTCAAAGTCTATAAACCGAAAGTTTTTCGAAACCATTTTGCCGTTGGCATTGACCCTTATCGTCTTACCTCCAGCCGTCGGCATGATCATGTTGAATACTTTTTGGGATGTATCAATCAATCCTTCGTATTGAATGTTTTCAAGCTCATCAATCGCGTCGTATACTTCCTTACTACTAAATTTGTATGTTTCACCCTCGACTTCGTAGCCGTTAATCTTCATAAGCTTATTTTGGGCAATGTCTTTGAGAATAAAGTTAGATGGGTCGTCATCACGCTGTCGCATAACCTCCTCAGTAGAGATATATTCGTATCCCAAAGCTACCAGTAACTCAAGTGCTGGTAGTTGTGATTGTTTTGCTTCGTCAAAGTGTACTTGTTCTAGCATAGTTACCATTTAGATTCATACTGAATATGATTTTCCACTATGAACTCATTTAAGCCATCTCCTTGTTGAGCAAGTTGATGCATACGCCAAATATTATTTTCTCCTGCGCTACTGGTAGTATATTTGTAATTTCTATTTCTACCTTGTTTAAATCGCACAATTATGTAGCCTGAACCAATTTCATAGGCCTCAACTCCCGAATCTTTGTCCCAGTCTCGATAATATTCCATGTTATTATTTTACTTTTTCCAATAAATCTTCTGGTGTGCGAATTGCACCCGTGACGAGATTATTGAGTAGATATTTTTTTTGACCCAAGTACAGTGCTAGTTTTCGTTTTAATGAACTAATTTCATTATCCGCATTCTCTAGCACGTCAGTGATTGCATTCTGCTCTTCTATTGAGGGCAGTGAAATTGAGTTGTACTGAAACTCAGATAAATATCGCCGCTTATGTCCGCCTAGGTCTGAGTTTATCATCTGAATCCTTTCGTAAATAAACCTTAGATTTACATCAGAGTTCTTTGGAGTTAGCAACTTCATTGCTGAAGATTTTACTTTGAAAGGAAACGTAACGAACTTGGTAGCTGTTGTGAAATCATCAAAAATAATTACATTCCCTTGGTCGCATACACCAGTTGTGTCATTAGTATAGCCAAGAATAAATGTCTTACCTGCTGTTAAAACTGGAGTTCCTTTGGACAAATAATTAGTGTCAGCAACTAAATATTTAGTTGGTTGTTCATAATTCAGTAAGTTACCTATTTCGTTTTTTGGCCATTTATCACTAAAACTGCTGATCCTCTTTCTTCCTGTAAGTAGTTCGTGTGCCAATCCTTTTTTAATCTGCTTTTTGATTTCGATCTTTTGTTTGAGCTTCTCAACCATCTCATCCCACGTCTCCAACACCGCCACAATCCGCTCCTGCTCGGGGAGGGGAGGGAGATAAAATTCCAAACTTTGGATATCTTTCTTATAGATGTGCACAACTGACTGTCCTTGTCCTCTTTCCCTAAGTTTTTTACGTGCTTGGCCGACATTTAGAAAATAAGACAGAAATAGACTATTGTCCTTCTTGGGCCTCAATATAATAATATCCCCTCCTGCATATGCATCTTCTTCTAGTTGATACGTAGCTGACTTGCCAATCTCATCAATTGTTTCACCGGATCCAGCAAATAGAATGTCACCTTGTAGTACTTTTGTTGCGTTTGTTGCTACAGTCTCGGGAATAAAGGACCGTACGTTTGTAATTTTATGATGATATTTAGTGTAAAGCTCCCCGTAGCGAATGGCATTATGACCTTGTTCTACTAGTTCCATTTTTGTGATACCTGAACCTTTATAGAACTTGCCTAGCGAGCTTATTCTTTTTAGCTCCCATTCCTTGGGGGGGGTGTTTACTTTTCTCATATAATTTTTACAATAATTCTGTCTTTTGCGGTACAGACATTATTTTCTACGGCGTAGCATTCAACGTAATGGGAACCAGGGTATATAGTTTTCTCGGGAGATTGGGCAGTCCCACCAAGTGTGATTTCTCCTCTCA
>PCSU01000061.1 GCA_002771355.1 candidate division WWE3 bacterium CG22_combo_CG10-13_8_21_14_all_39_12 | reverse complement strand
AACTTAAATGTTTGTATTTCTGCAACGTTTTTCACCTCCTTTAGGTCTGAATTCTACCTAAAGTGTTGCACTTCGTTTTTGTTCCTACATAAACAAGATGGTTTCTAATATTTACTCCCTTCCAACGTTAACAATCCCTCAACCTCTTGAACGTGGTACAACAACCATTACCCATGTGATTAACCACAAAACACCAATGCAATTTCATGGACTTGCAATAAAATGGGGAGAATCTGTCTGGGATTCTTGGAAGGACAATCACGATTGGGTTACCAAAACATTACAAACCATTTAAGGTTTTACATCATTCGATGGAAATACAAACGTAACCGTGGTACCAACATCTTTTTTTGATTCGACGTTCATAGTTCCATTAAGTGCATCCATAATCACCTTGGAAGTATATAGTCCCAGACCCGCACCAGTGTACTGCTGATCTAGGGCATCAAGCTCACGTCTAAACTTCTCATATAGTTCATCGGTAAAATTTAACCCCATCCCTATTCCCGTATCTTTAATTACAACAGAAATTGAACCTTTGGTTTGTTCAACTGTCACATGAATCAACTTGTACTGCGGGGTAAATTTAACGGCATTATCAATAATATTTGTAAACACTCGTTCTAACAAAACCTTATTTGAAAATATACACATCGTATTTTCGTTAAAATCTGTTGTTACCGTAATATTTTTTGAATCTATTTTTTTCTTATATGTATTGAGAATAGTCGTAAGTAATTCAACAATATTTATAGAAGACTTTAGGATTGTTGCATTCCCATCTTCAATACGAGAAATTATTAAAAGTTCTTCAACAACATTATTAAGAGACTGTGCACTTTCCCTAATCCACCGCACATAATCAGCACTTTTTTCTGTTAAGTTTTCTTGTTCGAGCAGTTCAATGGTGCCGGTAATTGCAGTAATAGGTGTACGTAAAACATGTGCAGAAGAATTAATAAAATTTTGCCTATCATGCTCTAGCCGTTGTAACTGTTCTTTCGCTATTCTTTGCTCATATGCCTCTTTTGCTAAATACCTCCCAATGTATGCAACCATAAATGGCATTATCAATTTAAAGACAGTGGTGGTAGGTCTATCTATAGCCCCTTCCCATTGGCTCGGGTCAACCGCAAATGATCCAACACTTAACACCAAGATAAAAATTGCAGCTGGCCAAATCAAACGAGCACTATACCCAATGGCCAAAAAGAATAAAACAATTATCAAAATATAAAACCGATCAGTGACAACTCCCCCAGCAATATGGATAACCGCAAAAGCGAATAGAATAAAAATGAATGTCTCAAGAATAACAAACCTTATTTGTAACCTGTATTTTTCTGGAAAAAAATGATAATAACCCACCATCCATAATGTACGAACCGCAACCATCCCCATCCAGATTTCCTTTGGTCCATATGGAAATGTTGGACGCAAAACCAACATCGCCACAACAATGGCAACACTAAACCACGACAAAACTTCCCAAATCTTTAAAAAACGTTTGGCCTTATATGTCTCTTCAGTACTTAGAGTTTCAATTTCCTTGTTAAACATTCTGTTGTCAATTAATACGCGTCCCGCCAACACATGCACCGCGAATACATAGATGATACGTTGGGATCCATGCACCTAAAACACCACTTGATGAACAGTCTCTGCATGTGACTTGTTGAATAGTTCCATTAGTCCAGTTCTCCCAATCGTATCTGCCATTTGGCCATGGTGGACGGGGAAATGACTCCAAATAACCAGCAGAAATAAGGGTACTTGGTAGATCTGGTATAACGTCAGCAGGCCATGTTACTCCTCCACCTTCAACAATATTCCATTTTTTTGCAGCTTCAGCAATCTCTTTCATATCGGCTCCCATTTTTGCCATCTGTGATCGCGCAATAGAACCCTGAAAACTAGCAATTCCTATTCCAGCCAAAAGACCAATGATAACAATCACAACGAGAAGTTCAATCAAAGTGAACCCATATCGCTGATGCATTCTTATACTCTACCAAATCACTGACCAAAATTATAGATCAAATATCTTAAGACCAATAGAATCGTCACTTATTTTTTGGAGTCGAGATAACGGTGTGAGCAAAATTTCCATTGTCCCAGACACAATTGCTTCAACCACGTGTCCACCAAACGCGTTCATTTCAGTGTCAGATAGGGTTATATGTACATGAACAACCACCTCACTAGCAAACACCCCTATGCTTCCTGTGAGATTTGTCACCTCAAAAGCTTGTTCAAATTCCTGAGAACGGTACTTTTTGTTCGGAACGTTATAGTGGGCGACTTCCACCCAATCTACTGCACCTAGACCATAGAAAAACCCACCTTCAATTTTTTCGGTTATACATAACTCTTTAATGGACTCTACAACCTTTTCTCCACGTTCAATCCTCATAATAATTTCGTTTTCTTGTCTTACAAATTTCATGAATAATTAGTACTGTTGCCAATCCTTAACCAGAGACCTTGTGTCCCAATCTGCAACAAAATAACTCCCTTGTGATGACTGATCTTCCTCGATTACTGGTTTAACTTTTTTAATACTACACTTTAATAATGTTCCAGTTCCACCGTGGCCAACAATAACGACCGTATTGTCTTTTTCTTTTGACATAATGTTTTCTATAGTAAAAACAATGCGTTTTTGTGCCTCTTTAAGTGATTCCCATCCGTTTGGATTTTGTGTCGGATTATCAAACCACATCTTTGTTGCTTCTTTAAAAATTTCTGGAGGAATAAATCTTCGACCATGTATTTCTTTTAATCCCACAACTTTATGATCAATCGGTAGAAGTTTATGGTAATAATCTGAAAGCATCAATGCAACTGTAACTGATTTTGGTTCAGGACTTGAATACAATGTGTCAAATTTACTTAACTCTTGTAGCGAGGATAACCGTTGTGCTTGTTCTATACCTTCTTCAGATAAATTCCACTGGTCAATGGGGGTAAATTCATCAATCTCAACAGACGGGTGCGTGATGAATACAAGTTTAGTCACATATGTATTATAGCAAAAAATTGGTACATGAATACGGCAAAATCTTTTTAATGAATGTTACAATATCTCCATTGTTGGGAGATCGTCTAATGGTAGGACTTGCGGTTCTGGTCCGCACAATTGGGGTTCGAATCCCTGTCTCCCAACCAAATGAGGATGCTCACCGTTTCAGCCTAGAGAAAACAACTCGAAAAAACTTCCTATTTAGCCCTTTGTGGCTTGCAATATTATTTCCGAAAAACCGCCAATATTAGGTAAGGTGTGGTTTTGGTTCCAAAGGTTCAGCCTGGTGTATAGGTGATATCTTATTATGTATGCAAATCGTATATTTCCCCTACTTACACTTAATTGATCGGGATGAAGTTTCTTTCGGAGATGTTAAGGTATGGAACTTTGACCGAGTCGGTAGAGATTACATCAAGGATACAGATTTAAGAGACCACATTGGTAAATTACTTCAATCGAATGTACAAAACGAAAAACCACTCGGTGATATTGGCGTTCTCAGTATAGGAAAAACAGATTTCCGGGAGTTTAACGACGATGAGTTTAGATTAGTTGACGAAGTTAGGTTAATTATGTTTTTAGGCTTTTTGTCAAGAAATAACGTAAATCTAGATGGAGAAAATAGTGGTCACTGGGTTGCGACATCTGAAAATTTTACATTTGCTATTCAGAACTTCAACCCTAAATCTATGTCTATCTCGCAACAAAACGGATTTATTATCCGAAAGTTAGATGGTGGATATAAGCTTGGAGAATTGAAATTTCATGCACCACCGTTTGTTCCAGAGCCCTTGAGGTTTAGTCTTGATGGGGAATTGCTAACTAAACTATTAGATGTTAAGAAAAGTAACATAACTTTTGTAAAAAGGATCATGAGAGCTACTGATTTAATGTTTGAGGCATACTTTAATAATCCACATCTAAGCATTAATGCACGCGCCTTATTGATGTGTACTTCTTTTGAGGTGTTACTTAACCTGCCTGAATCAGGTCAAAGGAAGGAATTTAAAGAAATTACAAGAACGCTTACTTGTATAGGCAGTAAACAAAAGATTAGATATACTTCAATAAGGAGACGAACCCCTGGTTGGGAATGGGAAGTTGCACCTGTGAAGGTAATGTGGGCAGATAAGTTTTATACACTCAGAAATAAAATAATCCACGGAGCAAAAGTAAAACCTTCCGATTTCATGTTTAGAAATAAATATAGTCACTTTGATATTGCTCCCAAGTTTTTTGTATTGTTTGTGAAGAAACTCCTTAACGAAAAAATCGGAAAGAACTATTTTAATGACGATTTGACTTGGGATTGTGTAGATACTGAAAATGGCCCATATAGTTACTTCGCTTATCATGACAGTAGTATCGGAAGACGTCTCTCAAGGATATCAACTGATTCTTAGGTCGGATGGGCAAGTAGTTTCTGTTTTACTAACACTGGTCTTGGTGAAATTCCATATATCAATTCTCGCTTCGCCTGTCGACTTCCACTTCGAACCACTCGCTTTACGTACCCAACCAGATCCAAATCTTCCCCATAGCTAATGATCCCATTGTTATCAAGTACATGATCTCGTAGTTGTTCGTATTTCCTGATTGATTCTTGTAGTTCTTCACTTACCTTTAATGCGCCAAGGTTCTCTTTGATGAATCGGAGTATTTCAGTCTCTAGATCTTGTTCAGTTATTGATGGTTGCCCGCATTTTTTAAACGGTGTACGGGTACAGTGATAGTAAATATGTTTCCTAATACGCCCATTTCTTAACTTTCTATTTTTTAACTCTCCAGTAATTCGGTACCCACATTCACCACATCGGAATATGTTTTTGTAATCAAGTTCAACACTGCCCCATTTAGATTTGGCTGGTACCGTCATTTTCTTTTGCACTTTTTCGAATATATACTTTGAAATTAATGGCTCATGCGATCCTTGATACAGACTCCCAGTACTTGTTGGATACTCAAACTCTCCATAATAAAAGGGATTCTTAAGAATTCGGTAGATTGCACTCAGAGCAATTGGTTTACCAGTTGGGGTAGTGAAACCAGCCTTATCCATCGTCTGTTTAAGGTCCCTACCATGCCAACATCCTTCTCCAAACAACTCAAAGATCTCTTTTATCAACGGTGCTCTTTCTGGGTCTGGAATGATCTTTTTGACTCCAGCTTGCGATATGTTCATGTATCCTATCGGAGCTGGTCCGGGTCTCCAGCCCATCTCACACTTTGCTCGAATACCACGTTTAACATTGACACCCTTCTGGTCATTCTCAAGTTTTGCTTGACTACAAAGAATCATAAGAAGAAATTTTTGAGCGGGGTCGTTGGTGAAGGTTTGTGAGTAAGTGCGAATTTGTCTCAGCTTCCCCTGATCCATTAAATCAACGAGTTGACCCAAATCTCCAGCGTTTCTACTGAGTCTATCTGGTGCCCACGTAAGAATTCCTTCAAATTCAGATCGCCTAATATCAGTAATAATCTGGCTGAAAACAGGTCGCATTCCAGAATCTTTTGCTGAATGGCTTTCACTCCGTATATCGCGTATCTGTAAACCCTCTTTTACTGCCAATTCTGTCATCTCTTTGATCTGTGAATCTATTGACATGGTTTGTCGTTCATCTGATTCACTCGATTTGCGTGCGTAGAGACAGTACGGTATTGGACTAATACTTTCGGTATCCATTGGAGCAGGATTGTACCGCTACAATACAGAAACTCCAGATGCAGTTACCAACCGTGTGGCTTTTTAGAAAATACCCTTGCGGGTCGTCTGGGGGGATCTATAGTAACCGTATTAACAAGGAGACTAAATGCATCCGCCAAATCGTCATGTTTTTCGACCCCAAATCCGACTATCTGCTCGATTAGTTTTTCGGCTCCTTTTCTTGGAAACAAAACTCGGCCAGACTTGATAAGGTGCGTGGTCAATGAAAGTCGTTCACGTTTATCTTTTCCATGCACCGGAACTTCTTCTGCTGGATAACCCTCCTCGACGAGTTGTTGCGCAAGTGACTTTTGATAACCGACGCTTTCGACGTATATCTTAGTTTTCATTCCATTACCCACCGCCTGAGATACTTCTTTAGCCATTGTAATAGTTTTTGGGAATGACATCTTTTCATTAATAGGGTTCGGTAGTATGTAAATTATCCTTTCTTGGTAATGCCCAACCACATGAGCAGAAACCATTGCGGTATAGTCAGCACTACTTTTTTCGGAAATAGCTAAATCAATCCCTGTTACCGATAATGCGATCGATTTTGTTTCTGATAATTCATCGTAGTAATGTATCCACTCTGGATGAACTACACGTTCGCTATCTGAAATGATTGTTAACAAATACTCTCGGGAAAATGACGCTTCATCTGGTGTTTTCTGCCTAAGCACCTGAATATCTTCAGGTGTCTTAAACTTATCTGACCATAGAGGATTGTCATCTTCATCCAACAAAGGATACTGTCGATATACACCATTCATGCTGCCTTCTTCAATGTTTTCACAAAGACGCATCATTAAGCTGTCCTCATGAAGTAGATTTCCGATCACAACCAACTTCGTGTCGACATCTCCTGCAGGAATTACATCACCCATAAGCCATTGATATACCTTGTCTCGACCTTCTCGTGTTTTAACCGTCTGGAGGTCTTCTACATCATCACAGATTATAAGATCAGGTCGAATGGCTCCGTGTTTTAGACCACGTATTCCTTCACCCACCGAAAGGGCCATAATACGAGTATTGAACTTAGGTATCACCAATACACCCGCTCGCCATTCCGCATCATCTTCACTGAATGGTCCAAAATCGTTTACTAACAAATCGTTTGTTTCAAGCTCTTTTTTTATATTGCCGAGTATTTGTCGACTCAGGCTTTGGGTTTGACTAAGGATAACTATAAACTTCTTCTCAGGCCTACCAATCATCGCCCAGATCGGATAAGAAAGTGAGATTATTGTTGATTTTGCAGACCCTCGAAATGCGACTATCACCGAATTCCGAACTGCATCATTCTCCGTGATCTCAAATATCTCTTTCTGAAACAGAGCAGTTTTGTATTTCATGTGTCCACTCTGACTTAGGTAAACAGTAAAGAACCAGTAATGACTACTTCTACAAATCTCTTTACGTACACTCCTATCCGTGTAAATTTTGGATATTTCAGGGTCATTCATGCGGTTCATTTTGTTCTGGTAGTAATCCTGCAAGGACCAGCGCTTTTGATACCGTTTCTTGTTGCTCAGGGGTAAGTTCTTCACAGTTTGGTTTTATTGCTGAAAGCTCAACTCGAGTTTTATATGCTTCGTGTCGATTCTTTAACCAAAAGATGATTGCAGTCATATGTTTATCACGGATCGCTGATATGAGTTGTGACTCGGCCATATCGTTTATTAGTCCGACACCTTCAGCTATGGCGTTTTCAGCTTCTTCGGCAAATAAAGGATCTTCTTTTTTCCAACGATAGTAAGTTGCTCTGCCCACACCTACCTTTTCACACGCAACCTGGATAATAGGCGTTTTTCGAAACCGATCGATGAGTAATTCTTTATTGGTTTCTATCTTTTTTTCGACTGCTTTTGTACGTTTAGGCATGATTACAACCTTTTCACCTCCTTATCGGTTAATTTGTTAAACCGGTCAATTATTGTTTGACAATACTTTGGATCTACCTCAATCGTTAAACATCTCCGTTTTGTCTGCTCACACGCAATAAGTGTTGATCCAGATCCTTCGAACGGATCGTATACAGCATCTCCAACCTTCGTACTGTTGAGAATTAATCGGCGCAGTAATCCAACCGGTTTCATGGTTGGATGTAGTTTGCTCTTGTTTGGTTTAGGATAAAAAAGTATCGACTTGTCTTTACTCTTGTGGAACTCGTGAGTGCCAAACCAACCGTATGCTATAAACTCATGTTGTGGAAGATAATCCATCCGACCAATTACTGCATGGTTCTTTATCCAAATAAGTATTTGTGTAAACCGTACTCCAGCTTGTCGCATGCCCTCTCGTAAGGCGAAAATCATCTTGTCGGAATTAAATATATAAAACGTATTCTTGTCGTTAAGATATGGAAGAACCGACCCAATCCATCCTTGGGTGAAGATCGCATACTCATCTTCCGATTGCTCCTCATCGTTTGCAATCACGGTGTCGTTGCTAATTTTTGCAAATCCCGACTTGTTCTCGACATACCCAACACCATACGGAGGGTCGGTAAGAACAAGATCGATTGACTTACCATTAAGTAACCTTTCAACTTGACCCTGTTGTAACGAATCTCCACAGAGTAACAAGTGATCACCAAGCTGGAAAATATCCCCTATATTTATGTCCACAGTACCGCCTCCTTTCCAGTAAGTTGCTGATACCTACGAATAATCAGATCACAGAAGATCGGTTCTATCTCAACCATATAACAGGCACGATTAAGTTGTTCACAAGCCATCATCGTTGATCCAGAGCCTCCGAACAGATCGAGTACTATATCGCCTGGTTTTGTACATCGTTTCAAGGGTTTTTCGTGAAGCGTTGATGGTTTTTCAGTTGGATGTTCGTAGTCTTGCGTTGGTATTCTTTTTACCAGCCAGATATTAAATAAGTCAATAATATCGTCGATTGCTCGATTCCCACTATCAACCTCTTTATTAAGTATTTCGTGATATTTTGTGACGTTTGTTGCCAAATAGGGACTGCCTATTGTTCCATAAACACACGGTTCGTAGACCTTATTGAACGCAACGTTTGGCGTAACATTAAAGTTGTTTTTTATCCATAAACACACCCGTTTGTTCTCGATTCCTAGTTCTTTATAGATCTCCTGAACCAACCCAATGTTCTTTTCATCACACCAGTAAAACAGGTGAGTATCCGACGATGCATGTTGAAGAGCATTCTCAATCGTTTTCGTAAGGAAAGCTTTATACTCAGTTGCGCTCTTTCGATCCTGAGTTGTGCCACCGTAGTTACTTTTGTTGCCAACCCCTTTGTTATAGTCGAGAGAAATATTGTATGGAGGGTCGCAATAGACCATGCTTGCTTGTTTACCACCACAAAGTTTCTGAATGGTTTTGTGGTCAGTAGCGTCTCCACAAATGAGTCGATGTGTACCAAGTTGATATATTTCTCCACGTTTTGTCTTGGGTTCTATTATTTGATTCAGTTCATTCTGAACGTTGAAGGTATCATCTTCAACGCCAAGTTGATCATCCCATATGTGAGATAGATCACTATCGTCAAAACCAATATCCATTAGTAATTCAATATCGAAATCCCTTAGTAACTCGTAATCCCATGAACCGGTGTTTTTATTGAGACGAAGGTTCA
>PCSU01000027.1 GCA_002771355.1 candidate division WWE3 bacterium CG22_combo_CG10-13_8_21_14_all_39_12 | reverse complement strand
TCGGGTACGCTTTCATTCGCATCCCAACACCTCCCCTCATCTCTCAATGTCGCATATGTATCTTAACTTATTCAGTTAAAACACCAAATCGGTTCCACCACTATATAAATCCCATAGACAACACTGTAAAACAATCTTCCTTAATATCGATCATTTTGGGTACCTCTGGATGTTTATTAACATGTAATATTATTGATATAACAACAAATTTCGCTATTTGCCATTATATGTGTTTAACTGGATTTCAAGCTCATTTAGTTCTTTCTCATACTTTTGACTGAGACTATTTTTCTGTTCAATATATTGGTATTCCCAATACCAATCCAGGCTTAATCTTGTAAGATAAAATCCCGAAGCAAAAACGATGCAAGTAACCCCAACTCCAACAAACCACAGTAGTATTGATTGTTTATGTAAATAATTGTGCATTATGGTGAAATCCATCCCATCTCTTGTGCTGATATCGAATTGAACGAAGCATAGTTATAAGACTCTGGATTCAGCGAACCCAACTCACACATGAGGTTTCTGGTTTTACCTTTGATAACATACTCATCGTATGAACCCTTTTGGCACTCACCACTACCTTCAATATACTGATCACTGGCACCAAACAAATGAGCAGTTTCATGGGCAATAAGAGAAAGATCAAATTCTGATGAGTAAAACTCATTACCTCCCATAATTCTATCTACATTTGCCCGAAGCCCCGGCAATGCAAATGAAATAAATTGTGGGTCCTGATCATCAACAAAAACCACAACAGCAATTGCGTCATAATCCCTCACATCAATGTGAGCGTTAGAAAGTGCATTAAGAAAAAATGTACGACTCATCTCCATCTCACCCATCTGTTCAATCCTACTTGATGCATGATAATCAGGAAAATCATCAAGCTGAATAATGTCTGTGTAATCCACACTCAACTCAAACTAAAATCTTTAGCTCCAAACTTAAGAGACTGTTGGTCATAAAATGTTGATAAATACTGGTAACTTGGGGAGGTTACATCACCGCGAACCACAAGGCTATCTGCATCATGTAGGGTATTAAAATGTATCTTATTCTGACTAGCTGAAACATCAAAGTTCGGTGATGCAAATTCAACTATTAACATTCTCATGTGGCCAGTCGCATTAGTTAAAACAAACCCACAGTTACCTCCACCAGTAAAATGTCTCCATGGCTTTTCGTATTCACTACAATCAGGCTCATTAAACGTACTTGTTGTATACTCATATCCGCTATTAATAAAATCAATCGTTTCTTGCTGCTGAGGAGTAAACGGTTCAACTTCAGCAAAAACTTCATTATAAAAATGTAATTGATACTGCTTTTGAGTTAGCTCTTTAACTTGTTGTTGCTCATACTGTTGAACCAATGTTTGAAAATGTTCTCTAGTTTGTAAATCCGTTGTAAACACACCGACATTGATACCAAGCAAAAATACAATGACTAACCATAGAATAAAAAGCCTGAATGATCGACGTTTAATTTGCATTAGTAACCAGGACCGTAACCGTTATACTCAAGATAGATATCAGATATTTTCCTCTCAGGTGCACCGGTCAATCCAACAATATAGCGAGCCGTTTCAGTTGCACTTTGGGCATCAAATAGGATATATTCACCAGTTTTGTCCCACCCCAGAATGGTTGCAACACTTCCAAGAGAAGATAGTTTTCTCTCATTTTCGCCATTCGTATCAGACACATAGACATCTGACTTCCCGTCTCTATTTCCAACATACACAACACTTAACTTATCTAAAGATGCAAATTCCACTTGAGAAAATTGAGTAGAAATTGAATCAATCGATGAAACTTTTTGCGTTAAGAAGTCATATGCCTTTGCAATATATTCTCCTGTTATGCCGTCATAATACTGGAACCATAGAGTAGAGTCATTATCCGTAAAACCCACACTCCATGAACTCTGCTCAAAAACCTGAGTAGTTTTCTTTGTAGCAAAATCATAATAGTAAATTCCTTGCCGAGAGGTAGGATCACCATC
The DNA here is from genome assembly GCA_002771355.1 of candidate division WWE3 bacterium CG22_combo_CG10-13_8_21_14_all_39_12. GTDB lineage: Bacteria > Patescibacteriota > 4484-211 > 4484-211. Next base: position 7,405 of record PCSU01000027.1, on the reverse strand, counting down.
AGATATAGATTCTGACCAAGCAACACCGGTATCTTTTGAGTTCACAACCATTGTGCTAATTCCCCCCGTATCAAGTTGAGAAACAACTCCTGTTACAAATGAATATACATATAAATGACTGGTATAATCTTTGTATTTGACTCTCCCTACCCATACAATACTAGATTCATCAAACGACCAGGTAACACCCGAAATACCATAGTGGCTTCCAATTTTTCTCAGTTCCTCCCCATCAATTGAGACTACATAAAGATCAGCATCTAACTGTCCGCTATCTGTGTTTAATTTTTCATCCCTCGTACTTAAAAATGCCACCTTCTGTGATAAGGGACTAAGGACTACTCCGTAATCTTGCGTCTCTCCAATTCGCTTTATAAGTTGGGTAACACCGGTTCCATCAAAATTTGCTACATATATTGCTTTCTTACCATTATCACGATTTGAAACAAATACAGTTTTACCTTCTGGAACAAGATTAATATCTATTTGATATCGAGAGGAAAGCTGAACATCAAGTGCTTGAGGGTTGTACCCATCTTTTGAAACAGAAATCTTTACAACCCCAACAGGAACGTCTGTGAACAAAAATCCACCATCAGATGTGGTAACTTTTTCTTGATCTTTATAGGTAAGCTTTGCTCCCTCAACTACAGAACCATCAATATAGTTGAATACTTTCCCGCCGACATCAGTCCGTGCCTGAAATGCATCTAACGCAATTGTAATGTTATTACGACCTCTTTCAAGTAAAACCGAATCCTTATAATCCACATATCCCGATAACGTAGCATTAATCGTATATTCCCTTGTAGTTAAATCATCAAGAACTGTAATCCCATCACTGCCTGTTTGAGACTGGGTATCTCCAAGCACTACGGTAACTTTGTTAAGAGGTTCCTTACTCGTAGCATCAACGACAGTAACTACGGCTGTTGCTGGAAATATAATGAGTTGAAGTGATTCAAGGGCATTTAGTTGCCAAAACAAAAGACCTATCAACAATGAAACAATACCAACCCCAACGCCGTATACTATCTTTTTGGGCAAAACAATATGGTCAGCAGAGGAATCCTCACCTTCAGGTTTTGGTGACGGAACTGATGAAAGCACATTAACCTCGTCGGTTTTGGATTCACTCAAAAACTCTGCCCCCACCCCCATACCTTCTTCATCAATCATAGGCATAGTGTAAATTACTATCTTTGTTAGCGCAATACAACAAAACACATTTTAAAATACATTAAGAGACTATGAGAAATGTTTTAGCTTAAGTCAGCGCGAGCAGTTGCAACATGAGCAAGATTTTTGCCATCATCACTATTGAAAGGATAAATAATTATAGTTGATGATTCTTCCTTTGATATTTCAGATATGTTTTGAATCTCACGAAGTCTAAATCCACCTTCTGTTTTTGATAATATCTCACTTGCTTCAGCAATTTTTTGGGCAACCATAACTTCTGCATGTGCCTGAATTTGCTTTGCTTCTGCTGCACGCCTGGCCCGAGCAATGACAGCAAGTTCTTCAATTAGTTCTGGTGGTGTATCAATATCGGTCAACCGGACAGCTCGTACATTAATTCCATAGCTATTTGCTGAATCATCAATTTGCTCACGTAACTGCGCTGCTATTTCATCTCGATTACTGAGAAGCTCCTTTAAATCCATGCTTCCGATTGTGTTCTTTAAGGCTTCGGTCGAAAGCCAAATAATGGTGTTTAAAAAATTAGAGACCTGAATAACAGCCTTTTGAGGATCAACAATCTCATACTCAAGCGCAGCAGTAACGCGAGTTGGAACATTGTCTTTGGTTAGTGTTGCTGTTGCCTCCACCTGCTGAGTCATAATACGAATATCTAATATACTTGCTACCGAAAAAATAAAGGGTGGCACAATAAAAAACCCTGGTCCATGTACCCCTGAAAATTTCCCCAATCGCAACAAAACCATACGCTCCCACTCAGGCAAAATATAAAACATCTTTGCGACAATCCAACTAATCCACAGAGCAAGAGGTAGTGTTACAAAACTCACCATAATCCCAACCTGCGTATTAGATGGGATGAAGGGAACAGTCCCAATCACAAAGAAAGCCCACCAACAAGAAGAAATGCTATAAGAAATACGATTGTTCGAATAAAACTTTGAACATTATTTGTTCCTCCCATAATCATAGAAAGATTGTACAAAAGTCAATTGTTGTTCGCAACACTCCACAACTCACCCTTAATTTACTATGATTTACTTATTGATCATTAGGATTTACTATACAGATAATGGATGTGCATAATTTCCCTGCTGGATTTTTATGGGGCGCCTCTATTTCTGCCCATCAGACGGAAGGTAATAATATAAACAGTGATTGGTGGAAATGGGAACAGAACAAAAAAGATTCTGAGGAATTCCCTCGAGATGCCTCAAACGAAGCATGTGATTTTTATAATCGATACGAAAAGGATTTTAAAATTGCAGTTGATCATAATCTTAATGCCATTCGACTTTCTATAGAGTGGGCACGGATTGAACCAACCCATGGAACTTTTTCGAACGAAGCGATAACTCACTACCAAGAGCTACTCAAAAATGCACAGTCTAAAGGTCTCAAAACATTTGTAACACTTCATCATTTCACCAACCCTCAGTGGTTTGCCCAAAAAGGAGGCTGGACGTACTGGAATTCACCGCACCTGTTTGAACAATATGCCAAACTCTGTGCTGAAAAATTTGCAGAATATGTTGACTCCTTCATTACCTTAAATGAGCCACAGGTTTTTGCACTAAAGTCATACACCGACGGGACGTGGCCACCCAATAAACGTAATGTTTTCTTATCGTTTATTTCTCAAGTTAACATGATGCGCGCTCACAAAAAGGCATATAGAACCATAAAAAACGTGTGCAATGCTCCCATTGGAATTTCAAAACAAATGGTATGGTACGAAACAGATCCAACGGGATCACACCTGTGGGATAAAGCCACGGCGTGGATTGTTAATTTTTTAAACGACGACTTTTACCTTGTCCCACTGGTAAACACCCTAGATTTTATTGGCCTTAACTATTATTTCACCAAACGAATTCGAAACTTTAAAGACGATAGCCCAACTGATTACGTAAGTGATATGGGTTGGTGGATTAATCCCCCTGGTCTCACCTATCTTTTGCATAAACTCAAAAAATATAACGTACCTCTTTATATTACTGAAAATGGGTTGGCAGATTCCACTGATAAGTACCGCACACAATTTATTCGAGATATGTTAATGGCTGTTGGGCAAGCTCAGGCTGAGGGTTGTGACATGAGAGGATATTTCCACTGGTCTCTCATGGACAATTATGAATGGCATGAAGGATTTTGGCCTCGATTTGGACTAGTTGAAATTGATCGCGGGAATGACCTTGAAAGAATACCCCGACCATCATTTGACTACTATTCTAAGGTATGCAAAGAGAATCGCGTTACGGTACACTAATATTAACAAGAAAATAATTTTGTAGAACACATGCCCACTGCCCACAAAACAAAACAAAAACGTTTAGTGTCTGTTCGTTCTCAACTCAAATCATCCGTGTTGTTATTGAAAAAGTTGTTTGCAATTCGCATTGTCCGCATTACTAGTTACGTGTTACTAGTTACACTCTTGTCTCCATTAATCCTCTTTTTCATTCTCCGACCTCACGTTTCAAATGACATTACCTATGGAACAACATTTAGCCACAAGTATGCAACCGAACTTGGATTGGGTTGGAAAGAAACATATATTGCGATCTTGGATGACTTGGGCGTAAAGAATTTACGTCTTGTTGCATATTGGGAAGATAGCGAACCCAATCGCGATGAATATGACTTTAGTATTATCAAATGGCAACTTGATGAAGCAAAAAAACGAGATATTCCAGTCATATTAATTACAGGGCGAAAACAGGTTCGTTACCCTGAATGTTTTGAACCAACGTGGTGGGAGGAGATTAAAGAAGAAGCAGCCCGTGATAGCGAAGTGTATGAGTTTGTAAAACAGACCGTTATTGAACTTAAAGATTACGAAAACATTGCTATGTGGCAAGTAGAAAATGAACCATTTTTCCCATTTGGTGATTGTGCAGGAGATATAAAGTGGAGTGTTTTACAAAACGAGATTAGTATTGTTAGGGAACTTGATGATAGGCCCGTTCTTGTTCAAGATAGTGGTGAAGGTGGCGTGTGGTTACCCACCTATTTATCCGGCGATTATCTAGGGGTATCAATGTATAGAAGAATTTGGTACGACTTTTGGGGTGTATTTTTGGGTAGATCTATTTATTTTCAATATCCACTAGCTCATTGGACCTACAAAATTAAAGCAGATCTTGTTGGCGTTCCCTACCAAAAAGTAATTGTAACTGAGCTTCAAGCAGAACCATGGGGACCAGGACCAAATGTGGCATTGTCAAAAGAAGAGGCCGATAAAACCATGTCCCGAGAGTTGTTTATTGATACGTTAAACTATGCGCAAAAATCAGGATTTAGTGATTTGTACTTTTGGGGATCTGAGTGGTGGTATTTCCAAAAACAAATCCATAATGAACCATTTTACTGGGATACGATTAAAGCACTCCTAAATTAGCGTGATTGGTCAACAGTATTTTTTATCACCTCTGCAATTTTTTGAGGCAAGTTGTCGATCGTCATCGTAATTGATACAGTTTGATCCTTATCTGTCTTTCCTGTCTGTTCGGCAAGTCGGTTATAGATCTCTTTTAAAACTTCAAGAGCCGCAACCACCCGTGAAGATTCTTCTTTTACCTTAAGTTTGTAAATCCAACCCGTGAACAAAAGAAATGCTGCAGCTAAAAATGATAAATATGCTCCCTTTATCGGTTCTGTTTCAAAATTAACTGATGGCAAAATTTTCAACGCATAATTAGCCATAATAAACGAAATTATTCCCAAAGTTCCAAGTTTCTGAATCGTGTCAGCAAGCGAATCTGAGGCTAACTTCTTTCCTCTTTCAATAAATGAGCTATTTACAAACTTATGTCCTTCACCAGACACATCAGCACCACCATCGATGGTACAGTCTTTAAACTGACTATTCTTTGAACTATCTGTTGTCTTTAATGCTACATCGCTCATATTGACCTCATGTTAGCACTAAGTATCAATTATTTTCTAAACGAGAGACTTTTTCCCTTGTCACAAAGGCGTATAATTAAAGAAACGCAGTTCATCATGTCCGAAAAACGATTCTCACCAGCATTTAAAACATATAACAAAAAATTCAAATATTCATTTACGTTTGGGATTTACCCTACACTTGATTTACTTAAAATGATGCCAGACAAGGCGCTAAAAGTTGTATTTATGGATGAGGCTAAAGATAACGCAGTTGTTGGTGAATGTATGGAAATTTGTAGAAGAGAAGATATTCCCTACGAATTCAATGGAAAACTCATAGACAGAGTTGCAACAAAAGAGAACACGTATGCCGTTGGCGCTTTTGAAAAATACTACAGTGAGCTCGAAAAAAATAAAGACCATTTAGTATTGGTTGAACCGAGGGACATGGGAAACATTGGAACTATTATTAGGGCCATGGCAGCATTTAACGTATATAACCTTGCAATCATCCGGCCTGCCGCAGATATCTTTGACCCCAGAGCTGTACGTTCTGCGATGGGCAGTTTGTTTCGGGTTAATTTTGAATACTTTGATAACTACACAGAATATCATCGCGCTCACAAAAACCATAACTTATATCCATTTGTTTTAGACCAAGACGCAAAAAAACTTTCTGAAACTACGTTTAGTGGACTCAAAAGTTTGGTGTTTGGAAATGAAGGACACGGATTACCAGACGAGATATCAAGCATTGGGACCAAAGTAATGATTTCACAATCCCCTCATGTCGATTCATTAAATTTGTCAGTATCAGTTGGAATTGCTTTATGGGAAGCATACAAACAGTCCGCCTAAAACACCGTTTGGTTTCTTTGAATACCAATAACGTTACTTACAGTCTGCACATGTTCCAAAAAATTCAAGATTATGGTGGTCAATTTTAAACCCTAATCCCAATACTCTCGATTCAAGCTTTGTCATTTCCATTTCAACAGCACTCGTATCGACTTCTTGAATACACCCGCACTTGTCACAGACTAAATGGTGGTGATGATCAAGGTGGGAAACTTCATAATGCATAATCTGCTTGGAAATTGAAACCTCATTAACGACATTCATCTTTACTAAAAACTCAAGCTCTCGATAAACTGTGGTCTTATTAACTTGTAAACCCTTGTTATGAAGATTCTCAATAATATCAACAGCTGTTACGGGTGCACTTACCTTAAATAAATACTCGATAACCGCACGCCTGGCTTTAGTAAGTCTACGACCATGAGACTTAAGATGTAAACACAATTTTTCAGCTGATATCTGCATTACCATATTCTTATTCTGACTAATTAATACGATTCCAATTTAAGACTACCGGTAGGGATTTTCTGCTCTACAATTGCTGACTCATTATGGGTTTGATTGGAATCAGCGTGTGGAATCAAGGTAAGCATGATAACCATTAAAACAGCACCAACAATTAGTGACGTTGTAGCTTTATATTTTGAAATTGATTCTTCATATATATGGGGCAAAAAATCTGTTGCACCAAGATATAAAAATAACCCTGCAGCGATAGCGAGAAGAATACCAATAACCGCGTCACTCTGAGGATAATACACAACGAGCAACGCACCAATAAAGGTTGCAGCTGCAGAAAACACATTCACAGCAACAGCCATCTTATTGGAAAAACCTGATTTTAATAGTATTCCAAAATCACCAACCTCATGAGGGACCTCATGAAGAAACGTTGAAATTGCTGTAATTATACCCAAACCTGGGTTTGCTAAATACGTTGCTGAAATCGCAACACCATCAATAAAATTATGAATCGTATCTCCAATAATTACGAGGGGTACTGCAGTATCGTAATGAATACCTTTTTCTCCATGGTCGTGATGATGAATCCCAAAAAAGAGGTGCTCAAAAAGATACGCACCAATAAACGTAAACAGCACGACTCTATACGCATCGTCTCCTGCCATATGAACAGCCTCTGGCAATACCCCCATAATAGAAACAGTAATTAAAATCCCTGCTGCAAATGGAATTGAATACTTATTTAAGAAAGGTCGTAATGATTTATTGAAAACAAATATAATACCTCCCGACAAACCTAAAATACTCCCAATAAAAGATAATATTAATACTGCAACGACATCATTCATAATTTATGTGGACTATATTATTGCAACTGGGTTGCATCTGTCAATAAGAACCTTCAAGATGTAGCGACGAAGTGATAATGTCCTGTTTGGGCGAAGTAGAAATGTCCTCAATTAGAATAAGGTAGTACACGAAAAGAAAGGAG
>PCSU01000067.1:14475-16777 GCA_002771355.1 candidate division WWE3 bacterium CG22_combo_CG10-13_8_21_14_all_39_12 | reverse complement strand
ACTCCTTCTCGCTGGGAGCATAAACTAAAAATCAGTGTATTTAAAAATAATTGATAATGTGTGGGGGAGAGTGGTGCGAATGTATCAGAACATTCCTGGTAGTCATGGAGTAAAAAGTTCTGTTGTAATTGTTACGGGACTTTTACTTCTGGTTGGTTTTTATCAGTTCGCATTTTCATCGAGAGAGCTTTTTTCAACGCCAGGTGGAGTATCTGAACGAGATGTTGCGTTAGGTTTACCAAATACTTCATCAGTGCTGGAAGATAATACGAAAGATAGTGAGCGGATTTTTGTTTTTCATATTCCGGTAAGAATATCGGATCTTTATGTAGATGGAGTTGCAACATTTAAAGGTGGTTTTGATATGGATGGACAAGATATTAAACTGGGAGCTGGAAAAATCACCGCATCAAACATTATTAACAGCATAAAAGGAGTTGGAGGTATTCAGGTTACCGGTGAGAATGATCTAACCATTTCATATAACGGAGGTCTAGCTAATACGGGGACACCGGCAGCTAACAACATAAACAGCATCAAAGGTTTGGGCGGTATTCAGGTTACGGGAGATAGTGACCTAACCATTTCATATAGCGGTGGGGTATCAGCACTCGTCGGTACGACTGATCAGGTCACGATTTCGGCAACAACCGGAAATGTTACCTTAAGTCTTCCACAAAACATTGGTGTTACATCAAGCCCTACGTTTGCCGGTATTACTCTAAGTTCGGTGGCTGATGGGTTGGTCAAAAGTGTAAACGGTGTATTAAGTGGGGGGAATACTGTCTCACTTTCTGAAGAGGTAAGTGGAGTTTTGCCAGTTTCCAAAGGAGGAACCGGACTTGAAGGTTTTGACTCAAACTATGTATACAAAGGAAACGGTACCGGCCCGCTCGTCAAATCAAGTATCTATGAAAGTGGACGCAATATTGGAATCGGCACAACCACACCTGAATATGAACTTGACGTTTCAGGAACAGGTAAATTCACGGGAGATCTTTTACTTTCAGGATCACTTGTTGATGGCTTGTCATCTGCAGGATCTTCTGGGTACATATTAACTTCAACCGGTAGTTCAACGGCATGGAGTAGCACCGCAAGTGGTGGAATTGTAACGGGATCAGGAACCGACAATTACATTTCTCGATTTAATGCTGCTGGGACTGGTATTGAGAATGGAAGCATTGTTGACGCAGGTTCAGGAACATCAATTAACATCGATTCCTCTGGAAATGTTGGTTTAGGAGGAGCAACTGCTGGAGTTGATCCATTTTTGTATGTAACCTCAACAGGTGTTGGTGTGGGAACAACCACCCCCGAGAGACCTCTTGAAGTTGCGGGAGCAATGCGTCTTGACGCTTCTTCAACTCCTGTTAGTGCTGTGCTTGGTGATATGTACACTAATGCCGACGGAAATATCTACTTTTACAATGGCACAAGCTGGGATGATCTTACCGCACTTGGTACCGGTTATTGGACGCAAACGGGAACTGATTTAAGTTATGGAATTGGGAATATTGGAATTGGAACTACGGCATCTACCTACAAACTTGATGTAAATGGAACCGCTCGAATATCCGGTGCAACAATTATTAGTCCGCTTCAAAGTGATGAAGTAGCGCTTACCTTACGTGCAGCAATCTCATCAACCGGAGATATTTTTAATGTAACCAATACCACCGGAACAGAAGCATATCTTACGGTAAACTCTACAGATGTCTCGGCGGGAACTGCGATCAAGCTTACGAATGCAAGCAGTACGCTTGTTGGTACATCAGTACTCGCAGGGTGGAGTTTGACCGGTAACGATTTTAATTACAGAAGACCCATTACGGTTACCAATAATTCAGGGTCAACCATCCCCTCTAATTATCAGATTTCGATTACGTTAAGTTCAACTGATGCGGCGCAAGTTTTTGCAAATACTCAAGCAGGATCACCGTATTATGATTTACGCACATCGTGGGACAACGGAGGATCACCGGTAGAGATTGCACGAAACATGTATTCTCACACATCGTCAAACGTTACGTTTACGTTTCAATTATCTTCATCGATTGCACCGGCCGCAAGTGACACGTACTATCTGTATTATTCGAATTCAGCCCTCAATTCGATTGGTGCTCAGTATGCATCATATGTTGGTGATATCCAGATAGATAGTATGGATAGTCTCGGAGTATGGACTTCATCAGACACCACCCAATATCCACTATCACTGGAAGGAACGATTAAACAAGAAGGTACAGGGTCAATCAAAGCGCTCGCAACAGCCGACAACATTGGAGTATTTTCAACGACT
>PCSU01000067.1:9986-14454 GCA_002771355.1 candidate division WWE3 bacterium CG22_combo_CG10-13_8_21_14_all_39_12 | reverse complement strand
AACTAATTTTGGGTTTACGACCGCCAGTTTTGCTGGAAACACATACGCCTATGCAGTAGGTGGTTCATCAGATGGGACAGCCGCAAATAGTTTAAGTAGTATTGAATTTGCAGCGGTAAATGCAACAACGGGAAATGTAGGGAGTTTTTCAACAAGCGCGAATTCTCTCCCTAGTTCTCTCATGGACACTTCTGTAGTATCTGCAACACCACCTGTTGATTCCGGAACGGGAGCTGATGGATCGCTTGACTTATCCTTAACCAACAGGGTTGGAGGATGTACAGGAGCAGGATTGACATGGGATTTTGTATCAAAATGTACGATAAATAAGGTCGGGTCTTCAAATACAGACTCCTTTATATATGGGGCGGCTATAGACAAGTTGCCCGGATATGCAGCACATTCTTTCATTATACCATCCGGTCCACAAGCCGGTAAGACTCTGATGATCGTTGCGAATTCTTCTTCAAGTACACAAATCTATGACCCAGCAACAAATACCTATACTGCAGGCCCAAGTCTTGGAGCAAATGCATATACTGGCTCTCATTCGTTTGCGATTACCTCTGGTCCCAACACAGGTAAAATTTTGGTTGTTGTGGGAGAATCGGCTTTGACTAGAATCTATAATCCGGCAACGCATACTTTTTCAGCAGGTCCTGATTTGGAAACTAAAGCGAGTACTGGATCTCACTCGTTTGCAATAACTACAGGACCACAGGCAGGAAAAGTTCTAACCATTACCGCGAATGCTTCATCTATAACAAAACTATATGATCCAGCAACAAATGCCTATAGTGCCGGTCCAAGCCTTGGGGTAAATACTGGAGATGGGGCTCACTCAATGGCAATTACTACAGGACCGCAGGCAGGAAAAATTCTAACCATTACGGGAAATGGTTCATCGGTAACAAAACTGTATGACCCAGCGACAAATACCTATAGTGCCGGTCCAAGCCTTGGGGTAAATACTGGATCGGGTTCGCATTCGTTTGTGATTCCATCTGGTTCAGAGTCAGGTAAGATACTGACAGTAACGGGAAGTACATCAGTAACAAAGATATATGATCCGGCAACGAATACGTACGGTGCAGGTCCTGATTTAGGCACGACTCCCGGCCTAGGATCGCATTCATTTGTCATCCCATCTGGTTCAGAAGCAGGGAAGATTTTGACAGTATCGGCAAATCTTAATCAGACTACCGTTATCTATAATCCGGCAACCAATACATATGGGGCAGGACCTAATGTAGGTATTAGTGCGTGGATGGGTTCGCATTCATTCTTGGTGTCATCGGGTCCAATTGCCGGAAAAATAATAACGGTACCAGGAGCTGGAAATAATACAGCTATCAAAGTGTATGACCCAGCTACTAATACCTATGGTGCGGGCCCATCAATTAGTTCGCTGCCAATAGTGTATACCGCTGCACATAGTGTTTTAATACCATCCGGTCCACAAATGGGAAATTATTTAGTAATTCTAGGTGGAGTGGCATCCAGCACAAAAATTTACGATACGATGACAGACTCGTTTAGCGAAGGACCTAGCCTGGGGGCAAGTGCTGGGTCGGGTTCGCATTCGTTTGTGATTCCATCTGGTTCAGAGTCAGGTAAGATACTGACCTTTATTGGTGAAGGTACATCAGTAACAAAACTATATGACCCAGCAACAAATACATATAGCGCAGGGCCTTCTGTCGGGGCAAATGTGAGATACGGCGCGCATTCAGTTGCTATTTCAACAGGACCCAGCGCAGGAAAGATTCTAACTCTTTTGGGAAACAACTCATCAGTATCAAATATATATGATCCGGCAACGAATACATTCAGCGCAGGACCATCAATAGGGGCGACTGTTGCGGAATATTCGCATTCGTTTGTGATTCCATCTGGTTCAGAGGCAGGGAAAATAATGACCATAGCTGTATTTGGAACGACATCGGTTCGACTATACAATCCGGCAACAAATACCTACGGCGCGGGGCCCAGTCTTGGGGCAAATGCTGACTCGGGTTCGCATTCGTTTGTGATTCCGTCTGGTTCAGAGGCAGGGAAGATACTGACAGTAACGGGCAGTACATCAGTAACAAAGATATATGATCCGGCAACGAATACGTACGGTGCAGGTCCTGATCTTGGAACTACACCACGAGCTTCTGCACACTCTTTTTTAGTTGAAACCGGCCCATATGCTGGATTTGTTCTGACAATTACTGCTAATTCAAATGTAACTAAGAAGTACAATCCTTCAACAAATACGTTTAGTACTGGTTCAACAGCGGCTTCTCCTGTTGGTCAGGGAGGACACACGATTGCGATTACATCAGGTTTGCAGAAAGGAAAGTTTTTAGTTTTGCTCGGGGGACAAAGCCAGACTACTGTTTTATATGATCCAGGAAAGAATAGTTATAATTTCACAACAATGAATATCCCAAGTGGAAAGACACTCGATGCAACAACAGCAATTGCTTCAACTTCAAACTTTATGACAATGAAAGCTACAGGGAATGTGACAATAGCAGGTACCATTCTTTTGGATGGGGCTGGTTACGCTGGACCTACTACTACATACACAAATGGCAGTGGTGATGGATACGGCTCACTAGGTGTAGCGAGTACGTATGGTGGTGGTGGTGGTAGCTATGGAGGAGCTGGTGGAACGGGGGGGAATGGTTTGGGTGGTGGTGTATACACAGGTGATGATTCGGGGAGCAGTGGTGGGAGTGGATCGGGAGCATCTTCCTCATATTCTGCGGGTGGTGGAGGCCTGAGGATAAATTCTGGTGGGGATGTTTTGATAACGGGAAGCATTAGTGCAAATGGAGCGGTTGGTTATGCGGGCACTACAGCCAGTGGAGGAGGGAGTGGTGGTGGAATCCACATCCAGTCAACGGATATTACGGTTAGTGGTATCCTTTCGGTAAATGGTGGCGGTGGTGGTAATGGTACCTATGGCGGCGGTGGTGGTGGCGGCGGACGTGTAACTTTGGAACACATGGGGTTGCTTAATACTTCCGGTTCAACGATTACGGTTGCGGGTGGAGTTAAAGGAAGTGGCGGGGTGGTGGCTCAGGATGGTTCCCTAGGTGTCTACTCCAACTCAGCTCTATCGTCGGTACTCTATGTACTTGGAGGAAAGAATACATCTGGCAGTGCAGTCAATCAGATTTATCAAAGTGTGATCGATCCAACCGACGGGACACTATCTGCGTTTTCTACATCAGCTGTACCACTTGTTTCGAGTCTTTTTGCTCATACAACAAATGCTCTAACGATTGGAACCTCGAATTATCTGTACGTTCTAGGAGGCAATACGGGGAGTGCTGATGCAACTACGGTGTATAAGGGAACTTTCAGTGGTAGTAATATTGCGGCATTTACAACCACCAGTCAGGTGCAACTACCACTTGGTATTTCATACCATACTGCAACGATGGGAACAATTTCTTCTACAAACTACATATGGGTAATCGGGGGACTCAATGGATCGACTGCACAAACGACGGTGTATAAAGGAACGATTAATAGTAGTGGAAATATTGTTTCGCTTACAACAAGCGGACAAAGTTCTCTGCCACAAGGACTGTATGGACATACTACCTATTTTGATACGGTAGGTTTCGTGAATTACCTCTACGTTACTGGCGGCACCACAACAGGTGGAACAAAACAATCAACCGTATATCGTGCAGTTGTTGATGCATCAGGAAACGTAGGAGCATTTTCAACCGTTGGACAAACCCAGTTAACAACCCCAATCTCCAATCACCAGACCTTTAGGTTTACCGATACCTCATCAAATAGATATACCTACACCATTGGTGGAAATACAGGAACGGTTCAAAACGGAGTGCTAAAAACGCTGTATTCACCAATTGATCAAACGACGTATGCGCTTAGTAAAACAATTTCGAGTGTAGATCTCACGAACAAAAACAGCATTACTTTTGAGATATATTCATCCCGAACAGGATCATATATGGCATATGAATTTTACAACGGATCCGGTTGGCAAAGTTGTGGAGACAATTCTGACTTTTCATCAGGTGTGTTTTCGGTAAGTTCTGCAAATGTTTGGGAAAGAAAAACGTGCGACATTAGTGCGGTTTCTCCACGCTCATCAATTACTCAAATTCGGTATCGTGTAACATCTTCCTCCACAACTGAGTGGACGGCGTACATTGATGACATTAATGGAATGATTAACGCAGCAACAATTTCGAACACCAGCTTTGGAGGGACCGCCTCCCTTTCAACAGCTAATCTTGATATTAATGCACAGGGAGATGGAGCAATTCGATTGAATTACGATGCAACCAACTCGTTAGCTGGAACTGGTGGACTCAAGGTGTATAACGGTGGTTCAACGTTGCTTTTTAGCCTAAACTCTGCGGGGAATGGGTATGTGTCAGGAAATCTTGGAATTGGCACCACAAATCCAACTTCAAAACTTACGGTAAATGCG
>PCSU01000067.1:0-9941 GCA_002771355.1 candidate division WWE3 bacterium CG22_combo_CG10-13_8_21_14_all_39_12 | reverse complement strand
ATACTGGTTCAAACGTATTTAGTGTAGATGCAGAGGGTGATTATTTTTACGATGGGACAGGATCATCACCATCGGCCGATGTGGCAGAAGTTTATCCTACGGATGAGGTTGATATGAAGCCGGGGACAGTGGTTTCATTGACGATACCAACGGACGAACGGGCAGGGCATGCCCAGCCCCTACAGGTTGGTCGATCAATCATTGCATCCGATCCGGATATACTCGGCGTTGTTACTACCAAACCTGCGTTGTTACTCGGTAGTAATGTTGAAAACGGGGTTGCTGTTGCACTCATTGGACGCGTGCCCGTAATCGTAAATGATCAGAATGGTGATATTAAAAAAGGTGACTATGTAACAAGCAGTTCAATCGCGGGTGAGGGGATGAAAGCAACACAGGCGGGGATGGTTGTGGGAAGGGCGCTATCAGACGTGAGTTGTAAAGATACAAGTAACAACAAACAAGAAACAATAAATATCTGTACCGTTACCATATTTACGAATTTGAGTTGGTACGATCCAACACACGAGACGTTAGCCGAGACTTTAGTCTTAACCACAACACCAATCGATGCAGGGAAATATAAAGACTTAACAACTGACAAGATGATGATCAATCAAACGTTGTCCGTTTTGGGCGCATCAAAATTATCTGATGTAACGGTCACGGGCAGTCTAAACATCGGACTTCTATCCATCGACAATTCATCCATACACGTTGCCGGTGGAATTCTTAAACTTCAAAATACGTATCGATCAGGCAACGTCGAGGTTTTCGGTGGCAAGATTATTATGAAAACAGACGGATCTATTGAGGTAACTGGCATGGTCACTGCTGATCAGATTGAGGCAAATGGATATACTGTGTTGGGATCAACAATCGGAACAGCAACTCTTTTTGCAGATCAGTTATCTGTTCGGGTTTTGAATGATACCGTTACTGATGAGAGTGAAGTCTTTATTACAGCTAAATCAGCCTCTAACAAAAACCTTGCAGTGACTGAGGTGAAAAATGGGGAGTTCACCGTTGTAATTGAAGAGCCGGCGCTCATAAAAGACCTGGACTTTTCATACTGGATTGTACAAACGCAGTAATGCCGATATTTCCTGTAGAGACTGGGTGTGCACAGGCTTCTGTTGTTTTACCAAATTTCTTTGTGTAGTATTGAAATATGAGTACCCGTTATGGATTTACCCTGATTGAACTTCTTGTAGTTATTGTCATCATAGGTTTATTAGCCGGGATTGGTATTGCAAGTTTTGGAGGTTCTTTAGAGCGCAGCAAGATTGCAAAAGCCCAGTCTGATCTTAAAGAGATCAAAGATATTGCAACTGCTGCACAGCTTGCGAGTGGTAAAACGCTCATACAGATTACCGGAAGTAATTGTAGCCTTTGCTATTATTGCCGTGGACTTGGGGATTTGCGGAACGTTGCAGATACCCATACGTGTGCTGTTGCATGGGATAATATTGTTACGACTATCAATGCTACAGGAGGTGCGATTAGCGGTATTTCAGATATAAAACGCGATCCCTGGGGAAGCCCATATTATGTTGACGAAAATGAAGGTGAGTATAGTGCTACGGATTGCAGGCGTGATTTTTTTGCATCAGCGGGTCCAAATGGAACGATCGATACGTATTCACTTATAGACAATCATTACATCTCAACGTCTGACGATATTCTCATTAGTATTCCCTTAAGCTCTACTTGTCCGTGATGGTCTAGTCGCCATTTCTTTTGTATACAACGTAACTTGAATCACTCATTAATGATTCCGTCACATTATCTTCCCAATATCCACCAAACTCATCCCACACATATCCACCAACGGGACTGTATTTTTCAGAAAGTAAATCATCAAGGTAATCAATAAATTGCGTTGGGCTTTTTTCATCCCACAGTCCACTCATCTCACGTTTTGAAACAACGATAACCGTAGGTTGGTTTTGAGTAAGGTCATCAACAGCTTCCTTCTGATATTGCTCACGATATGTTGTTGGAAGATTAAGAGGGTAGGTAATTACAAACTTACTGACAGATTTTCGCTGAGCATAAAAATATATTTCTGGCTCTGAACCTGCAACAAAAATTTTATCGTCTGGGGTTGTTATCAGTGAAACGTGACCTGCAACTTCTTTCGCTTCGGCAAATGGATTAACCGTGCCATAAACCCAGTTAACAAGCTCTAGCGATGTAAGACTGAATTGTTGTTTAAACGGAAGTAGAAGTAATATAAGAGTGACTAATGTAGTTATTAAAAGTACTGGATTTCTTCGAGTTAAAACAAACTCCTTGGAAAAAGAGTTAATTCCAGCTGCAACCATAAGGGCAATGAACGGTATGATCAAAAGATAGTAGTGGCCAATGGGAGTGGTGTAAATCGTAAGAAATCCAACAAACCATAGTGATGGATACAACATCCAATGTTTGGGGCGTGTGATAAAAAACCAAATAATTGGTAATGCCAAAAACCAGTAGTATCCAAATTTTCCTAAATATGTAATAGCATTGTCTAGCCCAAGGCCAAACGAAGTAGCGTATGCGCTATTAAAAACAACAACCTGTTCCCAAAACCCAGGGAATCCACCACGTAAAATTATAGGAAGCATAACAATGAGGGTTGTTATAAGTCCACTAAGTGTGAAAACGGTAAACGGTTTAACGAGTGTTTTCCATTCGTTGTTTGTTTTAAACATTTCCCACAACCAAAAAACTATAAGTGCGCCAAGCATTGGGAAGGTAATTGGTTTATACAGAATTGCAATTGCGGTACAAAAACCCACTACTACCCATCCGTATGTAGGCATAACCTTGTCTCTAAATTTTACAAAAAGTGCAACTGTTGTCATGAGGGGTAGAATCATGAATTTTTCGGTATTCGCGGCAAACGGCGTAAGGACTGGAAACATGCTAATACATGCGTAGATAAACATCGCAATCCACCATGCACCTTTCCCCCATTCTTTATAGGCGATGTAGCCTACAAGAAGTATTGTTCCCAGAGAGAATATCAGAGCAAAAATGCGTGGTGGCCAAACAGCAGTTGGGTTAATGAGTTGACCGAAAGCGTATGTGTATACAATCATGGGCGGTTTTTGTAAAAATGAGTCTTTGTAGGGAACTCCACCGTCGTGTAAGATCATGGCGCTGTACGCATATTCCCCTTCATCTCGCTCGAATGGCGCCGTAATACTATTAAAATTAAGAAGATAACATAACAGAGATAGTGCAACGACGAGAGATAAGTTCTTTCCCGTAACGAGATGTGACGTGCGTGTTTTAATTTTTTTGAAGGTTGTTTTTAACATAGATATTCAGTTTATGTTCATCGTTTTTTGCATATGTCGTTTGGTAACGATGCGGCTTTGCTAGATAAAGTTCGGGAATATTATTAAAATCATAATCGTCTATGTCAAAATGTACGGCAGTATAACTATCTTGCAAAAGTAACATTTGAAAGGTTTCAAGAAAATTATTGCGATTCTTGCGCATGATGATTATGTCTGGCTGAACGGTAGAATCTTCTAAAAGATTATTCCCCACGTACCCAATAGTCACTTTACTGCCAAGATAATACGCATACGAAAGTTCTTCATAATTTGTAGCAATTATAAGGTCCGACGTATCGGGAAAGGTTTCCTTTATATAGGGAATTGCGAAATCAAGTGGTCCCTTGTATTGGTGGGTAATTTCATACACATGACCCGAAATGTGCGAGACCTTTGGGACGATTGAAAACAAAAGGGTAGCCAAAAAAATTGGAATAGTCACGAATAACACATCGCCTTTTAACTTTTTTGAGGAGATATTAAGTATCCCCCGAATAGTGATGTATAGATCAATCATAATAACAAGATTTAATATTGGTATAAGTGCCATCAGATATCGCTCAAATAAATATGGTGATCGAGCAATAAATAGAACATATACGACAAGGTACAAGGTTAAAAAATGAGATAAACGGAATGTCTTGTCACGATTGTTTTGATAGTAGTTAGTTATCCATGCCGCAAGTTTTACTACAATAAATAGACCAAGGAATTCGTAGGAGAATAAAAATGAAAGTGTTCGATTAAGGTTAAACCAATATAGATGCATGTTAAACCCCATGAATTCACTCAATGCATTGGCGAGTGGCAAAATCTTAAAAAACGAAAATACCGGAATGCTGAAAAGAAATGTTAACGCTAAGGGCAGTGAATGAACGAGGTAATCTTTTATGGTTAAGGGTTTGAGTGTTCGGAAGAATAAATGCCAAACTTCGGCGATTCCAAGCGTTATGGTAAGTATAAAAAAAAGTGGAGGAAACGTTGTGAGTGTTGTTATGAGTAGAGTTAATAGTAAAAGTGTGTAGGTTACAAAATTTTTGCGTGACAACGTACTACGGTTATGTCTAAAAACAGTATACAGCCACAATGTTGCACCCGACACCAGTATGGTAAGTGAGTAGTAGCGAACTTCGCGTATGTGAAGCGTTAATGAAATTGAGAGCATGCACAAAAAAACATACCCGCTATAAAAAAGCCATTTTAACCTTCCATCAAAAATATTTCTAGCAACGTGTGCACACAGTAAAACGCCCGCTAAACCAATAAGTGTAAACGGTATGCGGATGAGTGCTGTTTTGGTATAGATATCTGATACAAATGATGAGAGTTTTACCCCGATAGCTGCAACATAAAATTGCGTCCACGATGATGTTATATAGGCATCATAAGGTTCCCTGATGGCGAGGCTTTTATCAGTCAGTTCAAGAAGGTTAAGCGTATTTTTCCCATCCTTGGATTTGGGATATCCATATTCGAGAATTCGTTGACCGGCAACTGCCGTTTCTGCTTCGTCTTGCCATAAGAGTGGATAGGCAATGTTTAAAAAGACGCTGGCACAAAATAGTAAAAAGATCATCAGAAACAATATCTGAGGGATTTTTTTACCAATACCTTTAATCATTGTTTTTACTGAGCGAAACCATCATGTCATGCATAGGGTAATAAAAAGTAAGATTGGCAATACCAAGTTGGTGTGTAATGTGGCGCAAACGTTCAAGTTTAAGTTTTGAAAATACAAAATCAAGACTTCGCTCAAACCCCCACAATTTAATTTCATCAACCGTAAATCCTGCCTCCTTTGCAACAATAGAGATCGATTGTGGGGAGAAATAATTTATGTGCTGGGGAATCTTTTTATATCCGTACGAGTATTTTCCCATAAGTTTTGTGTCCCAGCTATCAATATTTGGCATGGTCATAAATAATTTTCCTGACTGTTTAGGTTCAGATTTTTCCGTAAGCCACACATAAAAAAAGTTTAAAACTTCACGAAAGTTGGGGAGGTGTTCAATAACGTCGAATGCAACAATAGCATCAAATTGGGATTTAGAAAACAGGTCTACAGATAGTGGCGGGGTATATGTTGGAATGTTAAAGGTTTTGTGAACATGTTCCATCGCATACGTTGAAACGTCGTATGCATACAGTTGGTATCCACCTTTTTTGGCTACACCCACAAAATCCCCAACCCCACCACCAAAGTCAAGAATTTTAGAACTAGCCTGAAGATGTTTGTTTACATAGTTATACTTTCGCGTGGCATCTTTAATAAAATCGGGTGATTTTTTATCATCAAAATAATCGGGGGAATAAATGGTATTTGCTTGTTCAATCGTAGGATACGGATCCAAAACCCCAAATCCACAGTTGGGACATTTCATAATACGGTACGAACCCTGTTCATAAACTTTGAATAGTTTTTGGTTTTGGCAGATGAGGCACGAATAAGTCATGTGGGTTTTATAACTTCTATTAGTATATTCGCATCTGTCATGTTTTGTTGGTTGATAATACGATTAAACAGTTTGTCTAGTATCTGTGAGCGAATGGTGGGGAAAAACACAAAGCGCTTCCCGGTTAGTTTTTTAATAACCATGCTGGGTATTGAAAATGGAAGTAACAATTGATACATAAGAACCTGTTTTTTTGAGATAGTTCCCGAAACTGAAATAAGGTTGAATCCTTGTTTTTGAGCACGTTTAATCCAATCATCTTTTAAAACAAGGGGTTGGTGTTTAAAAATGTTATGAAAGATGGAGAGGAAAAAATCTTTAAAAAACGGAAAGAATAAAAATTGGTTAAAGGTACTGGTGGGGACCGTAAATACAAATCGTCCGCCTGGTTTGAGTATTCGATAAACTTCATTAAAGACTTCATCAACGTTGGGAATATGTTCAAGCGTACTGATCGAAAAAGCGGTTTGGATACTCTCTGAGTTTAAGGGTAATTTTCTGGCATCGGCAACGATACATTTTTTATAGACGTTACTTTTTTGTGCATGAGCAATTTCTCGGGGATCGTAGTCAATTCCTATGTCAATTGGTTTGTCAAAAAAAACAGACGAAAATTCACCAAAACCACATCCAAGGTCTAGCAAAGGAGTGGAAAGGTTTTGTTTTGATAATGCAAGCGCTTCCTGAGTTCTCCATAGAGACAATGAAAGTGGGGCTATCCGCAAGAATTTTTTAAAATAAGTTGTGTCTTTTCTGGGATTAAAAAATCTAAACAACCAAATAATCCACACTGCTTCGAGTATGATTTTAGAAGACATTTTGGGAGTTCCCGCTTGGCGTTGGGAAAAAACTATAGGAATCTCGCCGATTTTTTTACCTGACTTTTGCGTTCGATATTTTAATTCAATTAACGCCGCGTACCCTTTGGCTGAAAGTTTTTGCGCACTAATGGATCGTAGGGTGTGGTTTGTAAAACACATAAATCCAGAGGTGCAGTCACTAAGCTTAAGACTTGTTATCAACCGGACATATCGATTTGCCCCGGCACTAATGATAAGTCGACTAAGAGGCCAGTCTAAAATTCTTACCCCTCCAAGATAGCGAGAACCAACAACAAGGTCAACGTGTCCGCTTTCAAAAAGTAATCGAGGAATATCGGATGGGTTATGTGACCAGTCAGCGTCCATGGTTATAATTCTTTCGTAATCTTTATCAAGGGCCCACGCAAATCCTGTAGAGTATGCTTTACCCAAACCGTCTTTTATTTGTCGATGGAGAACAAATACATTTTGAGGGGTGTTTGACAAAAGTTGTTCGGCTATCATGCCAGTTCCATCAGGAGAGTTGTCATCGACAATTAAAACGTGGATGTCTGGAACTGAGTTAAGAATTGCCGGAACTAATGTTGGAATGTTATCTTTTTCGTTATAGGTAGGAACAATGACTAAGGTTTTCATGGCGCAGGTTGTAGTTGTCGCTTAATTTCACTGTGCAAAGGAATGCCGTTTTTTTGCATGAGAGCTAACGTTTCGTTTATCTTTTGTTCATCCTTTTGATTGATGTAATAGATAAGGGTGTAGTTATACGCATCAGAGTATCCAGGATTAATCTCAATTGTTTGCCGCCAATAATCAAGCGCTTTTTCAAACTCGTCTTGCTGGTAGTACGTTAATCCTAAATTAAAAAGCGCATTGTCGTAAAAAGGATTATTCTCGAGCTCGGACAAATATTCTATCTCCGCTTTTTCAAACTCTTTATTATTCATATAAATGACTCCAAGATTATTGTGAGCCATCTCTTCTTGTGGATTAAGTGTAAGTGCCTCATTGTATTGTGTAATCGCCTCATCAATTCGTCCTTCAAAATATAACATCACGCCGTAATTTCGGTGTGCCAGTGGTGCGTGTGGTGACGTTTTTGTAGCCTTTTCCCAAAATGTAAGACGGTTTGTAAAACTAAATGAATGGATGAGGGTAATGAGCGCAAAAAGTGATGCAACAATACCAAACGTCCATTTCTGAACCTTTTCATTCTTTAAAGCTTCAACCGGAATACGAATTTCGGCAAGAATAATAATTATGCCAAATAAAGGAATGTAGGCGCGATGTTCCAAAAAATCCGCAATTACATCGGGGTTAGGGCGTATGAAAGAGGGTAGGAGAAATGCCAAAAACCATAACAAGCCAAACGTTATCTTGCTCCAGTTTTTGGTAGAGAAGAAGATAGTAATAAGTAATAAGGTAAAAGTAATGAGGACACCAATCCATAGGTTTGAGTCGGCGAAGATTGGCAGAACTGAAAGGTTGATCGGAATAATAATCTTGCCAATGAACAAAAATACGGCCAGCCAATTGTTAATGCCTGACTGCAGAATTGTTGAGATTGTATAACCGCTCGCACTTCCAATAGCAAGCTGGCGCAAGATAAACCAAAATAATAATGAGCCAATCCATCCGCTTGCTAATATGAATGTTTCTTTTGCAAATCGTTTTTTAGGTTCAAACAAAAAAATGTAGGCATAAAAAATTGGTCCCATAATGAGAGCGGTTTCTTTGGTGAATAGTGCCAAGGTTGTAAAGAGTAGGTAGTACCAAAGATCACGGGTTTTTGCCTCTTTAAGATATGTAATCAAAAATATAAAGGTAGTAAATACAAAAAGAGCAGCAAGTGAATCGTTTCTACCCGGAATCCAGGCAACAGCTTGGGTCAATACTGGATGAATTGCAAAAAGTAATGTCGCCCCAGTTACGAGTTTTTGTGAATAGTTTAATTTTTTAAGAAGAATAAAAAGTGAACTTACAGAAAGCATGTGGATTAGGATATTTGAAACATGATAAAACCAAGCAGAAGTGTTTGAGATGAGGGAGTCAAACATAAATGAAAGCGTAAGAAGTGGGCGGTAGTATGATGCCGAGTGTTGTGGCAAGTGAAATACATCCATCTGAAACGCAGCAAAAATGTTACCAAGATTTCGTAAAAACGTGATGTTATTTAAGATTAAGGTGTTATCGTCAAAATAGGTGAAATCAAAAAAGAGAGTGGGGAGATAGATTACAAAAACAATAAACAAAATCCATTTGAGTGGAGTAAAGTTTATCTTTTCAGCGGGCAGGTTTTGTGGCTGGGGTTGAACGTGGTTGAGTTGCTGTTTTTTCCTTCGCTTTTTGGACATGGGTTTATTGTATAGCAAACGCAAACTTGCCTGAGCAGGCAGGACAGAATGCCTAGCTTCGTTCTACGTCATGCTGAATTTAATTCAGCATCTGGATCCCGAAATGAATTCGGGATGACACATGTAAAATTCTGTTCTATCGTTTGGGATTGTAATCGCCTTTCAAAAAATGGAACGCTGCCTTTAGTGTCCCGAGTCCGTATTCTATGCTTCGAGTAAGGTTAATACTCGATGCTTCAGGCATGTAGCGTACGGGTACGGAAAGTTCACCAATAGAAAATCCTGCGGCAATTGTTTGAAAGAGTACTTGAGAATCAAACATGAAATCGTTGGAGTTACTGTCAAAATCTATGGTTTCTAAAACTTCACGTCTGTAAGCACGCATGCCCGTATGCCATTCCGATAAATTGTGACCGGTAACAATGTTTTCAAATAAACTTAACGCGCGATTTGAAAAATACTTATAGTAGGGCATGCCGTTTGCTAGTGCTTCTTTTCGGGACCGAATACGAGAACCAAGCATCATGTCAAAATATCCTTCGTCCAATAAACTTACCATGTGGGGGATCAGTTTGGGGTCGTACTGGTAATCGGGGTGAAGCATGACAATAACATCGGCACCTTGTTCGAGTGCTAGATGGTAGCAGGTTTTTTGGTTGCCACCGTAGCCAAGATTTTTTTGGTGGACAAATGTTTTGATTTGTAGTTCTTCTGCAAGTTCAGCCGTTTTATCACTACTTGCATCATCCACCAAAATCACTGAGTAATTATCGTTTTGAGGAATATCAGCAACTGTTTGCCGCAACGTGTTTTCGGCATTATAGGCGGGGAGAACAATGGTTACGTTCACGCGGTAATTTTATCACGTTGTACATGTCATTAATGGAGAATATTTGTAGCGAATTGTGCTTAATATAATTGCAGGTGACATGTTTTCATTGACTCCTTCTCGCTGGGAGCATAAACTAAAAATCAGTGTATTTA
>PCSU01000030.1:10229-10780 GCA_002771355.1 candidate division WWE3 bacterium CG22_combo_CG10-13_8_21_14_all_39_12 | reverse complement strand
GGTAACGGCCTATGCAACCGATTACCAAAGTGGAGTCAAAAAGGTAGAGTTCCATTTTTATCATGATGGCGTATGGCATATGGTTTACGAAGATTGGTCTGGATCTGACGGGTGGAAAGCATCTGTAGATACGACAGGTTTTTGGGCACAAAATGACATGAAACTACTTTTATGGATTGAAGATAACGCGGGAAACCGTGTTCAATCCAACGTCATTTCTGCACTAACAAATGTCCCTGTGGCAACACCAACTGAAACGAGTGTTTCTACGCCAACGCGGACAAGTGTTCCAACGCCTACATCAACGAGAACGGTTGTACCAACACCGACCTCAACGAAGACACCAATGCCAACACCGACCAACACACCGGTAACTGATCCCATGTCTGGAGTTATTAGTGGAACGATAGTTGATGAGAAGGGAGTACCAGTCAGTAGAGTGGATGTTCGGCTTTTTAGAGACACTCAGGAAAGTGTGTACTGGGTCAAGTGGGTTGAAGATGGAACGTTTGTGTTTGATGGGTTACCGTATTCGACCTGGATAGTACAAG
>PCSU01000030.1:0-10174 GCA_002771355.1 candidate division WWE3 bacterium CG22_combo_CG10-13_8_21_14_all_39_12 | reverse complement strand
AAGTAGAAGAAGTTAGTGACAACGATATGTGGGAGGAAGTGGAACCACACATTGTTGTTGTTAACCAGGATACGAGTGATCTGAAAGTTACGTTTAATCTCAAGCAAAAACAAATACCTATGTTTAAGGTGTTTGTACCTTTTGTGATGCGATGAGGCTAACTGCAAAAGATATAAGTAAAAATCAAGGCGGGTACAGATTGAGACAACCTCTCAGCTGTATTCGCCTTTTTCTTTATGGTAATGGTTTTAATAGAAATAGAAGTCTTAGTGAGCTTTGGTTATAATGAGTTTAGTAAAAACACATTATGATCGATACACACGCACACCTTTATTTTAATTCATACGATACTGATCGCGATGAGGTTATTAATCGAACACTTTCAAAACTCGATATGGTTATTAACATCGGAATTGACGAAAAAACTTCCAAGCAGGCTGTTGATTTATCACAGGATTATGATGGGTTTTATGCTGCAGTTGGACTTCACCCTGAAGATGTTTCATCACAAATGTCGGTAGATATCTCATGGGTTTCCACATTATGTCAACATCAAAAAGTGGTAGCTATTGGTGAAATCGGTCTAGATTATCATGAGAGAAGCGAAGTCGGGAGTAAGGAGTTAGAAGATGGTGTTAAAAAGAAACAAAAAGAGATTTTCAAGGCACAGATTGAAAATGCGATTGAAAACAATCTACCTATTATTGTTCATTCTCGTGATGCATTCGAGGATACGATGGCAATTCTTTTAGAATATAAAGGCCACATAACAGGTGTGTGGCATTCATTTACTGAAGGGTATGAAAAAATGCAACAGGTTATTAATATGGGATTTTATGTTGGTATCAATGGGATTGTTACATACAATTCTGCACAAGAACTTCAGTTAGCAGTAGCACGTGTGGATCTTTCTCATATTGTTTTAGAAACAGATTCTCCATTTTTACCCCCTCAGCTCAACAGGGGAGAGCGCAATGAGCCTTCAATGGTAGAATTAGTTGCAGATAAGGTAGCACAGCTTCAAAATCGTGAAGCCTATGATGTTGTTTCAGCAACCGATACAAACGCTTATAAAGTATTCGGAATAGAAAGACCTAGACTCTAAAAATATAAGATGTTCAAAAATAAAGCAGTTTTTTACCATACTATTGCATCATTACTTTTAGGACAAAGTACGTTTTGGCTAGTATTTTTGCATCGGAATCAACTTCCACCTCTTATTCCATTATGGTTTATGAAAAATAATCCTCAAGATATGTTAGCCAGTGTTACGTATATTTGGTTACTACCAGCACTTAGTATTGGGTTTTTGGCACTATACCTCGTTACAACTGCTTTTATTTATAGGCGACAGCCATTTATTGTGAATACTATTATGTCAGCAAGTACCTATGGTTCAGTTTTTTTGTTTGTTGCTACGGTAAATATATTAGGTAAAGTTTTAGGGTGGGTTTAAATTGCCATTGGACAATTTAATAAGAAGTGCCAAGTAAGGCACTTTCTGGAAGTAATCAGTGGCTTATGAAAAAATCCTTTTTGCAACGAGTATTCTAGAAGGTTTTGTACGGGAATTTGGCTCAAGTAGCGTGTTACAATACTAACGATGGTTAACCGATTTTTAACGTTACTACGAAATGCGTGGGAAACACCAGATCTACGGAGAAAATTACTATTCTCCTTTATTTTGATGGCAATCTATCGGATTCTTGCCCATATACCGCTCTCTGCAATTGACCTTGATGCCATGCAGCAGTTGTTTTCGCAGTCTCAATTTTTGGGTTTGTTGAATATTTTCTCAGGTGGTGCCTTATCGAATGCATCAATAATTGCGCTTGGATTAAACCCGTACATTACCGCATCTATTATATTTCAACTTGCAGGTATGGTGATTCCTCAGCTTGAGGCATTGCAAAAAGAAGGAGAACAGGGACAAAAGAAAATCAACCAATATACTAGGTTGGTTGCAGTACCGTTAGCAATTATTCAATCCTTATCCGTTTACTTTATTTTGCGTCAACCATTGGGAACAGGTCTTAATCCAATTGTTCCGTCACTACCTCCTTTTGAATTAGTCATTCTTATACTCACCTTAACGGCAGGTTCGATTCTACTTATGTGGCTCGGAGAATTGTTAACAGAGCATGGTATTGGAAACGGTATTTCAATCCTTATTAGTGTAGGTATTATTTCTGGAATTCCACAAATGGTTTCTCAGCTTGCAGGTACTCAGTCAGCTGGTGGGGGAATAGAGATTCTGGTATATGTTGGAATAATTGTTTTGGTTATTGCAGGTATTGTATTTATGAATGAATCTACCCGTCAGATTCCGGTACAGTACGCAAGGCGGTATAAAGGTCAGGCTATGTCAGCTGTTGGGCAAATGACATATATTCCGTTAAGATTAAACCAAGCTGGTGTTATTCCAATTATTTTTGCGGTATCAATGATGCTTATTCCGGGAACAGTGGCCAATTTTGCCCTAGGGTTGAATAACCCACAGGTGGTTGCTATTGCCGAAAAAGTGGCGCTTTGGTTTAATCCAACAAGCGTATCGTATGCGGTAATTTATTTTCTTTTAGTTGTAGTCCTTACGTTTTTCTATACAGCCGTTACCTTTAATCCTGATCGAATTGCTGAAAATCTGCAGAAGCAGGGTGGGTTTATTCCTGGTGTTAGACCAGGGGCAGCAACGATTGAATATCTCAATCGTCTTCTCACGCGTATCACAGTTCCAGGGTCTTTGTTTTTAGGTGCCATTGCAATTATGCCAATTATCGTTCAGTTTTTCTTGCCAACAATTGGATCCGTTGCGAGTCTAGGCGGAACGAGTATTCTTATTGTTGTGTCTGTAACAGTTGAAACAGTTCGTACCATGGAATCAATGATGGTTATGCGTGGGTACGATAAGTTTGTAGACTAGGGTAACCTTTAAAAAGTATATTCAATACGTTATGAAAACAATCTTAGTAATGGGTCCACAAGGATCAGGAAAATCAACCCAAGCAAAACTATTAGCCGATGATTTAGGTATGCAGTTTTTATCTGTTGGGGAGTCTCTTCGGTCATATGTAAATAATAATGCTGGAGATATCGCAAAGGATTTGAAGTCTTATATGAATAAAGGAGAGCTCGTTCCACATGAAGTTGTTCAAATGGTAGTTTCTCTTTTTTTACTTGAACACCCAAATGAAAATGGATATGTTGTTGATGGCTACCCTCGAGAGACAAAACAATACAACGATTTCAAGAGGTTGTTTGATGAACTTCCTGTGGCTATTTTTGTGTTGGATTTAGACGAAGATCACATTATGGATCGTATCAGTAAACGAAAGGAGCTAGAGCATCGAAAAGATGAAACTGATGATGCGGTAAAGCGACGTCTTGAAATTTATCGAACTCGAACAAAGGTTGTGCTAGATGCTGCTAAAAAAGATAACATTCCAGTTGAGCATATTGATGGGAGTGCTAGTGTTAAGAGTATTCAAGACACTCTGCGTTCCCTCTATCGTACAAAATATCATGTCTAAGATCCACTATAAATCTCCAGAAGAAATAGCAATTATGCGTGAGTCAGGTAAGATTGCTGCTTCAATTCTTGAAGAGCTAATAAACACTGCTGACGTTGGTGTTACCACATTAGAGCTCGATAAATTAGCGGCACAGTTAATAAGTAAACACGAAGTCACAGCTTCTTTCAAGGGGTTTGAAGGGTATCCCTATTCAATTGTGACGTGTTTAAATGAGGCAGTTGTTCACGGTATGCCCAATGAAATTCCATTAGTTGAGGGAGATATATTAACAATTGATTTTGGGGTTATTCATAAAGGGTTTCATTCTGATACGGCACGCACAAAAGAGATTGGGACGCAACAATATGGTGAGTTTCTTAAAGTTGGTAAATCGGCGCTTCAGGCGGGTATAGACGCTTGTGTGATGGGTAATTATATTGGTGATATTAGCCATGCCATTCAGTCAACCGTTGAAGATGCGTCATATGGTGTAGTGCGAGCCTTTGTAGGGCATGGGGTAGGGCGCAGTCTTCATGAAGACCCTCAGGTACCAGGATTCGGTAAGCCACGTATGGGTATTCCACTTAAAGAAGGTATGGTACTTGCGGTTGAGGTCATGTATACCATGGGTGATTGGGAGGTTGAGATTTTGGATGATGGATGGACAGCAGTTACGGCTGATGGGTCACTCTCTGGAATGTATGAACATACGGTTGCTATAACCAGCGGTGCTCCTAAAATCCTTACTGCATTCAAATAAATTTGAATAAACTTGTATTTATCCTCCTGGTAGGGTACAATCCACCCCGTAGCTATGGCTCAAAAGGATGATGTAATAACTGTAAACGGAGTGGTTACTGAAACACTCCCCAACACGATGTTTCGTGTTCAGATTGATATGGGGGAGGGAGACGAGGAAAAAGTGATTTTGGCGGTATTGGGTGGTAGAATGCGAAAGTATTATGTTCGGATTTTGCCAGGAGATCGAGTTTCTGTCGAAATGTCTCCCTACGATCTTGACCGTGGTAGAATTGTGTATCGCGAAAAATAAACGTTTGATTATTTATAACTATAAACATGAAAGTACGAGCATCTGTAAAAAGAATATGTGAAAAATGTAAAACTGTACGCCGTAAGGGAACGGTGTATGTGATCTGTACTAACCCTAAACATAAACAAAAACAAGGATAAATATGCCAAGAATAGTTGGAGTAGACATACCAGACAAAAAGAAATTACCATTCGCACTTGCGTACATTCGAGGGATTGGTATTGAGACGGGTAAACAAATTGTTGAAACGTTGGGTCTTGATCCCATGAAGCGGGCATATGAGTTAACTGAAGATGAGGTTAGTGCTATTGCAACTCACATTGATAAAACGTACCGTGTTGAGGGTGAACTTCGTAGAGAGCTTCGAGAAAACATTCGTCGACTTGTTGATACAGGTACGTATCGTGGAAAAAGACATAAAAACAATCTTCCATCACGAGGTCAAAAAACAAAAAGTAATGCTAGAACAGCAAAGGGTCCACGAAAGACAATGGGTGGAGTAAGCGTTAGAAAAGCGGTAAGTAAGACATAACAGAATATTGTATACAGGTGTTACACATCATAAAAATGGCTAAAGTTACAAATAACAAGAAAAAACAAAAGTTACCAACAGATGGTCGTGTATACGTAACGGCAACGTTTAATAATACTATTGTTACTGTTACTGACCAGAATGGGAGTGTAATTGTGAGTGGGAGTGCAGGAACAGCAGGATTTAAAGGTACACGTAAATCTACCCCGTTCGCTGCAACTACAAGTGTTCAAATTGTTGCTGATGATATAAAATCTCGAGGAATGGAAAAAGTAGACATTTTTGTAAAAGGTATTGGTATGGGAAGAGACGCAGCTGTAAGAGCTTTACGTGCTGCAGGACTTGAGGTTGCATCTATTTCAGATATTAGTCCGATTCCACATAACGGCTGTCGCCCACGAAAGCGACGACGTATATAAACACAATGGCACGATATACAGGACCACAAACAAAACGAGATCGACGGTTTAAATTATTACCGGAGTCAATGGTTGAAGAACCAAAGACTCGTGGTCGTCATTCACGAAAATCAGAATTTGGAATTCGACTTGAAGAAAAACAGAAGCTAAAACACATTTATGGTGTTCTTGAAAAACAGTTCCGTCGATATTTTGAACAAGCTCAGAAAACTCCTATGAACACAGGTTTAGTGCTAATGCAACAACTTGAAAATCGACTTGATAATGTTGTGTATAGGCTAGGTTTTTTGCCTACACGAAGGGCTGCAAGGCAGTTTGTCAACCACGGAAATGTTTTGGTTAATGGTAAAAGGATTGACGTACCATCCTATAATGTAAAGGAGGGTGATAAGGTCACACTTAAAGAAAAAGCATTGTCAGTACCTGTTGTAGTTCAGACACTTGAAGATCACGACAGTACCAATGTTCCTGCATGGTTGATTCGATCTGGTAACATAGGAACGGTGAGAGGGATATTAGCTGAAGATGATTTACGGGATGACATTGATATTCAGCTGATTATCGAGTATTATTCGAGATAACGTTTACGAACATGGAAATATTAGACTTTACATACAAAGTAGAAAAACAAGTTGACACAAACCAACAATTGGTTTCAATTGAACCTCTTGCTCGTGGTTTTGGTCATACACTCGGTAACGCACTTCGACGTGTGTTAGTGGGAAACCTTTCTGGTGCAGCCGTAACCAAGGTTAAAATCGAAGGTGCAAGCCATGAATTCTCATCAATCAAAGGTATTATGGAAGATACTGTTCAGCTTATTCAAAACATTAAGGGTATTAATTTTGTTATGACACAACCAAAAGTTATGATTGTTACACTTTCTGCTTCAGGTGAAAAATCTATCACTGCAGGGGACTTGAAGTGTCCAACTGGTGTTGAGGTTGTTAATAAAGATCACCATGTTGTTACCTTGACCGACAAGAAGAGTGCAGTTGATATGGAGCTTACCGTAGAGTTTGGTACTGGGTATCGATTACCTTCAGCTGACGAGAAGAAATCAGTAGGCACAATTTTACTTGATGCTAATTTCTCACCAATCGTAATTGCAACATACACCGTTGAAAATACACGTGTAGGACACCAAACTGACCTTGATAAACTTGTATTTGACGTTACAACGGATGGATCTATTGTACCTGAGGAAGCTGTTAAAAGAGCATCTGCAATCCTCACTGAGTATTTTGGGCGTTTGGCAGGAGATGCAAAGGTTTACACTCCGGAAGTTATCGAAGAAGAAGTTGATTCTGAAGCTATAGCATCTTTGGAATCGGTAACTTATCTTGAAGAACTTAATCTTCCAACACGCGTACTGAATACCTTGAAGAAGGCTGGTTTTGAAACAATTGACGATCTAAAAGATGGTGGCGAGGATGCTCTCAAAAACATCAAAAATATAGGACCAAAGACTGTACAGATGGTAATTGATAAAACGAACGATGCATAAACCCACATGCGCAAACGAAAGCAACAAACTAAACTTAGCAGATCTCAGTCTCACCGTGACGCTTTACTCCGTAACTTAGCCCAGGAGCTCGTTAGACATGGGCGAATAATCACTACGCTTCCAAAAGCAAAAGCCCTGCGTATGTTTGTGGAACCTTTAGTAACTCGTGCTCGTAAAAACGATGATTATGCAAAACGGTTAATTGCACGCGTAATTTATGATAAGACGGTAATTGAAACTCTTTTCACTGAGGTTGCACCACGTTATATCGGTCGTTCCGGTGGATACACACGGATTACTAAATTAGGACCACGTCAAGGTGACGGAGCAGAAGAAGCCGTTATTGAATTTGTGCCAGTAGAAGATCAAAAAGAAACTAAAGATGATAGCAAGTAAATCAATTAAACCAACAGAAATAACTCGAAAATGGTATATCGTTGATGCTAAGGACCATATTCTTGGACGTATGTCTACAAGGGTTGCACACGTTTTACAAGGTAAAAATCATGCTTACTACAGTCCGCAGTGGGATATGGGTGATCATGTTATTGTTATAAATGCAAAAAAAGTTGCTGTTACAGGTGGAAAAGATGAGAAAAAGAATTATTATCGTCACAGTGGGTTTCCAGGAGGAATGAAGTCTCGAACATTGTCAGAAATGCGTGAGAAAAATCCTGTCGAAATTATTACGCAGGCAGTAAGAGGAATGTTACCTAAAAATAATCTTGCACGTGATATGATAAAAAAACTCCATGTATATGAGGGAGCTGAGCATCCTTATGCTGCACAGACTCCGCAGGAATTAATTCCTCAACAAAAAGGTACATAATGGCTACAAAAAAAATAGACAATTCAGTGTGGGTATCTGGACGACGAAAAACAGCTGTTGCTCGTTTAAAGATGGAAAAAGGTAAGGGTACTATTGTTATTAACGATAAGTCTTTTGCTGACTATTTTCCTTATGAACTAGATCAGAAAAAGTTTTTGAATGTGTTTTCTGTTGCAGGACGTGATCAACACGAGTTTGACATATCATTCAAAATGTCTGGTGGCGGTCTTAAGGGGCAATTAGATGCAGCAATTTTAGCACTAGCAAAAGCTTTGGTTAAATATGATGAAAATATCAGACCATTACTTAAGGATGCTGGGTTATTAACACGCGACCCACGAATGAAAGAACGTAAAAAATACGGTCTCAAGCGAGCACGTAAGGCTCCTCAATTCTCAAAACGATAGTATTTATTTTTCAGGAATAGAAATGAGTTTGTTTAGTGCGACTCTATATCT
Source organism: candidate division WWE3 bacterium CG22_combo_CG10-13_8_21_14_all_39_12 (assembly GCA_002771355.1). Taxonomy (GTDB): domain Bacteria; phylum Patescibacteriota; class 4484-211; order 4484-211. The sequence continues at coordinate 1,869 of PCSU01000030.1, read as the reverse complement.
TATAAGTAATTCTTTAAAATCATCTTGTTTTGAGAAAAGGTCAAATGAGTATTCCCACTGGTCGATTTTTGATTGTTTACCATGTTTAAATATGCTCCATGGATTTTTGCAGTTATTATTTTTACTGCGAAGAATTGATTCCATATTATCAATTTGATCTGCGATTTTAATACAGACAACTTCTCGGGGAGCATGGGTAAGTTGGTTAATTAAACGGTATTTTCTTTCTTCATAGTCTTCGTTGGCATATTTTTCAGTAAGAAATTGTATTAATCGTGTAACATCACTTCCAAATTTTTCTGTAATGTAATTAAATGTTAATGTGGTGTCTTCAACAACATCATGTAGTAGTGCTACTGTTGTTGCTGTCTCGTTGTGTAATGTATCTTCGGTAATTGTGGCAACTCGAATTGGGTGATTAATGTAGGGCTCGGTCCCGTCTTTTCTCATAGTGCCCAGGTGAGCCTTGGTAGCATATTTAAGGGCTTTTTTAACAAGAGGCGAGCTGAAGAGGGTAGAAGTACTTACCTCGTCCATTGGAGGGATTATAGCACGCTTTATAAACAAGATTTTTGTGATATTAAGTGATGGGAGATTGTCCCCAAAACTGGAGTTGTGAAACAACTCCCAAGAATTGAACTACGGTTCAATTCAATGGTCGGGGTGACAGGATTCGAACCTGCGGCCTCAAGACCCCCAGCCTTGCGCGCTACCAACTGCGCCACACCCCGAGAAATGCCAAGTAAGGCATTTCGAGCTTGCCATTTATGGCAAGGCGCACACCGTAGAGAGGTGCACAATCTTTGAAAATCTTCCAACCCTTTCTCTTTGTCGCTACTCAATTATAACCCACCTTTACCTTCCCATTTTGTCAGGGTATTCTTAGGTAGTGAAAGGATTCACACTCATTGAACTTTTGGTCGTCATTGTCATCATTGGATTGTTGGCAGGGATTGGTATTGCATCGTTTAGTGGGTCTCTTGCACGGGGGAGGATTGCAAAAGTAGTTTCTGATATAACAGAGATTAAAAGTGCTCTAACCCGATACAGTATTGATACCGGTTCTCCTCCACCCCATGATCATACGTGGGATACCAGCTGTGAACGAGCTTTTTTAATGTCAGGTACATTTGCTCCTAACCCCGGTGGATGGAGTGGTCCATACCTTGAAAAGTGGCCAGTAAATTCGTGGAAGTTTGCGTATCATTTCGAAAAGTGGGAAAGTAGTCCCGATGTACCTGATGGGTATTCCATTAGTGTTCAGGGAGTGGCAACAAGCGAAATGACGATGCTTGATGACGCATTAGATGATGGGGATCTTTCAACCGGCAAGGTTCGGGCATATACACCTCAGGCAGGGAGGATGGAGTTCTATTTGCCATTTGAATTTGCAGGTGTTGGGACACATACTACTTCATGTACCCCATAGAAATAATGTATTGTGGAGTGGTCAGTGAGTTGATACGATAGGTAGGTGAAAGGCTTTACACTTATTGAACTGCTCGTAGTAATAGTCATTATTGGGCTTTTGGCAGGTATAGGTATCGCTTCTTTTACGGGAGCATTAAATTCTTCAAGAACTGGTACTGCAATTGCAACTGCTCGTGAAATGAAGGATGCAGTGAAACGATATTGGTTAGATAACGGGTTTTATCCTCCTGATGTGGGACGTGGAATGGACCCAGGGTTTTTGAAACCTTTGCCCAATAATCCTGATACAGGAGCAACGTTGTCTCCTTTGCCAGCATGTGCACATTGCCCTACAGGCTGGCAAACCACATATTGACGGGTACCCATTAAACTAGACAGTGAGTCTCTCTGAAAGGAGGTGAACCACCATGTCGACAAATTACATAGCAAAAGACGTAA
>PCSU01000088.1:15508-15650 GCA_002771355.1 candidate division WWE3 bacterium CG22_combo_CG10-13_8_21_14_all_39_12 | reverse complement strand
TCGGGTGAATTTATGGAGTTATACTCCATGAATTGACAGAATCAGTAAGCTCATCTACACTTATATTATGATCAAAAGAGAGTTGGAAATACAAAAACTTATAAAGCCGGGCAAGGTATTGATTATCTACGGTGCTCGTCAA
>PCSU01000088.1:14471-15424 GCA_002771355.1 candidate division WWE3 bacterium CG22_combo_CG10-13_8_21_14_all_39_12 | reverse complement strand
GTAAGCCAACTATCTCAGTGTACATACCAGAGTACAGATAATCATGTTGGTAACAAACAATTGGTTGTTATTGATGAAGCGCAAAAAATTCCAAACATCGGTACCGTTCTTAAACTAATGGTTGATAGATATCCCGACAAGTTTTTTATTGCAACTGGATCTTCAAGTTTTGAGCTAGCAAACCAAACGGGTGAGTCCCTTACGGGTCGAAAAAGTATTGCTACATTGTTTCCAGTTGCACAGGTGGAATTACTCTACGATTCTGCACCATCAGAAATCACCAATGACTTACCAGAGTATTTAATTTACGGAGGATATCCTGAAGTAATTTCAACCCAAATACACTCTGAAAAAGAAGAAATATTAAACACGTTAGCGTATTCGTATCTGATGAAAGACATTCTAGAATTTGATCGCATAAAAAACTCCGCAAAGATGTATAAACTTTTGAAACTTGTTGCATTCCAAATTGGTTCAGAGGTGTCTGCTAATGAATTAGCCAATAATTTAAATATTGACGTAAAAACTGTTTTAAATTATTTAGATTTGTTAGAAAAATCATTTGTAATTTTTTCATTAGGTGGGTTTTCGCGGAATCTCAGAAAGGAAGTGAGCAAGAGGTCGAAGTATTACTTTTTTGACATCGGCATACGTAACGCGGTTATTAATAACTTTAATGAGATTGCAGACCGTAATGACATTGGACAATTATGGGAAAATTTTTTGATGGTTGAGCGCAGAAAAAAGCATAGTTATCAAGATTTCCATACAAACTATTACTTCTGGAGAACATACGACCAAAAGGAAATTGACTTAGTTGAAGAAAATGGTGGAAAGCTCAATGGTTTTGAGTTCAAATGGAAAAACGTTCGCAGTAAGGTACCTAAATTATGGCTACAGACATATTCTGAAGCAACGTATACTGAAATTAACACCGAGAATTATTTGAACTT
>PCSU01000088.1:5412-14288 GCA_002771355.1 candidate division WWE3 bacterium CG22_combo_CG10-13_8_21_14_all_39_12 | reverse complement strand
TCAAACTCGGCCCAGTATTTTTCTGTACGGTTCTGCAAGCGGCTTTTTAGTTCGGATTCAACATGAATGCTTCTATTTGGGTCATTCCATTCGCGGGCAAATAACTTTTCAAGATGCAACTCCTCATTAGGTTTAACAAATACCCACACCATGTCTTTGCCAAATTCGTTGTCAAACATATACCGAAACAATCTTTTTTTAAACGAGTGGGTGATTATGCAGACGGGCTCTTGAGAAAGTATGGTTTTGACCTTGTTGAGTAAAGGTTTATATATGAGACCTAGCTGAAGACTATTCTTTTTATTTGGTGAAGCGGGTTCGATTTGTTTTCGGACAGATAGGGGATAGAAGTCATCCCCGTCACAGAATGGAACGTTAAAGTGTTTCGCTACCTGTGAGGCAAGCGTTGTTTTTCCACTGCCGGCCGGGCCAATAAATGCAATAACCATACAGTTAGTATAACCTGAAGTGCGCAGATATTTTATTACCAGAGAGGAATAAATAGAGTACATGGTGAAGTTTGTGAATCTAGCTCACTGTTGCATATCCAAATGTAGTTTACAAATGAAACTGCCAAGATTTCTTGTTGAGACATTCGTTGAGTTTGCGAAGCAATACTCACTATTTCGCTTGCGAAATGAGTGGTCCGGAGGGTAGGAGTCGAACCTACGTAGGGAAGTTCCCGCGAGGTTTACAGCCTCGTGCAATTGGCCACTATGCGACCTCCGGTTGTCATGGCTATTATAACAAGTTTCAGCTAGGTGGCAATGTAACTCTAATTCTCTTGAAAATGAGGTAATGTGAGGATTGCACTGGAGTGGACTTTTTTAATACCATCAATAACGAGTTCCCTCATTTGTTGGGCGATTACCTGTGGTTCTAGTCCTTGTAAATCTTTAGGATAATAAAAACTATGAACATATGTTTTAAAGGTGTCGGTTTGTGGGTCAAAGGCAACTGATATGGGAAGAATTGGTAGAGAAAGATCTATTGCAAGTACGGCAAAACCTGTTTTAAAAGGTAATACCAGGTGCTCGTTTTGCAAGGGGTTACGCTCAGTGTTGGCCCCTTCGGGAAACATTGTGATACTACTTTTGCCAGAAGCTATATGTTCGGATTCCATTTTTAACGTTTCATAATTTCCCTTTGAGTTACTTCCTGAAATCATAATGCTTCCCAGTGGCTTAAAAATATTATCGAGAGATTCATGCATTTTCCCTGAGATTATATGATGGTTGATGTCAAACTTTTTGAGTGAATGTATGACCGAGTAATGCCTGATGGGGGAAGGGTCAATTCCATGATGTGGCAAGGTTGACTTGTCAATCGAAAGCGCATTAAGAACGCTCTCATTATCAATATTTGCAATACAAATACTTTTAAAATGATTTGCAATGGTAATAAATTTTGGTGGAATTTTAGTTTGATCAAAGTCTGGGGAATAGGTCGTTGATAACGGCATAAGGATAGAGAGGGAAGCAAGAGTGTTTTGGTACAATATTTTAATCTTTTCTGGATTGCTTACAGATAATTTGTAGGCCTCAAGGTAAAAGGATTCGAACAGGTTTGTGATGTGATGTTGTTTTTTTTGTAACATTGGTGTGTATTATATCTTGTTTGTTAAGTATTTGGCCTTATGCCAGTGTGAATCTTTAGAATCTGCTACAATATATCAATGGAAACAAAGCCTGTAAAAATTGCATTTTGGGGTTCATCATCTGTTTATGGTGAAAGTGATCCAGAGGGAGGGTATGTGGGCAGGTTTCGCAATTGGTATGAGGATGAATACGAAGGTGGAAGTGTATACAATCTTGGTGTTCCAGGTGAAATATCAACACAAGTCCTCGAAAGGTTTCCGATGGAATATGAGCATAGGCAGCCAGATGTTTGTGTTTTTCAGATGGGTGCAAATGATTCTTTTAGAGACGGAGGTCCTGATATAAAACCACAGGTTTCTCTTGAAACTTTTGTAGAGAATTTTGAAAAGATTATTAAGATTATTAATGGAAGAAGTAAAATATTTTTCATCTTGCGTTTCCCAATGGTTGAAAATAATCCATATAAAACAGCTGATGATAAGTATGATGGGTTCTTCTTTGTAAATGATATCGAAAAATATGTTAATGCCCTACGAGATGTAGCAACGCGTCACAATATTCCATATTTAGATCTATGGCATGAGTGGAAGGAAAATGAACGCTTTCGTGATTTTTTGGACGAAGATATCGGAATTCACTTGAACGAAGCGGGGCATGCATATGTTGCAAATCGTCTCACTGAAGTATTGCCCCTGCTATTTTCCTAGTTTATTGATACTGTTCTGAAATCCACGTAACATCTACTTTTGGCAGTGCAGTGGGGATTCCAGTTGTGAACGAGTTTTTAAGTTGTGAAACTAAATTTTCAATAGTCGTGGCATTAACTTGGGCAGGTGTAATTATATTGTGAACAAAAAGGTGGTGTTTGAATTTTTCTGGGTCAAATGCGACAGATACGGGGAGTATAGGGAGTTCAAGTTCTTTTGCAATGACGGCAAATCCTTTTCGTAAGTCAAACATGTAGTAGTGGTATTGATCTAAGAACCCCTCTGTATCTCGGCCTTCTGGAAAGATTAAGAATGCGCTCTTATCGGTGGTTTCAATATATTTCCTCATCTCCTCAATGACATAAGGAGTACGTCCAGATGAAGGTTCAGGAGGCACTTGAATATCGTTTCTAAGGGCTGCAATTTTCCCCAATAAATCTGGTTTTGTTCCTGTTATTACATGGTGTGAGTAATTGGTTGGAATAACTTTTACCAATGGATAGTATCTAAATTCGTTGGGGTCATACCATGCGTGGATTCTCATGTTTGGGTAAAGTCCAAGTTCGTCAAGGAATTGATTGTCTCTTATGTCGACTAGATGGGGAGTGGGCAAGTGGTTTGCTACTAATAGAAAGTGTGGGTATGTTTGCAATGTTTCTTGGGTGTGGGGTGATTCATATGTAATGGTAACCGGTGAAATTTTTTCATATTCCGTTAGAAGTTTGTTATATGTGTTGATAATTGGTTGCCTAGCATTAATTCGAGAATAGTAGGCGTGATATGCCGTTTGAGTTATCTGACGTAGTTGTTCTCTTTTGTCCTCGTTCATGATTTCTGAAGTGCTAAAAATATTTGAATTATTTTTTCTTCTGGAGCCGCCTCGGAGATTCGAACTCCGGACCTACGGTTTACAAAACCGTCGCTCTAACCAACTGAGCTAAGGCGGCCAAACTAAATGTATACATTTAGTTTGTATGAGTATTTCCTTCGGAAAACTCAACTTTCTTTTTTCCTTTTCTAAGGTTCTTACCTAAATCTTCTTTTCGGAAAACGTGAGTATTTGATTACAAAACTCCACTTTTTTCGAAACATTTGGTTCTCACTCGTAATTTGTTTTCACGCATGTTTCATCCAGCCAGTATGTACGAGGGATATTGTAACGTATACGTGCGAATGAACCAACAGACATTGATATAAAAACACCCACCATGTGGTGGGTGTCATACCGTCATGTGACGGTACCAGTAAAGATAAATTCATCCCGCCGAACCGCAGCAGTTTTTACACTGAGTATTCATGTTTTGCCCCGATATGGCAAGGTGGGTAAACGCATAAGTATTCCAAAGAATGCTTAGATATAGTTTTCCCGTATTATCAAATACGACGGACAAAATCGTACGAATACATTGTTCGCGAAATCCAGCAGGATTTTCGATGTGCTAACCTTCATACGCATTACCATAATCAATATATGATTATGCGTAATTATGGTCAAGGAACGGTTTTTACTTAAGGGGCAAAGGAATATATGTGCGACGTTGGTTTAGGCTTTTAGAGCGGTGATTTTTATGATGCGTAATTAGTGTGTCTTTACGGGTTCACATATGTAAAAACACTTATAAATAGCCATTTCTAAATGTTTTCCAGTCAATAATATTTTTCCCCTCCAGTTGAACATGTGATGGAGTAAACATGTCATTTTCAACAATACCATTATGTATGATTACTCGTTTTTCAATAGAATCATTTTTAACACCTTTGTTGGAAAAGTGTGAAACCAGTTCAGAAAGTGTAGTCCAGGCTAGCGGTTTTGGATAATATGCCCGTACCAGTGCCGATATGTTTTGTGCTGTTGTATTCCAGACAATACGAGCATCGTTTTTGGTATAGCGTGAAGTTATGGTTGCACTATCATTAATTTGTGGGTTTTCATTAAAATCTCCGTGAGGGTGTTTTGATAGTTGATCTATAAACATTTGGGTCCCAATAGGATACAGTTTCTGGGCTAGTGAAAGGGTAGTATCGGTTTCAAGCACACTTTCCTGTTTCTGATCGATGATGTTTCCGGTGTCAACGCCAGTATCAATTCTCATGATAGTTACACCGGTGCGAGTTTGTTGATCAAGAATTGTTTGTTCCATAGGGCTTGGACCTCGGTATGCTGGTAGCAGAGATGGATGAAGGTTAAGAGTTCCATAGATTGGAATTTCAAATATTTCTCGTGGGATAATTACTCCAAAAGAAGATACAAACCCAATAGTACCGGTCCATGATTGTATGGTTTCTTTTGAGTTAATGAGATCGGTTTTTGAACCAACATGAATAGTTGGGATATTGTTTTTTGTTGCAATGTCATGTACCGATTCATACTCAAAAGGTAGGGATCCTTTTTTTGTACCAGTAACAATACCAATTACTTGAGCATCGTGAGACAGGAGATAATTGAGTGCAAGGGTAGAGTAGTAGTCAGTCCCAAAAAAAATAATTCTCATAGTAATGTATCTAAGCAATCTTTACCTTGTTAAGAAGATCAATATTCTCAAGAGCCATACCACATCCACGAACTACCGTTGTTAGTGCATCTTGATCAACCATAACAGGCATTTTTGTTTCGTTTGCAATACGTTTGTCGAGACGTTTTATAAGGGCACCGCCACCAGTTAACACAAGTCCTTGCAAAAATAAATCTGATAGAATTTCAGGAGGAGTTTCTTCTACTGTGTCTTTTATATTTTCAACAATGAGTTTTAGAGGTGTATTTAAAGCCTCGGCGAGATCGTTTTCTGTAAGTGTTATTTCTTTGGGAAGGCCTGTTCGTAAGTCTCGTCCACGGACATTAAATTCCTTTACATCACCATCTTCAACAGGTAGTGCGGAACCAATAGCCATCTTTGCCTCTTCAGCTGTTCGTTCTCCAATGAGTATATTGTGATTAACTTTGACCCATTCAATAATAGCCTCATCGAATTCATCACCTGCAACCCGAACTGATCGGCTTGTTACAATGCCACCAAGACTGACAACGGCAACCTCTGATGTTCCACCGCCAATATCAACAACCATACTTCCAGTTGCCTCATTGATTGGTAGGTTTGCTCCAATTGCAGCAGCCATAGGTTCCTCAATCAAGTACACTTTTCTGGCACCACCTCGTGTTGCTGCATCAACAACTGCTTTTCTTTCAACTTCAGTAACCCCTGATGGGATTCCTATAGCCACCCGTGGGCGTGGAATTTTGATATCAAGAAGTGAGTGTGATGTATGTACCTTTCTAATAAAGTATTTGAGCATAGCTTCTGCAACATCAAAATCGGAAATTACACCATCATGAAGGGGTCGAACTGCAATTATTGATGCGGGGGTTTTACCAACCATATTCCTTGCTTCAGTTCCAACCGCAAGAATAGCTTTTGTTTTTTTATGAATAGCAACGGTAGAGGGCTCGCGAATAACAACACCTTTACCCATGACGTGTACAAGTGTATTTGCTGTTCCAAGATCAATTGCAATATCGTGGGCGATGTATCGCCACAGTTTGTCGGAAAGGTTGATAGCCATAATCTGTCAAGATTATAGCAGGGATTGAGCAAAAATACGTGAGTAGCTATGCATGTTTTTTGTAAAGTGACTAAAATTTGCTGTAGTGGTAGTCAAATAAACTGTCAGGTTATTGCATTAGGTGGGCATGGTTTCTGACTATATAATAGACCTATGAAAAGGTGGTATATCTTTAGTTTGTTACTTTCATTTACATTAATGTCTTTTGACCAAGTAATTGGTTTGGGTGCAGTACGTACAATTGTTCAACCGGTAGTTGAGCCAATTAGTTTGGGTTTGTATACCATTGGGTTTACGGTACATGATGCAATTTCTTTTGTCGTTGAGTTGCCATATGTACATAGTAAAAATATGGCACTTCAGAACGAAAATGACAGTATGCGTGCACAGCTAGTTTCCCAAAGTGATCTTATTGCAGAGAACAGAGTATTGCGAGATCAGTTGAGTGTTCAAGGGGTTCGGGTATCTCAAAGAATTCTTGCCCAGAGTGTAGGTGCTTTACATCAAGGGAATGATATTGTTCTTATTTTGGATAAAGGGTCAAGAGATAATGTAACTGTTGGGCTGGTTGTACTTGTTGGTGATCAACTTATTGGTCGCATTACCCATGTATCAGAGTCCCAGTCGTATGTGTTACCTCTTGTTTCGGTAAATAGCAGGGTACCTTCATATGTACAACAAGGGGAGGCGATTGCAGTCAATGGTTTATCGATTGGTCGTTTTAATAACAGAATTGCATTAACAGAAGTTCTTCAGGAAGAGGGGATTCAAAAAGGGGATGTTGTTATAACATCAGGCGAAGGAGGAACATACCCACGTGGCTTGATAATTGGAGTTATTGAATCGGTCAATTCTACAGATACAGAGTTATTTAAGTCAGCATCATTATCAACAAGTTGGGATCTACAGACAGTGCGTTCAGTATTTATTATCACACCATGACACGATATATAGGATTACTATCATTATTTTTACTCAGCATTGCTCAGGTAGCCTGGGCGCCATTTTTAGTTGTGTTTGGATGGGTGTTTCCTGTGTTTATTGTTTCGGTATGGGTTGTGTATCCATATTTTATTCATAGGCATTTGCTCATAATGACAGTTCTTGGAGGGATTATTCTTGATAGTATGGGAAATTCCCTGTTTGGACTTCACATGAGTGCGAGCATTCTCAGTTTACTATCTATTCATTTGATTGAGACGTATGCGATAACCCATAAAACAGTAGCTCGGTTTGTAAGTTTTATTGTCTCGGTTGTAATTTATGTTCTCATTACGCAAGGAGGGTTCGTTTCATGAGCCAAGGGGACGAATACATGGAAGGAATGTACACTGCTTCAGGTGTTCGCAGTAAGTTAAGTAGAAAGGCCACAACAACTGCAAATGATTGGAAAGAAGGTATGTCTGGAATGCGATCTCTTTTTGGGGAACACGAAGATATTACCTGGTGGAGAATGTATGTTTTTTATGGAGTAATTGGAATTATTGTACTTATCCTTTTGCAGCGGGTTTTTTTTCTTCAGGTAGTTAAGGGTTCGGAGTATGTCGTTCGTGCTGAAAGAAATAGGGTTTATTCTAGGTACACTCCAGCCGATCGGGGTGTAATCTATGATCGGGCAGGAGAAGTTTTGGCACGAAATGTTCCTTCTTATTCATTACATATTATTTACAATGAGTTACCAGATGATGTTGAATCGATAAAGCAAAAGATTGCAGATATCCTTGAAATTCCCATTGAGGAGCTTTCAGATGGCTTTAAAAGAGCCCAAACGCGTCTATTTGACTCAATGGTCGTTGCAATAAATATTAGTCACGAAAAACAACTTGTTATTCAATCTCGTTATGATGAATTAGTTGGGGTTACCGTTGTTAAGAGTGCGTTAAGACAGTACCCGCAAGGTAAGTATATGTCTTCACTTTTAGGATATACGGGGAAGATTTCAGACGATGAGTTTTATGGTTCTGATGCGGGTACATATGTTTTTGGGGGATTTGTAGGAAAAACCGGCATAGAGTATCAATACGAATCAGACTTACGTGGTGAGGTAGGGCAGTATGTTGTTGAGGTTGAGGCTACTGGTAAGGTAAACAAGGAGATCGAAGTTACACAATCTACTCCAGGAGATGAACTGACCCTTTCGATAGACATAAATGTTCAGAAAAAACTATTTGAGTTGATGGAGAAATATATAACAAAAGTTGGTTCAACAGGGGGGAGTGCAATTATCACCAACGTTCGAACAGGTCAGGTTTATGCAATGGTAAGTCTTCCAACTTATGATAATAATGTATTTACAACAGGTAGTTCTAAGGAGGTAGTTGATGTATTAACAAACCCAGAGGCGCTACTTATTAACAGAGGTTTGAGCGGTTCATATCCACCGGGGTCAACGGTAAAAATGGCAATTGGAGCGATGGCACTTGAAAAGGGTGTCATAAAGCCTAGTACTCAAATATCGGGGAGTCCACAAGTCATTAGTATTAATGGGTTTGATTTTCCGGACTGGACCTACTCGTGGGGAAGAGGTCCTCATGGGATGATGGATTTACCCGGTGCAATAGCAAATAGTTCAGACATATTTTTTTACAAGGTTGGTGGAGGGTACCCTCCTGAATGTAAAGTAGGAACGGTTCGGTGTGAAATCGAGGGGTTGGGGGTTAATGGAGTGGTTGAAGCATTACGCACATTTGGTTTTGGTTCTCGAGTAGGTATAGATCTTCCAGGTGAAAATGCAGGGCTTGTGCCTGATCCTTTATGGAAAGAACAGGTTCGAAATGAAGATTGGTATTTAGGTAACACGTATCACTTAAGCATTGGACAGGGTGATTTATTGGCAACACCACTTCAGGTTCTTAATTTAACAAATATTGTTGCAACGGATGGCTCTGTACCTGTACCCCATGTAGTAACGCATATTGGTGGAGTTGCTGTTGAAAACACACCTCAGATTGAAAACCCTGTTTCATTGCAAAACCTTAAGCTTTCAAGACAAGGAATGATTGATGCTGTTAGT
>PCSU01000088.1:720-5337 GCA_002771355.1 candidate division WWE3 bacterium CG22_combo_CG10-13_8_21_14_all_39_12 | reverse complement strand
TGAAGATCCGCAAATAAGTTTTGTTGTTATGCTGGAATCTGGTGACAAGTCTGAGTACGCAGCAGATGTTGCCAGAGAGTTTATTGACTGGTACTTTGGAGAGTATTTAGAGGGTAAACGATAGGCGTTTATGCATTCGATTAATATCGCAACGTAAATGAATAATCTCCTTCACCAGTAATAGTGCCATCAAGTTCAAGTTCTGATGTTGCCAACATCAGTTCTGTTGGTAACAATCCTGTTTTTATACTAAGGTCTTCAATAGTTCTACTGCCGTCATATAGGGCATTTACAATCAGTTGATGGGTAGGGTTTGATAGGATTGGTTTTTTGAAAGGGGCAGTTTTTAGTAAAAAGATATCAAGAAGATCCTGTGGATTGGTAATCGGTGTTGCTCCAAGCTGTAAGAGTTTATTTGTGCCTTGTGATGAAAATGATGTGATCGGACCTGGAACCACACACACTTCACGACCTTGTTCAAGTGCATGATTTGTTGTTATCATCGTTCCAGATTTTTCACCAGCCTCAATAACTAAAAGTGCTTTTGCTAAGCCAGATACAATCCTATTTCGTTGAGTAAATGTGTACCGTTGCGCTTGAAAATCAATAGGAAATTCGGAGATAATGCAACCAGATTCAACAATACGGTGATACAGATGAGTATTTTGCATAGGTGAAATAATATTCACTCCACTACCTAAAACTGCAATCGTTGGTCCATTATTGTTAAGGGCTTGCTCGTGTGCAAAGCTATCAATTCCAATTGCCATTCCTGAAACAATGGGAATTGAGTGTTTAGCAATTTCAGGTAACAACAGAGAGCATACTTCTTTGCCGTACGGGCTATATTTTCGGGTTCCTACTACGGCAAGAGAAGATTGGTTTAATAGCAATTTTTCATTACCTAAAGAGTATAAGATGGCAGGTGGTTTTTCGATTGTTCTAAGTTGGGGAGGGTATTGGGGGCTATAAATGGGAATGATCGAAATATTATTTTGGTTAATATAGTCCAGTTGTTTTTTTGCATCGTGAACGGAAAGTGAATTCTTAATAGGTTTGTAGGAAAATTCGTCTATTCGTGCAAGTATTTCTTTGGGATTCTGTGTTTTTTTAAAAGCAGCAAGAATGCCAGAGTTGCCAAACCCCTCTATTGAATGTAACCGTATCAATGATACAGCTTCCTCTTCCACCATGTGTGTATTGTACCAAGTTTAATAAAGTTAATGACTAGAACTCTTAAGTAGCGTTAAAAGAACCGTTTAATGTCAACTATAGAAACTAATGCAAGAAGAGCAAAAAGTAAAAGTAATCCAATTGTGTGTAGCCAGCCTTCAATTTTTTGAGGTACTTTTTTGCGTGTTACTAATTCAATGAGTACAAAAAACAGGCGTCCACCATCAAGTGCAGGTATAGGTAAAAGGTTTAATACAGCCAAATTTAAGGAAATGAGTGCAGTAAATTGAGTAAGATAGGAAAGACCTTGTTTGGCTGCTTGATCGGTAAGTTTTGCTATTCCAACAGGACCCGCTATGTCTGATGGGACTACACCATGGAGAAATAGGTTACTAAACATATCATACATACCAACAACCATTGCTTTAAGGAGGTTATGGGTAATTGAGAATGTTTTTGGGAGAATCTGCAGTGGTTTTACTTCGGTGTAGTTCATAAAATAGCTATCTGGTGTTGGTTCAATCACAATGCCCAAAGCACCTTCATCAGAGGGAGGGTTTTTACGAGGGATAACAGTGATTTCAGTTGGAGTGTTGGCTATATCTGCCCCATCCTCAAGAAGTAAAAGGGAAACAGAAGTTCCTGCATTTTCTTTAACATAATCAATAAACTCCATATCACTTTGTAACGTGTGGGCTATACCATCTTGATCTTTGTACCCAACGATAACCATCTTATCTGTTGTGAGGGTATCATTTAAAGGAGATGATTCTGTTATAGAGCTAATGGGGAGAACGACTTGAAGTGTAGGTTCTCCCGCAAAGGTGAGAAGTCCAAAGATAAGAACAAGTGCGAGTACGTAATTCATAAAAATCCCTGCACTTAAGACTAAAGCTCGTGCCCACAGGGGTTTTGATGAGAAGGATCGCTCTTTTTCATTCTCGGGAATGGAGTCTTCTCCCAAAATTTTTACATACCCTCCGATAGGTAAGGCATTAATGGTATAAACAGTTTCTCCGTCGTTCCAAACTTTCAGGAGACGAGGACCCATCCCAAGGCCAAATTCTTCAACTTTCATGCCGGTTAGTTTGGCGGCAATAAGGTGTCCAAATTCATGGACTAGTATAAGGAGTGAGATGACGGGAATGAAAGTAAGTAAGACGGACATGTGGTTTATTGTATCGTATTAGGCCTAATAATGGTGGGATTTTGCAATGCAAGTATTTACGTTACGAGCGTAAGGCTTGTATCTTATTATCTCTAATAGTTTCAAGCTGGGTGTTTGCGGAATCTACCATTTCTTGCAAATCTTTTTTAGCACGTTTGTTTTCATCTTCAGAAATTTTTCCATTTTCTTCCATTTCGTCAAATGCTTTGTTTTTATCTTGTCTAATATTTCTTACGGCTACTTTTGCATCTTCAGTTTTTTGTTTTACGGTTTTTATTATTGCATCACGTTGTTCTTGAGATATCGATGGGATTGCGAGACGTATTGTCATACCGTCAACGGCAGGAGAGGCACCAAGTTGTGCTTGTACAAGAGCTTTTTCTATTCCAGTAATAACAGACTCATCCCACACCTGAATTACAAGGGTGCTTACGTCTTGTAATGAGATAGCACCGAGTTCTTTAAGGGTATACGTTCCATCGTATGCTGATACTTCAATATCCTGAATAAGGGCAGGGGATACTTGTGAAGTTCGCATGACCGCAAGTTCTTGTGTAAGGAAGGTTTTGGTTGATTCAAATTTCTTTTCGGCATCAATAAGCATTGTTGCTATCATAGTAAGAATATTATAACACCTTAGCTTATGAGAAAACTGTATTGAAGCGAGTATGTGTAAAAGGGGGAGAGAGGAATTTTAATACCTATTCTCCTAAACTGTATCGAGTAAAGTTTCGTAAAGATATTTTTTCTCCGGTTTTTGCAGTAAGCTGGGCAATAAGTTCGGAAATTTTCTTTCCTGTATCTCTGATGTAGTCTTGGTCTAATAATTCATCAACTGTTTCTGGGTTCATTGATGTAATTTGTAGGCATAGTTCATGAGCTAGTTTAGAAAACTCTTCTGTTTTTGCAACGAAACTAGTTTCGCAGTTAAGCTCAATTAAAACACCAACTCGACCTTCACCGTGAATATAAGAGTATACAAGACCTTCACTTACTTCTCGATCTGCACGTTTTTCTGCCCGAGCCAAACCCTTCTCGGCCAATACCTTTTTTGCTTCTTCAATATTATTTGAATCCTCAAGTGCCTTTTTTACGTCAACAATTCCAGCACCAGTTTCTTCACGTAATTGTTTAATAACCTGAATATCCATACTATTCTTTTGTATCTTCGTTCTTTTTATCGTCCTTCTCTTTTTGAGCTAAACGCGTATTCTGAACCGTTTTGCTAATTGAACCTAAAATCAGTTCAATGCTTTTTAGAGCATCGTCGTTTGCAGGAATAGGCAAGTCAACAAGTGAAGGGTCTGTATTGGTATCAATAATTCCAATGGTAGGTATGTTTTTAAGCCTTGCTTCGTTAATAGCAGTTTTTTCACGACGTGGATCAATAATTACCAAAAGTGTTGGTGGTTTGGTTAAACCAGAAACGCCTTCGAAAATAACTCCTAATTTTGTATGTTCTTTTATTGTTGCGTAGCGGTTTTTTGTTGTTAATGCTTCCATTTGTTTGGCATCTTTCATTACTTGTCCAAGCTCGTTGTAGTGTTTGATTGCTCTTTTTAGTTCATTAAAGTTTGTAATGAGACCACCAGGCCATCGGTTTGTAACGTGAAATACGCCAGCTTCAATTGCTTTTTCTCTTACTACAGGTGCCGCTTGGCGTTTAGTTCCAATAAATACAATCTGGGGATTTGGTGTTGTTCTAATATGTTCTGCAATAAAATCAAAAGCTTTCTCAAGTTGAGAGTAGGTGTCTTCTAAATTAATGACGTGAATTCCCTCACGTGCATCAAAGATAAATTTTTTCATGCCTGGATGCCATTTATTGGTCTGATGTCCAAAGTGAACACCGGCCTCGAGCATCTCTTCAAGTGACGGTAATGTTGTAGTTGCCATATCAGAAAGATTATAACACGGAACCGCATT
This sequence comes from candidate division WWE3 bacterium CG22_combo_CG10-13_8_21_14_all_39_12, assembly GCA_002771355.1. Lineage (GTDB taxonomy): Bacteria > Patescibacteriota > 4484-211 > 4484-211. The sequence continues at coordinate 1,070 of PCSU01000088.1, read as the reverse complement.
GTGGCTACCTGTGGAATTGATAATTCGCTAAATGGGGGTTTTCTGGTCGTTTTGAGGTAATGGGGAAGAGGGAGGAACTTATTATACACCAACCCATAGTGTTGTATTTTGGGTGGTTTTGTGCTATAACGTGTCCGTAATGAGGGTTGTATTATGGCCCTCTACAAGTGAAAGTTAGTATAGTTTGATGAAGGAGATTAGATGAATATCGACTCGTTTAGCCTCCCTTATTAATAAAAAGGGTTGAAAAAGGCGTAGGGGCGGTCAGACAAACCCAAGATGCCTTTTCATTTTGGGTCTTGACTAGCAGAAGCGACACTACAGGCTAATATCTTTGAGCGATTTTTCCA
>PCSU01000088.1:0-702 GCA_002771355.1 candidate division WWE3 bacterium CG22_combo_CG10-13_8_21_14_all_39_12 | reverse complement strand
ACTACAGGCTAATATCTTTGAGCGATTTTTCCAACACGTCTCGGTGATTGAATCGCCACTCTGATTCTATCAGATTCCTCGCAAACTGTCTTTTAGGTATTCCATTAAACTTTGCCAATCTTCGCTTCGTCCATGACCAGAACGATTCTATCCCATTAATATGTGCGTCCCCGTTTACAAACTCATCCTCTGAATGTTTAACCTTCTTGTGGTTATATCCGTATACTGCCAACGCGTCATAACTCCTCCACCCATCTGTATAGATATCTGACCCTGATCGTACGACCTTACGTATGATCGACATTATCTCTTGCGCTGAAGCATTGGCTATCACTTGCGTAAAAACATTCCCTTCTCTTTTGAGTAACCCTAACACTATTATCTTATTCCCTGCTCCACGTCCTCGTTTTCCTCGTACCCGCTTTGCTCCAAAATAACTCTCGTCTACCTCAATACCATTATCAATATTGTAACGTGCACGATCTTTCAGGGCATCAGCCACGATCTGATCTCGAAGGTAGTTATAGTAGCGGTTGACTGTATTTCGATTTGCCACAACAATCTGTGAGGTTTGGGTCGCCGTACAATCGGCCACAAAACAACGCACTATGAGACTTACTTTTTTACTGCTGATTCGTCGTTGTATTTTATGATCCTTTTTCATGGTCATGACTTGATTTTACGACATTTCTCTCGTCGTTA
>PCSU01000028.1 GCA_002771355.1 candidate division WWE3 bacterium CG22_combo_CG10-13_8_21_14_all_39_12 | reverse complement strand
TTAAATGTTTGTATTTCTGCAACGTTTTTCACCTCCTTTAGGTCTGAATTCTACCTAAAGTGTTGCACTTCGTTTTTGTTCCTACAGGAGAGCAAGAGGTTTTATTCCCTCGCTCTCCATAATGTTAGGTTAAGCATTGAATTACTGAGCGTGGTCAAAGTATGAAATTACTTGGTCTCCACGGATAACCTGCCGGTTTTTCCACTTTCTGTTCGGATCATGCATCCTTAGCATGTCGTATACCTGTGCAACAGAATCGCCCACAAACCACACGCTCGCTCCTACCCAACATGGTTGAGAAATTTCTGATCCCCATCGCGAGATATCCACCAGCGAAGGTACACATCGACGTAGGAATCTCCCTAGAATTACATCAGTTCGTGCCTGGTAAAGAGAGAAACTTGGTTTCTGTGAGTTTCTCAGATCTAGTACCATGTCACGCGGGTACGTGAGTGAAGATCCAATCCGGATACGCCAAAACCGGTTTTCAACTGCATGCTCATGTGCAAGAGCATACAAAACAATATCCTCGATGCCTGAAATGCTATCGCAAGGCTTTTTAGAATCTACCCATATGCCAAGATGCGGGTACAATCCATATAAAAACTGCACTCGTCCCGTAACAGTTTGTAGCATAACAAACCTCCTTTTTGAATGTTCAGATGTAAAGGGCAGGTAAGATCACAAAGATTGTATCATGAAGATGGATCTGCAATTTGTTTTTTTCTCTTGAGTTTCGCAGCGTAAAACCACACTATTCCTGCAAGAATTGCAATTATAACAATTGTCTGAAATTGATCAAGTAATGACAACAAGTCTTTGTAGGAATCGCCAAACCAAACGCCAAGATATACTAAGAATAACGACCAAACAAACGTACCAATTGCAGTAAGTATAGTAAATTTAAGAATTGGCATTTTTACGTATCCAGCGGGTATTGAAATAAAACTTCGTACAAGAGGAACGACTCTACAAATAAGTACTGCTAAGTCTTCATATTTTTCGAACCACTTTTCTGCCCTATTAACATCTTTTTCAGATACAAAAAAGTAATGTCCAAATTTTATTATCAGTGCTCTAAATCGCTCTGAGCCCATTATGTAGCCAAGTGCATAAAAAACATATGCACCTGCAACACTGCCTAAAGTTGCCATTGCAACAACAGGAAAAAGTTCAAATTCTCCTCGCGTAACTAGGATTCCGGCAAAGGGAAAGACTGCCTCCGAAGGAATAGGCGTAAAAACATTTTCAACAAATGAAACTAAAAAGATCCCTCCATATCCCATTGAAGATATTAGTGATAATGCAAATTCTGCAAGTGTATCGACAAAATGGCTCAGCACTTTTAGATTATCTACTAACAAGTAGTATATTTCCAGTGCTAGTTTTTATTGCCACCCTTATAGTATGGAAGCGTAACTTTAAATGCTGTTCCTTTGTCTACCTCGGAGGCAAGTTTAATTGTTCCGCCCATAATTTCAACAAATTTTCTGGCAAGGTAAAGCCCAAGACCGCTTCCTTGAGTGCTTTCGGTCAATGTATTTTCACCGCGGATGAACTTGTCAAAAACCTTTTCCTGAAGGTCTTTTTGAATGCCAGGACCGGTATCTGCAACATACGCACTTACATGTGAATGCTCATCACTTAGTTTAATGGTTATACTTCCCTTTTGTGTATATTTCACAGCATTTCCGATTAAGTTGTTAAATACACGCCTTATGAGTTGTTCGTCACCAGATACTGCAGGGATAGCAAATTTTGGGTAAATAAACTTGAGTTGCAATCCTTTTTGATATGCTTCATCATGCCAGGTTTTTACAACATCTCTCAGGATATTATCTAAATTAAGTTTTGAAATATGAAACTCAATATTACCTTGTTCAACATTACTCAGATCAAGGAGACGTTCAACAGTTTGTTCTTGCCGATCATTGCTGCTATTTGCACGTTTTAAGAATTCCTTATGTTCGTCAGTTAAATAAGTTGCTTCATCAAGCAGTACATTAAGATATCCCTTTACACTTGAAATCGGAGTGCGTAGTTCATGTGAAATTATTGAAACAAAATCCACCTGCATTTTTTCGAGACGTTTTTTCTCACTCAAATCCTTAAGTTCTATTAATCCCCCCAGGAGAGTACCATGTTCGTTTGCTTCTAGAAGTGGAGATAAAACTGCCATAAAAAGACGATCTTCAAACTTAATTTCTGTGTGAACTCGAACACGTTTTTCAATAAAATCAGTAAAGAGTTGCTTGAGATTCTCCTTAGGTTCAAAAGGAAGAATCAGAGTAAACTTACGACCCTCTACTGACTCTGGGGGTTGTTTAATTAGATTACTTGCGCCTTCACTAAAAAAGAAAATTGTGCCATCTGGTTCAATTGCAAAAATCGGATCAGTAAGTCTATTCATGACTGCTCGAAGTCTTTCAACTTGCAGTTTGTATGTGTATTCATCCTGCTCGGGAGCAGTATTCTGGGGCGTGGATTGACTAAAAATACTCACGTTGATACCATAATAGCAGACTTACCAATAATACAAAATAATAAATACATATGATTTTAATAGAAGAACTTTTTGCAAGACAAATTTTAAATTCACGAGGCGAGCCAACCGTTCAGGTCGATCTAAAACTAAATGACGGTTCGGTTGTCAGATCATCTGTACCGAGTGGAAAATCCCGGTCCTCACATGAGGCAACTGAATTACTTGATAAAGACTTTGGTTATTATTTTGGTAAAGGTGTCACCCATGCGGTTACAAATATTAACCAAATAATAAGTCCTCGACTAAAAAAATTAGACCCAACAGAACAGTTTCAAATAGATAGAATTTTGTTAGAACTTGATGGCACTCCTAATAAAGCGCATATGGGCGCAAATGCTATGCTTGGTGTTTCGATGGCGGTTTCAAAAGCAGCAGCACTTCTTAAGGCAGTCCCGTTATATGAACAACTTAATGAGCTTTTTATAAAAGTTCCTGCACTTGATATTCATGAAGAAGCAATCAAACTACCGCCTGATATTACAAAACCAGCTTTACCAATACCAGCATTTAATCTAATCAACGGTGGGGCACATGCTGATAACACTATTGTCATTGAGGAATATATGGTTATTCCAGCGGGTATTGAACGAATGGCTGATAAAATTCGAGCTGGCGCAGAAATAATGCATGCTCTTAAAGGTATTCTTAAAAAGGCTGGTAAATCAACCAATGTCGGTGATGAAGGTGGATTTGCACCTTCTCTTGAATCTAGTATCAAGCCTCTTGAATACATTGTTGAGGCTGTTAAGCAAACGAATTACGCCTTACACAATGAAGTAATGTATGCACTTGATATAGCAGGAGCAAAAGTTCCTGAAGATTTTTACGATACGATCTTAAAGGACTACCCAATACTAAGTATTTCAGATGCTTATGGTGAAGAAGATTGGGAACGGTTTAGTTCATTGAACCAAAAATACCCTGATTTGTTTTGTACTGGTGATGATATTACGTCAACCAATGTTAAGCGGTTATATCAAGCAATTAAAACTGATGCTGTTGACTGTGTGACCATAAAACCAAACCAAGTTGGGACAGTTACTGAGACACTTCAGTTTGCCAAGATTGCAAAGGATGCTGGTATTTCACTTTTTGCATCTCATCGGTCAGGTGAGACCAATGACATGTTTATTGTAGACTTAGCAATTGCTATCGGAGCAAAGTTTCTTAAAGGGGGGGCTCCAAATCGTGGAGAACGAGTATCAAAATATAATCACTTACTTGAGCAGGCTGAACGTTTTGAGGCTTAGTTTTACATTGCCTATCATTTTAAAGAAAATATGGTTATACAATGGTTTCTTATTCAACAGTGGATATCTTGAGGTCGCAGACTAGCCTCGGTTTTCTAAAAAGTTTTTGATCTCCTCAATTATTTGAGAAGGAGTATATGCAGACTTAATTAAATAACTCTCAGCGCCAAGTTCAAAACCTTCTTTTATAACGCTTTCTTGTCCAAGATTTGTTAAAAGAATGACAGGAATTCCTTTTGTTTCGTCCTTTGATTTAAGTGTGCGAAGTAAATCAAGACCATTGAGTTTTGGAAGCATAATATCAAGCAAAATGAGTTGAGGAAGCTCTTGGGAAGCCATAACTAAGCCAGTCGGTCCATCTTCTGCAACAAGAACGATATACCCCTCTTTGGTGAACTGACGTTCATATAATTCGCGGATGAAAAAGTCATCTTCAATTATTAATATTTTTTCTTTGTCGGCCATTGTGTATGTATTGTAAGTTGAAAACCATTGTTTTGCAATGGTTTACTAACTATTTGAAAAACTCTTTAATTGCTTAATTTTGTTAATTTCGGCTTCGACAACTAATTCTCTTGTAACATCAATTACATCAGGCGAAACACTTATTGAAGAGACACCCCACTCAACAAGTTTTGCAACCAACTCTGGATACTGGCTCGGTGCTTGCCCACAGATGCCTGACATAATTCCGTGTTCTCTACATGTTTTAATGGTCTTTTCAATTGCCCATAAGACGGCCGGATTTCGTTCATCAAAAAGGTCAGCAAGTTTACTGTTGTCACGATCGACACCAAGTATAAGCTGGGTTAGATCGTTACTTCCTATTGAAACTCCATCAATACCAACCCCAATAAACTTATCTAGCATAATAACAGTTGATGGAACCTCAACCATAATAAAAAGCTTTAAAGTTCCTGATTGATGAAGTCCAGCACTTGACATAATTTTTTTGGCTTCACGTAGCTCGTCGGGTGTTCGTACAAAAGGAAGCATAACCCACAAGTTTTGGTGATACCGTCTTACTTTTTTAATAGCTTCAAGCTCCATTTTGAATACCTCAGCGTCAGCAATATACCTTGAAACGCCCCTAAACCCAATCATGGGGTTTTCTTCTTCAGCCTCAAACTTGAGTCCACCTTTAAGTCCGCGATATTCATTTGTTCTAAAATCTGTTGTTCGATAAATGACGGGTCGAGGGTCGAATGCTCGAGTAAAGTTCATAATTCCATCATAAAGTTTGTCAATGTATTCTTCGCGCTTACCATTTTCAAGCATATATCTGGGGTGTTCACCGATGTTAGCGATCATAAACTCAGCGCGTAATAATCCGACACCATCAACATCGCGTGTGGCCATTTCGGCAGCGAGTTGTGGTTCACCCAGGTTGCAATATACTTTGGTTGCAGTTTTATAGTTAGTAACATCAAAAGACTTTTCCTGTTTATTGTCTTGATGAAGCTCTACAACCCCATCATAGATAACACCATTTTTACCATCAACGGTAACTGTTTCTCCTGTTTTAAGAGTTGTCGTTGCAACCTCAGTTCCCACAACAGCAGGAATTCCAAGTTCACGACTTACAATAGCTGCATGTGAGGTGACTCCGCCGAGGTTTGTAACTACAGCAACTGCACGTCTCATTGCTGGAACAAAATCAGGTGTTGTCATGTCTGTAACTAAAACCTCGCCTTTTTTAACGTGATCAATTTCAGTAGAATCTTTAATATTTCGAACTGGTCCAATAGCAATGCCAGGACTTGCTCCTAGTCCGTCTAATAAATGTGGGCGATCGTTTGTTTCTGAAACTGGTTGATCCTGTACCTTGTCATTGGTGTCCTCGTTCACGGTAATTGTTGTAATAGGTCGAGTCTGAGTTATGTATACTGTTCCTGCGCTTACTGCCCACTCAACGTCTTGCGGGCGTCCATAGTGTTGTTCAAGCTCTACACCTGTTTTTGCGAGGTCTAAAATATTTTCGTCAGTAATTTTTTGTTGGTTATGGTGTGCTTTTGAAACTGGTACCCAAAATAGCTCGCTTCCCTCTCTAAATGCTTTTGCATCTTTGGGTTTGTTGTCTGCTTTTGCGAGCATTTGAGTTTGTTCAACAACTTGTTTGTCTGTAATACTCATGGTCTTTTTGTCAACACGATACTGATCGGGAGTTATTGATCCACTTACAACAGCATCGCCATAACCATAAGCGCCCTCAATTGAAATGACATTGGTATCGTTAGAGATTGGGTCGGCAGTAAACATAACCCCAGATGATTCACTTGCAACCATGATTTGAACAGGAACTGCAATGCCAACCTTCATATGGTCAAATCCTTGTTGGGCACGATAAAAAATGGCCCGATCTTCAAACAAGGATGACCATGCCATCTGAATAGTTTTTACAACATTATCTTCACCGTAAATATTCATATAACTTTCTTGCTGGCCAGCAAAACTAGCTTCAGGTAAATCTTCAGCAGTTGCAGAAGATCGTATTGCTACAAGTGCTGGCTTTCCACCAGAAAGCTTTTTGTATGCCGTTATAATTGAGTTTTTAATTTCCGGTTCTGGTGTAGCACTGAGAATAATTGTTCTTACAGTCTTGCCAACTTTTTCGAGAGCTTTAGAATCATTAACGTCAAGATCGTCAAGCACGGCCCTGATTTTCTTTTCAAGACCACTGTTTTTAATGAAGGTGAAGTATGTCTGAGCAGTAACAATAAAACCATTGGGGACAGGGAAACCTTGTTGCGTCATTTCACCAAGATTGGCGCCCTTACCACCTACCGAGCCGACGTCATCTTTTCCAACATCTTTAAACCACGCAATGAATTTATTCTCTTGGGGCATGATCACACTCTTTGTATCAAACTTTTTGAAAGGAATCAATATGCCATGTCGTTGTGGTAATAAATGAGTTGTTATATTTTCTTTAGTACGCTTGCAATTTGTTTCTCAATTGGTAATGATGAATCTACCTTTGTAATCAATGGTTCTACTTCCTTTCGAGTGTATCCAAGAGCAGTTAATGCCTCAAGTAATTCGCCTTGATTATCTTCAGCGGCAGTAGGAATTACATTTTTAAGTTCTACAATTATTCGAGTTGCTGTTTTAGAACCGATACCAGAAATGTTATTAAAAAATGTCATATCATTTTTTTGTAATGCTTTGGCAATGTCATCACTTGTGCCTGATGACAATATTGAAAGTGCAACTTTGGGTCCAATACCAGAAATACTAATGAGTGTGATGAACCATGCTCTTTCTTCCCACGTTTTAAACCCAAAGAGTGATGATGATTGTTCAGTAATATGATGGTAAATTACAAGATCAATTTTCTGGGAAATTTCAATTTCAAGGTATTGGGAAGGCACATGAATTTCATAACCAATGGAATTAGCAGTAACAATGAGTGTCCCAGGTAATTTATGGATTATTGTTCCCGAAATGTACGCAATCATACATGTATCTTACCGTATGAGAATACGCTAAAAAATTATTTACAATTTTGAAACATGAGCCATGAGCAGATTATTGCTAACTGATGCTGTTATCGCAACGCCTAATGCGTCGGCGGCATGGTTTGGTCGAGGGATTTTATCAAGTTTTAAACTATGCTTAACCATTTCCTGAACTTGTTCCTTAGTAGCATTACCGTATCCAGTTAATGCAATTTTAATTTCGGCAGGTGTATATTCTTGAATTGGAATCTCAGATTTTGCAGCGGACAAGATTATTACTCCTCTAGCCTCACCAACAAGCATTGCAGTTTTAGCGTTTTTCCCAAAAAATAGTTTTTCAATAGCCAGTACAGTTGGTTCAAATTGTTGGTATAACGCTTGAAGATTTTCGTGAATTGTAAGAAGTCTTTTAGAAAGACTGTCAGTAGTACTTGTTTTTATACATCCATAATCAATGCAGGAAAGTGTTCTCCCGTTTGAATCAACAACACCCCAACCAAGTGATGCAAGTCCAGGATCGATACCGAGGATTCTTTGAGGTCTTGACACAATACCTTCATCATAATATAAGGTGGAAAGTAAAGTTAGTATTTTTGTAGTTTTGTAGGCTTGACATTCATAAAAACTGCGATACTATACACAACTGAAAGAAGGTGATTCATAATGACTGAACAATTGATAATGAAACTCGAAGAAGCTGGTTTTGACGATGAGGAAGAAACTCTCGTTGATGATATGGACGTTGAGTTAGAAGATGTAGAGGAAGATGTTGAGGAAGACGAAGAAGATATGGATTTTGAAGATGACGACGAAACTGATCCAGCCGCTGAAGCTCTTGCATCATTAGAGGACGAAGACGACTTTGAAGAGTAGTATTTGGAGTAAACTGTTAGTTGAAAAACCGCTTGATTAAAGATTAAATGTCTTAGTCCGGCGGTTTTTCTTTGTATAAAGGTATAAAGAATTATCCATACACAATGTTTAAACAATGTAGGTTAGAGAAAGTTCCACCGAGCTACTTTATCTTTTCCTTTTTGTGTAACTTCCCTACCCCGAGGAGTTTTTTGAATATATCCTTGGGTAAGTAAAAAGGGTTCGACAACGTCTTCAATTGTTCCTTGGTCTTCTGATAGAGAAGCGGCAATTGTTTCGACTCCAGTTGGACCTCCTTTGAAATTATTGATCAATGAATGTAAGTATTTTTGGTCAATAACATCAAGACCATGTTCATCAACCCCAAGGGTGTTACAGGTTTGCAGTACTTCCTCAAGTGTAATAACACCATCATTTTTCACATCAGCATAGTCTCTGACTCTTCGTAATAATCTGTTTGCAATTCGAGGAGTACCGCGAGATCTAGCAGCAATAGCTTCAGCTGAATCTATTGGTAGTTCGATATCCATAACAGAAGCAGATCGCAAGATTATTTTTACCAGATCATCAATCCCATAGAATTCTAATCTAAACAACCCCCCAAAACGATCTCTAATTGGGGCATTGAGAAGTCCAATTCGTGTGGTAGCACCAACAACTGTAAATTTGGGTAGATCTAAACGGATCGTCCGAGCTGATGGACCTTTTCCAACAACAAGGTCAATAGCATGATCTTCCATTGCTGGATAAAGTGTTTCCTGGACTAGTTTATTGAGTCTATGGATTTCGTCAATAAATAAAATATCACCATCAGAAAGGTTAGTGATGATTGCCGCTAGGTCCCCTGCTCGCTCTAGGGCAGGTCCTGAAGTTATGCGCAAATCACTTCCAAGTTCAGAACCAATTATTCGAGCCAGGGTTGTTTTACCAAGTCCTGGAGGACCATACAACAAAATATGATCAAGAGAGCCTTTGCGCTTTTGTGCAGCCTGAACCATAATCGAAATGGCATCCTTAATATCACTTTGGCCACTATAATCAGCAAATGATACAGGACGAAGTGATGTGTCTAAAGATGCATCACTTTCAGAAATGAGATTGGGGTCGCTAATGCGTGATTCCATATCATACAGTATACGTCATTGTTGAGGTTTGAAAAAATAGGAGGACTTACGAGTGTTCTATAGTCTAAAAGTAACCACTTTTGCGATCCAAAAGATCAGGTCGATATTCTTTGGTTAATTCCTCTGCAGCATCTTTTCTCCACTGTTCAATCTCTTTATGGTTCCCTGAAGTTAGAACCTCGGGTACGCTAATTCCTTCGTAATCATCAGGTCTGGTGTATACCGGATATTTGAGAAGACCTTTTGTCGTGAATGAAAAGCTTTCGCCCTCTTTTGACATTTCAGAACCTAAAACACCGTTAACTTGACGGGTAACACTGTCAACGATAATCATTGCTGGAATTTCTCCACCAGTAAGAATGTAATTACCAATAGAAACTCTCTCCTCTGCCAAATGATCAAATACACGATGATCGACTCCTTCATAATGTCCACAAATAAGTAAGATGTGACTAATTCCTGATAGCTTTTCTGTGATTCGGTGATTATATGTACGTCCTTTTGGAGTGAGCAAAATTACGTGAGTGTGGTCTTCAGCATTACCCCTAATCTTAGTATATGATTCTGTAATATCTTTTACTGCCTTAAAAATTGGTTCGGGTTTTAAAACCATTCCAGGTCCACCACCAAAAGGTTCGTCGTCAACTTGTTTTTGTTTTCCTTCTGCCCAATCTCGAAGATTATAGATATTAATGATAACTTTTCCATCATCTTGTGCTCTTTTAAGCATAGATTCACTAAATGGACCTTTAAACATTTTAGGGAAAAGAGTAAGAATACTAAAAGTTACCGGTTTTTGCTTTGGTGTAGCCATGTATAACGTATTATACCACATCAAGGGTGAATATAATACGCAGAGTGTTATTCTACGGGATATTTTCCAATAAGTCTTCCTGTTACTATTAACCTATTAAGGGGTATTCCAGGTGGATCACATGTTTGGAGTGTAAGCATGGGATAGTCTGGTTCGCGAGTAAGGGGGGTTAGATCAAAATCTTTAACCACTTCTTTGGTTTCAATAATGTAATCGTAACGAATATTGTCCTCAAAAATGGTAACCCTATCGCCGTCTTCAACTCTGTGCAAAAGTGTAAATACTGCTGAATACTTTTGAATATCAAGT
>PCSU01000031.1 GCA_002771355.1 candidate division WWE3 bacterium CG22_combo_CG10-13_8_21_14_all_39_12 | reverse complement strand
GGTGCTCCAGTTGCGTGGTACAAGTTTGACGAATGTTCGGGTACAACTATTAACGATTGGGCGCCGGGGGCTGATACAAATAGTTTTGCTGGAAATACCGGAACGTTAAACATCGGCGCTACGGGAACACAAACCAGTGCGGGTACGTGTGAGTCAGGAACTGGAACCGAGGCGTGGAACAACGGCACTACCGGCCACGAAAATGCGAGTATGAGCTTTGATGGAACGGATGATTGGGTGGAAACAGGAAGTGTTGATTTCCTGGGAAATGGTAATGATGTGACGGTTGCCATATGGGTAAAGCCAGGATCAAGTCAAAAAACATACGCAAATATCATTGATCACGATCACTCTACAGGTGGCGCGGGAAATTATGGGAATTGGGTTATACAGCAGGATAATACTACAACTAATAGTTATTATTTTGCATTTACATATGATGGAACAAACTTTGACGGTACTTCAAAAACCACTCAGCTGACATCTAGCACTTGGCAGCATTTGGTAATGGTAAAATCCGGAACCAGCTTAGATCACTACCTAAATGGAGTTAAGCAGGGGTCTACATCTACTGTTCAGAACAATATTACGACAGAGAGCTCTCCGCTTAGAATAGGAGATAATGTTAATCCAGTGAATAATAGAGACTTCAACGGCCAGATTGACGATGTTCGCATCTACAATTATGCTTTGACCGAAGAACAAATCAAACAGGTCTACAACGGCGGGGCCGTGAATTTTAAATAATATTCATTATTCGTTCTCGTAGGGGCGTGGTTTCCGCGCCCGTTGTCGTATAATGTTCGTGGTGGACGGACAATTTAAACCTCAATCATATAAAAAACTGTTTACGTACTGGTTTAGCGTTATTATTTACGATAAAACGGTTGAATTTACCGATACGTATATAAAAAGTTGGAAACTAAAAGAGCAAATGGTTGGTGCTGCCAGGAGCGGCAAGCAAAATATTGTAGAAGGTTCGGATGATTTAAGAACGTCAATAAAAATTGGAATAAAACTATGCGGTACATCAAAAGGGAGTATTGAAGAATTAATCGGAGATATGGAAGATTTTTTGCGCCAGAGAAAACTAAAAAAATACAGTAAAAACGAGGAACGCATCATTCTTTTTAGGAAGCGAGTGGGATTACTAGTAAGAACCTTAAGTAGCTTAGGAAACTTAGGCCTACAAGAGCATGATTATGAACGTAGAGTTACTGAGAACTTAGCGCGAGTTTCGTTACCACCCGAGCCCGAAACGGCTGCTAATTTTATGTTAACGCTTTGCCATCAGTTAAGTTTTCTTTTAGAAAAACAAATACAAGGATTAGAAGATAAACATAAGCGTGAAGGGGGATTTACCGAAAAACTATACACTGCGCGTAAATCATATCTTAAACATAATTCATGATAGTACGATATGGCGGGCGGAGCATGTCCTGCCCCTACAAAATATGATAGGATAAAAGGCATGAAATCAAAAATTACAAACATAACCATTTTTGTAGCAATTATTTTCATTTCGCTACTATTTTTTACACAAGGTGATTTAGATGATGGAGAACAGACTAATGTAGATGCAGCACCAACAACAGGCCCGGTAAATCAACCAAATTATGGTCAGCTTGCCCCAGAAGATCAACAAATTGCTGACGTGGCTATAGGACAGCTGTTAAACGATGGTAGGGGAGTGGCCCCAGGCAATGTTACGGTTCTTGCTGTACAGGCACAAGAGTTTGGCGATTCATCACTTGGATGTCCAAAAGATGGTGAAAATTATTCCCAAGTTATAACGCCAGGGTACGTTGTGTATTTACAAGCGTTAGGGCAAGTATATGAGTATCATACCTCTATAGATGGAGACACGGTTGTTGAGTGCGGTTTGTAAAATTTTTACTAAATAGGTACCTTCACGCTCGTTTGACGAGCATATATTTTAGTCATACACTAAGCTCATGTTTAACAAAAAACCCAAACCTCCTCAGGGGAGACCAAACGTTTCGGATCTACTTCCATACGATAGTTTAGCTAGTAATAGAGGCGGTCCGGCACAAAACATTTACCTTAATCGATCAGAAAATGGTGATGAACGAAAATTAGGAGTAGGTCCAAATCCTATGGAACTCATGAATAACCCAGCCGCCAATGATGTATCGGAAAGTAAGACCATGGGTGATGAACGGAAAAAGTTGTTTGGAGAAAGGGACAATGAGGATTCAAAGGACATCGAAATGAAGCGCCCTAATCGTTTTACCTCCAAATTCTGGGGGTAAAGTCGACTTAAAGTCGCCTTTACGGAACGCAATGTCTTGCGTTCCTGGAAGTATTCAGAGGCTATAGAGAGAAAGGTTGGTATGTAGGGACTAGTAACTAGTAATTCGTAACTGGTATAGCAAACGCAAAACGAGATGTCATATTCGTCATCCCGAAACTTGTAGTTTCTTTAGAAACTAGGGATCTCATCGCCTGGATGCTTAGCTCTAAAGAGCTTACGAGTTCAGCATGACGTACTACGAAACCGGTCATTCTGTTTTGCGCTCACTATAACACGTAAACCCCGTCTCTTCGGCGGTGTCTTGATATCTATTTGTCATCTTGAACTTGATTCAAGATCTTAAGGAAAAAGGTATTATAGATTCTGAAACAAGTTCAGAATGACGGATCTGAGGGGTTGACAGGATTTTTATACACATACAATTTTACGATTTACCAATTACGCTCGCCCGCCGAAGAGGCGGGAATTACGAATTACTAGTTACCAGTCTCTAGTTACGAATTACTGATTTATTCAACCACCGGTACATATTTTACAATTGCATACGTATCGTTATTTTGTACGAGTGATACTAAATCACCAACACTAGGCTCAAGGGATTCGAGTGTTTCATAATTTTTTACAACCACATTATCTGGAGTGCTTTGGTAAAAAGAATCTATAGTACGTGGGTTTACATTTATTTCTCCATCAAACGTATTAACAACAATCATGGCGTCATCTATTGAAGTTATTATTCCTCCAACTGTAAATTCTGGAACTACAACACTAACCGTGCCTATATACGCTGGGGTTGGGTTAACAACAGTGGATTCTTGTTCAATAATTGGTGTTGGAGCTGGTCCAAATGCATTTCTAAACATTTCAGGTATTGCGTTGGGATTATTGCTTAAAAACCATAGTCCAGTTTGAAATATAATTACTACAGCAATAAAGATGGTAACGATGATTGCTATTTTTTTGGTTGAACCCGATTGGTTAGTTGTTGTTGGTGTAGTATCCATTATCTGATCTCCTTCCATTCGTATTTTGGTTCGGACATAGCCCCAGGTGTGTTTTGCATAAGCTTTGCATTATAGTTTACCTGATTACTTGGGTATTGTAGATTCTCAGAATTTTGATCATGCGCTCGGTCCATGATAAATGTTCCATTTCCTTGTAAAAATCCAGCTGCAACAGTACCTGAGATGTTTAAGCGTTTGTCTCCACCACCATCATATACGTTATTACCGGCAAGGAGCAATCCTTCAATATGTATTGTTGTATCTGAAGGATTATTTGTGTTTGCACCAATAGCTGAGTCTATGTAAATATTTCCGTTCGCAATAATTGTTACATATCCTGTTGCTCCAAGAGTTATGTGATTATTAATAAGAGTACTGCCAATCTCAATATCGTTATCTGCAACAATAATGATTTTTTCATCAATATCTTCCCAGTTTCCAGTTAATACTGGTCGTGTGTCAGTAAGATGGTAGATAATTACATCAGTTTCAGGTTTGGTCGGGTCATTGTCGCTTGCTAGTGGGCCATGAGCCAATGTTCCCGTTGTAACGTCAGCGTCTTTAGTAAGCTGGGTAACTTTCTTTGCAAAATCAAAATATAGATTAGTATCATAGACCGTTGCATTCCAATTTGATGATGAGATGGTACCATCGCCAGTATTGATTGTTCCACCAGCGATTGCAACTTCATCTGGGGTATTTATAAGTTTAAATCCAGCTGCGATTTGCGAAACAATATCTCCAAAGGCCGAAATACCTCCTCCAATAGCTTGGAACCATGGTCGTTGTGCGTCAATAATTCCAATGTTTACAGTAACGGTGTTTCCTGCAGAAATAGAACCAGTGTTATATTGTGGTGTACATGAGGCTTTTCCCGGGCTATTGGGAGATGTTTCAAGTCTATATGTTGCAGTTGAACCCGCCCCAAAACAATCAAGCTGGTTTGAGAATGAATATGCACCATTAGATAAGAATGAATCAGGAGACATGTTTTGATGTCCAGAAGTACAGGAACTTGGGGACGTTTGGTCGAGTGTTAAGGTAACGTTATTTAACCCAGTCTCACCAGCGTCTAAAGTACAATTACCATTAGTATCGTCATAAATTATTCCTTGAATTGTTACATTACCTGCTGTTGTCGTTGAATTTCCATCAACGTATGAAGCACAAATACCAACCGGTGGGGGAGTTGGTGTAACCGTTGGGGTTACGGTTGCTACGGTTGCTACGGTTGCTACTGGGGTGGCCAGGCAAAAATCACATCGGCCAGTAACTCCACTTCCATTTGGTCCCGCGCAACCATTGGTTGCCTGTGATTCGTAACTCATGGAACCGTAAGGGGTATCTGAAGCTAATCCTGAGTTCCACGAGTATGTTGTTGTCGTTGATTGTGGAGCTCCTGAATATGGTGATGCAGAGGGGTTTTGTGGGCGAATAGCGTACGCAATACCTCCACCAAGTACACTGGGGGTAGTACGGTTATAAAAATTTCCCTGAGAGTCGGTTTGAACGACTTCAGATCTGCCACTTGCATGAAGAATTTGCACATTGGTATTTGCAACCTTGGTAGCAGAATTCGCACACGATGCAATGGTTCCCATTTTACAACCTGCAGAGACAAAATTTACTTGTTTTGATTGGGGTCGACTTTCATTTGAGACGCAGTCCCTACCATTAGTAAAAAACTCTACCTGAAATACTTGACATGCATTGCTAGTCTGCTGAAGGTTTTCGACTAATATATCTTTAAGACGATCTCTTCTGGCAAAGGTAAATGTAAAACCTGTCGTTGGGTCAGTGTACGTATCACCAACCTGATTAAATTCGATTGATCCTGAAGGACAGTCTCCACCCTCGTAACAAATCCATGGTGACCAGGCAGTTGTAGGACCTTTTATTCGGTAATCATAATGTGTTGAGCCACATGTGTCTTGGTGCCTTAAAATAACAGTGTCCGGGTTGTCGTTGGCATATCCGGCTCCATACAGTCCTTTAGCAGGATCTATACAGGTAGACCCCCACCATGTTGCGCCACCTGTATCATCTAAATAACAAACTTCGGCAGCGTGGGTTGTTTGAGGTAACACTGCTACATATGTAAGAAATCCAAGGAAAAAGAGTGGAATTAGGTAGATATGTTTCATATTATTCAATAGTTGATAGTTTCCATCCTGTCGGTCGTTTTACAAAAGTAAATGTGTTGGTTGAGTCATCTGTGCCGTGATACACACTAACCGTAGCAAAAATATTGTTAAACTGTAAGGTATCAATATTAAGTTCACCGTCGTAAATACCATTTATTACATGATCTGAGACTTCCATGCGGATTGCATAGCTATTAATGTCGTTAAAGGTGAATGTAGCGTCTGGTACATCAAGTACATTCATAATGCTGGTATAGTTTTGTGTTTCAAAATAGCCAACTGCAGTATTAAAAACATCAAGAATTTCTGTTTTCTCAGCATCCCTATCTTCCTTAATTGTGAGAACCGGCGTTGGTTCTCCTATAGGCGCAAAAGTTGGGTACACAATCTCCTCAATTACTTGTTCAGGTAGTTTGGTGATGCTCATGTACCAGATATATAAAAATGTTCCAACAATAATAATAACAATAACGGCATAGATTTTAGGAGCTAACGTTGAATTTGTTTTAGGTTGTTGTGGGTGTTCAAGTGTATTCATGTGTTTTTGAGTTTACGGAAATACCAAATCATTATCTACGTACATTATGCGATAAAAATATGTTGTTCCAGGAGAAAGGTTGGTAAGGGTGTATGAGGTCTGATTAATTGCAACATTTTTATCAACAGTTGTTATGGTTTGGCACCCTGCACCAAGTCCGTTGTTTGCTGCTTCAGGATCTACTGCATATACACAACTAATATTTGGACTTGCAATTATTGCAATATAATCAGCACCTTTGTCGGCTGGTGTAAAGTTTGGTGTCCAGTTTATTACTAACGTGCTAATACTTGGTGTTACCGTACCTGCAATAACTGTTTGTGAATCTAGGCGACAGGCTGGAGCTGCACAAAGGGGAACGCTGAAGGTTTTATATACTGAAGCGCCATTGTTCGTATACCTTGCGCTGTATGGAAGATCGGGGTAGATGAGGAACCCACCGGGAGTGTGTTCTTCACAATTGCCCATCCATTGACCACATGCTATAAAACAAGCCGCTCCATCAGTGTATTCAGTTCCATCGAGTTTACATGTTTTGACTATTTTACAAGTACCTCCGCAACTGCTTGAACAAGCAGTTTGAGTGTTGTAATCATTACCATCAGATGAACACCGAACCTTTAGTTTCTTAAAGTTGCTCGTATCTGGAATAAAACTAACTGTTGATGATACATCTTGAATACCACCAGGATATAGTGTTGCTGGGTTTGAATTTAGTCTTAGCTTTCCAGATGAATTGTTTGCGTCGGTAATGTTAAATGATACAGCGGTGAGAGATGGACCAGTTAGACACGCTTGCTCAATATTTACCTGTAAATCAACAGGATAAGGTGTTGCTGTTGGAGGGGCAGTTGTTGCAGTAGCTGTTGGTGGTGCAGTTGTTGCTGTAGCTGTTGGTGGTGCAGTTGTAGCTGTTGAGGCAAGACACCAGCTTGCTGGGGCAGTGAATTGTAAGGTATAGTTTCCTACGGGGAGGCTGTTTCGACTCCATTTTGCATTAGGAACACCAGTCCAGTAATTAGCATACGTAATGTTTGCATTGGGAGGCGTTCCATTGAGAGAAAGAAACGTTCCCGAACCGTCTTGCATGCCAGCATAGATATCATCGTTTGCACGGGCGCTTTGTATAGATACTGTATGGGTACCTTTGGCAGTAGGCGATAAACTATCAATTGCTGGTGAATATACTCTTGACCATGCCCTTGAATTATCTCCACCTAGGTCGGCTTTAAGAGTTCCGCTATTACAGACTGCCTGATAGGTAATATTCCACGTTTTGGTAGGTACTGGTGTATTTGTTGCTGCAGGAGGAATTGGGGTATTCGTAGTTGTTGGGGGTACTGGGGTACTAGTTGAACCTGGTGCCGGTGTGTTAGTTGCAGTTGGAGGTACGGGTGTATTCGTTGCAGTTGGTGGAACGGTTGTTGCAGTAGCGGTTGGAGGTGCAGTAGTTGAGGTCGCAGTTGGTGGAACGGTCGTCGGGGTAGGATTGGTAACAGTTACTGTTGTACAGACGTTTGGTCCTGCGCAAGCAACTCGAGGTGATGCATCAACAAGTGCAGACGGGCGACATTCAGCAACTGAGTCATACCAAGCCCTACAGCACACCTCATACGTTCCCGCTGCTGCGGGAGTCCACGTACCGCTAAGTGTGCCACTTGTACCCGTTATACTGTTATAGGTAATGCGACTGAAGTTGCCATGGAAAATTTCCCCACCGAGTTGTCCATTGGGTGAAGAGAAGCTTGCTGTATACGTTCCGGTTCCGCCCGTTATAAGGCCTGTTGATGCTGAGGTTATTGAACAGTTTGGACATGCTGGAATTTGGAAAGGTCCATATGTTGCACTATGTTTATATCCGTTCCAGGTACGCACATAGTAGTTGGTGTTTGGCGCTAGAGATGTTAGATCACCACTAAAACCATCGATTATTGTTGTAGATGTAGAGCCGGCACCAACTGCTTTGTATCCCCACGAGCTAAAGTTAGATACCGTTGAAACATCAACATAGGTTACGTTAGGCGTTGTTCCTGACCATGAAACAGTACCAATATTTGAACTTGAACTAGATGACAAACATACACTTCCAATAGTTACACTTGGGGTTGGTGGGGTTGGTGCACAAACAAAATTTGTTCCAAAAACACCTGCAGGTGGATACCATCCGGCAACGGTGTCGGACCTAGAGTGTAACCACCATTGGTAGGTATCTCCAGGTGAAACTGCCATTGTGTAGGAAGTTGAAGTGAGTCTGTTGATACACACATCTCCACTAGTTCCGGTATTTGTGGTGGAGTCACATGCCCCAAAATTTTGACTACTAGGTGAATGGTCAACACGGGGAGAGTAATAATCAGCATTAGCGGCGGCATCCCACGAAAGAGTAGCCTGAGTGCCCGTAGCATTACATGAAACCTGAAGATTGCTCGGTGAGGCAGGAGGGGGACTACACGAAATGGATTGTGGGTTTCCCCATAATGCAGCGTTTCCACCAGAACCAATGTTTATACCGTATACATAATATGTATGGGATTGCCCGTCCTTATACGTTGCAGGTATTGCAGCGTTAAATCCATGGTCATAGTACCCACCACATTCTGCTGCAACTCCTGCACTTCGGGTTACATTTGCCGGAAAAGAACCCATGAATGTTCCTGATTCTGCTGGTCCATCAACATAAACATGAACATCAAGTGATTGTGCAAAATTATCTTCATCGCATACCCAACCATTTACAGTGCTACATGATGCAGGGTCTTGTATACCTTTGGGGTCATAAGAGTCAGCATCGCAAAACCACTGGTTTTTTGTTCCGCCACAACCAATAGGATCTCCACAACAAATAACGTTGTGTGTACAGTGAGTTCCAGTTCCGCAGGTACCCGTACAGTCTGTTCCGTCGTCATCGCATGGGCCAGCAAATGTTATGTGAGGTATGGCGAGAAATAGGAAACCTACAATAGTCAGAATGGTAAGGTTTACGTTTTTATTCATAGGGTGATTTGTTTATTTGATATTAATTCCACTAGTGGAACTACATCAGTTTGGGTCCAGTCTTTTTCCCAGTACACAATAACAATTGTATCTTGGTTTTCTAAATGTTGAGAAAGTTCTGAAAATGGTTTGAGTTTAATAACAGGGTTTCCATTGCTATCGTTTTCTACAGGGCTTGGTTTTAATACTCTTGTAGTATCAGTTATGGTTACCGTTTTTGTTTGGTTTTCACTTGTTCTAATCAGAAATGTACTTCCAGGGGTAATGATGGTTGAAATTATAGCTGGTTGTTGAATCCTGTAATCGCTTATGGTTTCATCAAACGTTCTTATGAGTGGTGCATTCATAAGCGTTTCTACTGAAGGGCCAGCTGGGGTAGGTGTTGCAGAAGGAGTGGTCGGGCTAACGCTTGGACTAGGATTTTTCATGTCTAAAAAGAACAATCCATAGAGAATGACTGCTATTACTAATATTACAAGAAGCACAATGATTCCAATGAAAAGTTGGGTAGTGTTTTTCATTACGTAAATTTAGTATAGGAACACAAAGTGGAGGCGTCAAGAGGGGATTGTGAAAGTTACTGACTCAAAAAAAGCGTGGTCGAAGTTCCGGGGATGATTTCTACAACGTTTCCAACGGTGAGTGTTTCAAGAGAAATCTCGTTTCCGGTCTGATTTAAAAGATGGGTAATTGCAGGGTCTGAAGAGATTATCTTTTCGCCGTCTTTATTGTAAAGAGTAATGTCAGACTCAGAAATCTGCAAGACAGTATAAGGGATTGAATTTCGAACAGACTGTAGTGGGGTCGGTTCAGGAGAGGTTTGCGGTAATGGTTCTGAAGGGGCATTCGTGGTAGGCGATACTGAAGTCATGTACCAAAATGCGATTACAGCACCTATCATAATAATAAACATGAGACTAAATGCAATAACCTTTCCTTTATGTAAAGGCGATTGAGATGCTGGTTTTTTGGGGGATGGCGATGCTACTGGGGTAGTAATGTGTTCTTCCATAGGTACTACAAACAATACTACTGAGTGAGAAAATGTATGTCAACAAGAAGTATTTGGATTATCAAGCCTAATCGCGTGCTTGTTCCAAGAGATCTTTGAGCGATGTAGCACGTGATGGTTTAGCTTTTTCACGTATTTTTTTGACTTTCTCTTGTATAACTGCCTGGTGTTCAATAGCTGTTTTTTGTCTCGTTTCAAACTTTTCTACTTGACCTGCCGTATCAACTAATCGTTTTTCACCAGTATAAAAAGGGTGACAACTACCACAGATCTCTACCTTTAAGGGACCCTCAAGAGTACTACCTAACACACGGGTTGCACCACATGAACAAAGGATTTCAACGTTATTAAAATATTTAGGATGAATGTCTTTTTGCATAACGGTCAAATTATATCATAGGGTGGTATGGGAATAGTAATAAGTAACTAGTAAATAGTAAAAAGTAATTAGCGACGAGTAACTGGGGTTGACAGGATTTTTCACCCGCTCACAATTTTTTACTGATTACTGATTACTGATTACTGATTACTGATTA
>PCSU01000021.1 GCA_002771355.1 candidate division WWE3 bacterium CG22_combo_CG10-13_8_21_14_all_39_12 | reverse complement strand
CCAAAAGACGACATCATTCACTCGGTTTAAAAAGTCCATTACAGTATCTCATCGACAATCAGCGTATGTCGCATATGTCCTTGACTTATACAAGTAATTGACAAATACTATGGGTTGTAGTATACTATAAAAGCTACCAAAATAGCATTTTTGCTCGATCTTTAACACAAAAAGGAGATTGCTTATAAATCACACTGTTTTTTGTTTTAACCTTGCTTTCGCCTGAAAGTAAGGAATTCTGTAGTACATACCAAGCCGGGACGTCATCCCGCACATACGGAGGTGCAAAATGACACAGCGAATTATTCGAAACCAGACTGTTGCCCCATTTTTCACACGCCATGAAATCCGCTTAGAACTTGCGGGTCTTTGGCTCAAGTGTGCTGACTTTTCGCTCACCAATGAAGAGCTGGAAGAATGTCTTCAGAAAGTCAGCGAAATTTATGGGGTGGAACTGGAAGCCGTAAAGCTGTTCTTTGAGCTTTATGATGATCAGTGCCAAGCGTCCGATGTCGCCACGATTTTTTACAACGAGCGAGAATGGCGCAGAGATGCGTCAAACGTGTTCGATTTTCGTGTCGATGGCCAAATGCTCCCACGCCTGAGCGTAGGTGTGGGGTTTGTCGGGACAAACGGTGGTGCGGGGTTCGTTCAGACTCCGTACATGAAAGGTGGGAACGGCCAGTGGGAAGCCTACGAGCGCACGCTCGATCAGGCTCGATTGGCTGTTGGTCTCATCGACCATGAGTGGGTCCCTGGTCCACATAACGGTGGAAATGAGACCTTTGTCCTTCAGGAGCGGAGCGAATAGCTCCCTCCTAACAAACTGAATAAAGAAAAGCCTCAGCGTAACAACGCTGGGGCTTTTTCATGTTTAGGGCTTATTGTAATCATTAACGTATAATTCAAGCTGAAAAGGTAGTGAAGTTGTAATTATGGCTAATACGCTAGAAAAACTACAATCTATTTATGCTCGTGCAGAAAAAGCGTCAAGTTTCAAGTATTTTTTGCTCGCTCTGTTTGATTATGTGGAAGAATTACTGACGATGAGTATGACACGTACTACGAAAAGTTTCGGTCAAAAGTCGCAGAAGCAGACGCTCGAACGTCGATGCTTCAAGACGCGGAAGATGACTACTATATTACATTCTCGAACTGGCGAATAGGGCGCACTACCTGTTTGAAAACGCGAATCACGTTCAGAAACGCCATTTAGTGAATATCTTACTATCGAACCTCGTTATGGTAGGGGATAAAGTGCAGTACGACGTCAAAAAACCGTACAATCACATCCTTAATTTCTCAAATAGTCTTTCATGGGGTCGGATTGTAGAGGATGTTAGAACCATTATCCAAGGTCAGAAGGAATTTATTTACATCCCAGATTTACGACCACTGAACTTTGAATAATAAAAAATCTACCCCACCCCGCCAATCACTATATCTACTAAAGCAATTTCACCCATAAAACAGGTCCCAACGTTAACTTTAGTTAACTCAACTCGCAAGAATTACAGTTTAAATTCATTCTTAAATGACTCCGGGAATTGCTTTTGAAGCACTTATTCTCCTATGATATTGGAAGTAATCTACCGACCACAGGTTTTCGCAAATACGCTGGACTAATTGTTTCCTATCCGCAATATCAGCCTTTCACCTCTTAATTTATCTCCGCCCTGAAACCGTTATCTTTGTATGTTTCATGTGATCGCCTCCTTTCCCTTGAGGCAATCATATTCTCCGGGGGTTGCAATCGTTTTTAGAACTCGCCATTTCTTCACCACTCACCTTACGTCGCCTCTGCTTTTTGTCGCTACCTATGATAATGACTTCAGCATCTCACTTATTTTCTCAGCGTTAGGCTTGGTTACTCGAATTCCTTTTTTAATAAATCCAGTATATCCATCAGACTCCTTGAAATACCTAATATCTACAGTTGCATTGTCTGGGTTATGTACCACAAGCTTCAAGATATCTGAGATTATAAATTCCTTCCTGAAGTCACCACTATGAGTCGCACTATTAATTGCTTCAATGAGCTCAGTTAAGTTTTGGGGGTCAACACCAAACCCTTTGGATGTAAACCCTTTGTATCTGTCAGTATTGAGCTTTTCGTTGATCCATATCGAACCATCAGGTTTCTGTGATGCAACTATAGTCCGTCGCTCACTTAACTCAACCTTTGAAAGCTCAAGGAAATCAGACGATTCCTCCTTTGACTTTGGGGCCAACTCTGGCCCAGAAGAATTAGCATTAAGCTTCTCATCTTGAAAGAGAGTTAGTTGGGGTTGCTTATCTATCGACCCAGATACTGTTTCATCGATAGATGAACCTGGCTGGTCTTTTACTGATTCTACTGGTTTCGGCTTACGTCCAAAATAATTGCGTGATTGTGTTTGTGTAGCTGCACGCAACTCCTTCACAAAATCTTCTGAAACATTAACAGCCGTAGCAACATACACTGGTTCATTTGTGGCAGAAGGCTGCTCCGTAACAGGCGTATCCTGTTTCATATATTTAGTAATGTAATCTAGTAGCTCATTTTTCTGTTCAGTCTCTTCATCTAACCATTCCGAATATATAATTCGATAGAAACGCCATCCAGCGATTTCAAGCACAGATTGTCTTTCATAGTCATTTGCTACTCTGACTTGACCATCACCAGATACAAAGTGAGTTGGACCATCGCATTCAATAGCTAACTTTTTTCCTGACTCAATACTACGAATCACTAAGTCTATCTTGAATCCGCAACTCTCAACCTGGGTTGTTAGCGTATATTCAGTGGGGTCTAGCTTGCTAAACAGGAAGTCATATACATTCTCTTCAAACTTTGAGTCGAATTGTTGTTCTGACTTAGTTTGTCTATTTACGCGACCATGTTTTTCAACATACTCGAGATAACGTTTTATCCAAATACCATCAGGCCACATATTAGGCGCAACTGATGTAACGGTGTGCACCTGAAGTTTTGCACGACTGAACGCAACATTAACACGCCCCTCATTCACTTCTTTTCTAATCTCACCGCTCTCTCCCGTTAGCGCCACATATCGTTTCTTTTCTTGAGGGGATTTGATTACAAAGGAATATATTACAATATCTTTTTCGTCACCTTGTATACCCTCTATAATTGAGATCTTTATACTGTCGTCAGTAATGACACGACGTAATAACTCTGCCTGTTCATTAAAGAAAGTAAGTATTGCAATAGACTTATCGGTAGTCCTAGGGTCAGATTTTATTTTAGGGAGAAGTATGTCTCGTATATAGACAGCTTCAGTAATGTTTGTTTTTTCAGATAATTCTACTTTTGGGTTTGGAGCTACAATATGATTGGTTAATACCCGTCCTTCTTCAGTTGCCAACACATCATCATTAACAACTTGAAGCCTACGTCCCCTAGGAGCATAAAAATTCTCATTCGAGAATCCTATTAGTTCAAGTGGCGAACGATAGTGATTTCTTAGAACCGTAGTCTGAAAACCAACAAGCTTAGCTATATCCATCACTGATTTTACAGAATCCTCACTTGCTTTTATCTGCAAATCCTCTGGAATATTATGCTTATCCGCTATTGCCTGAAGTCGCTCATTAGACTTAAATGCTGTCGTAGTGTCGCGCATCTGAAGAGTGTCTCCAAACAATATGGTATGACCAGAGCGGTACATAACAGGAAGAGCATATGAAATATTACACTGCGACGCTTCGTCAATAATTACATAATCAAATATATTCTGTTCCAAAGGTAATACCCTTGAGGCGTCATCAAGCCCCATCATCCAAATTGGGATGATACCAGACATAGACTCAAAATTTTCAGGGTTTGATTTCAGTGAATCAAAGGTCTTGTAGGCTTTTTTACTCTTACTTAACTTTCTTCCGATACTTTCTAGTGCAGCACGATATTTTTTAATCTGACGAAACTCCTCAACCTTATTGGACAATCGGTTCTTTATATAATCTTTCACTAAAGACTTGTAGGCTTTTTTACTCTTTGAGATAGCCTCATTTACTACATTCGGATTAATAGTCTTATACTCTGAAAGCATATTCAGCAGCTCATAACGACGAGATATTGCTTGGAAGATAGTATCCCCATGGTTTTCCAACAACTCTGCCACCCGTTGCATATCGACTGCATCTAACTGAATTCTCGCGAGATGAATACTTTGATTTTTTAATTGTTCCTCAACATCTTGAATTTCTTTATTTGTTCCTGATAATTGTTGCGTTAATTCTTGAGATTTTTGTTTGTAATCTGTAACTTCTTTTTCAAGAATATCCTTAGTAGTAAAATAATCAGCTATAGCTTTTAATTCTACAAAACGCTTTGTTTTGGTTTCTTCTGCAAAAACGACTTCTCTCAAAGACTCATACATTTCTCTCGGCAAGGCTTCAATACTTTTGTTCAACTCTCGACTAAGCTTTATGTTATTTAGCTTGTTTTTAATGAAGTTGCTCTTACGGTCGATCGCGTATGTTTCGAAGCTATCAAGCAGCCTCTGCATCATATTTGCTACATCAATATATTTATGCCCACGAAGTATTTGTTGTTCATCCTCAATCCAAGTATAACCAGCACTCTTGGCAAATTCACTTGTTACAGTTACGAGTTGGTTGGCAGATTGTTCTAACAGTTCTTCTTGGCTGGTTTTCTCTTCTGAGAACGATATCTTCTCTGCTTCAAGACCTTTAATTGCGGTTTGAGATTTTTCTATATCCCTATAGAGTTGATTGATTTCGTCATACCACTCTTTTGTAATGCGTGGGGAATTAAAGCCAAAATCGTAGCTTTCTAATTCTGACCATTCCATATGTAATTCGAAATATTTGCGCTCTTTGTCTATAGTACGATTGAAGCTTGGCTTAAATTGATGCAGTTCAGTTAATACCTCTTGAGGGTTTTGGGTTAGGGAAATTGGATTATATAAGGCTTGAGCAATGCCCTTAAGCGAGTTGGCTACACTGTCTTTTTCGTCTTCTTCATTATGCAATCGTGATGACCTATCTGGTAGATATCCAAAGAGATAAGGTATGTCCAGTGTTTTTAGCTTATC
Organism: candidate division WWE3 bacterium CG22_combo_CG10-13_8_21_14_all_39_12; assembly: GCA_002771355.1. Taxonomy (GTDB): domain Bacteria; phylum Patescibacteriota; class 4484-211; order 4484-211. The sequence goes on along the minus strand of PCSU01000021.1, from coordinate 5,557 downwards.
CTTAACACCGCGTATAGCTTGATCTTTTTGACTAACAAACAAAACCTTCTTGCCCGTTGCAGCTAAATGAACCAATATATTGGCAATAGTTTGTGATTTACCCGTCCCAGGTGGCCCTTCAACTACTGCTGCGCGATTACCTAGCTTCCCCAATACCTGTAGTTGTGAGTTATCATATGGGAATGGAAAAAAGAGCTCCTGACTGCCGTCGTCTTCTGACGGTTCGTTAATAGACATATCTTCATCATCGACCCATGCACTCAGAGATGTATTTAACATTTCTTCGCCATCAGCAGCATCAATTATTCCAAGTAAGTCTTGCGACAGGAAGTAGTTAACTTTTGGTAATAAGGTTACAAGAACATTCTCCATGTCAGGTTCTTTACTGATATCTTTGGCACCCGCTTGTTGCAAGTAGTGTGTAATCTTAGTCCAGAGCTCATCTACATAACTTGAATTTAGTGGAATACTCGTCACCCCATCAGCTTCACTACGAGAAATAAACTTGAATAGCTCATCCCGATCCCCCTGAGGCAAAAACTCGTTGAGAAATCCAGCGTTTGTGGAAATCATAGTGTCCTCAACGACAAGTGAATAGTGCCTAGCTCCCCCAAAATCACGATACGCAATACTTACAGGTAAAGAAAATATATGCTGTTCAATATTTTTATATCCTGCATTATCTCCGCTTTCTTCATCAGCTGTATCGTTAATAGGCTGTGCAGAAAAACTAACTCTACCAAACCTTAACGAAATCTGCTTAGTATAAGAACTCGTCTCATATTTTCTATAGATATCGTCTAGTACTCTAGCTATGTCTAACTTCAGTTGGTCTTCTTCGTCGAGCTCATCCTGTTCTTCTCGAGCTTCTTGATCTTCGTCAATCTCTATCTGTTCAAGTCGCGGATCTAAATTCGACGCTGATGCCAGCATGAGTTGGTCTTCTTCGCTGAGCCCTTCTTGTTCATCTCTAGCTTCTTGGGCTTCATCAATCTCAAGCTGTTCAAGCTGTGGTTCTAAATTCAACACTAAAACTAACGATTCATAGTCAACTTCACTATCTTCCTTATATAGAGGTGTGGCATCAAGGATTTCTTGTGGGATTATAACTTGCTTATCTTGTCTAGAAAGCAAGCTTGGGGACACCAAATCGATGTAATCACGGCAATATTGTGCAAGTTGTTTTAGATTTACCATAGTTGTTGTGTATTATATGAGTTTCACCCCCGAATTACACCGAAAACCAGAATTGAAAGTCCAATCAAACCCAAAACTATATGTTTGTATTCTGCTGCATTCATGTTTTTTTGCGGAGCTTGACCGCTGCCTTGAATAATGTCTCTATGGCATTATTTTTAACCATACTATTTATTTCTGCTGTTAATAAACTGTTCAATGTCTTCTTTTTTGTATCTCCTGTCCTTTCTCTCACCAAACCGTATTGCCACAAGAATACCTTTATTGTCCCATTTACGGAGTGTGTTTGGGTGAACGTTTAGTATCTTTGCAGCTTCGGTAATTTTTACAAGTGTTTCGTCTTTGCTCATGGTCTTTCTTTACCTTTCTTCACATTAGTATATAGCATTCTTGATATAATAGGAAACGTAATGGATTATTAGATAAATATTAATATGACATCGCTAACAATAGTTGCATCTGATCTTCAGGCGAAGTATGGAGATATAAAAAACGAATCGAATGAAAGTAAGTTTTTTATTAAAATTGCAAATTACGGTAAATGTATTCACGACAACACTCAACTCAAACCAATATCCAGACAACTTCGTAAAGAATTTAAAGCTGATCTCAAACCCTTTGTAGATTCATGGGAAAAGTTTATTAAGGAATGGGAACCACTCGCCATTGACTTAATTTCAACTGCTAAAAAGGCTGGCATTAAGGATGTGGGACCTCTACAAAATGAACTTGCAGAGCTGAAACAAAAAATTAAAAAGCCAAGCTTTTCTTACGAATTGGACGAGATTTATGGGTATATTCGTCCATACAATGAAGTTATATTGAAATTCAAGAATGCAGGAAAGATTGCTTTAATATCAAAAAAACACCTTGTCAAGGACAATAATCAACTTACAAAACTAGACCTTCTATATAGAAATGCTTCTGCAGAATGGGATCGGTTTAAAACTTTAAGAGAAGTTAGTGACTGGCGAAGCCTCGATCAAATTATGCGTCTTTATTATGGTATGTACGGTGGGAAAGGAAAAGAACATTACTTCAACTCAAATGACGCTATCGACTCTATATATGAGTATTACATGAGTCAAATCAGTAGAGGTGAAAGACCTGTGGACTCATTTCTCAAAAGACATGTGTATGAGGAGTACCTAGACAAATTGCACAAGTATTTATTACCTCGAATTGAAGAACTGGCACAAAATTCAACAAATAATAAGATTACAATCGACCGAAAAAAATCCTCAACAGAATTCCATCTGTCCATAAATGATAGAGAAATTCGTGTTAACGATTACCTTATTGCAAAACCCCATGCCGTAGGGAGCAATCACGATTTCTTAGAAGAAATAACTAAGCGAACACCAGGATCACAAATCAAAAGAGACAACCTCCCTCCAGACCTTCAAAAAGAAATTGGCACGAAAAGTTTCATTAAAATCCTCAATGCACTTGGATTTACGGGGGAAATTACAAAGGCCTTTTTCTATAAGGTTGATGCTAACTCCTTGTATTTTTCTGGAAATACGGTAAAACGTGAACAACTTATTAAGAGTGGCATCAACGTAAGGTTGTTTATTAAGCAACTCGAAGCTGCTGATGCAAAATACCATCCCGATTAGTCCGGTTTAGTCCAGTTTCCACACTCTCACAACCGTAATACCATATCATCCTACCAATACGGCTTCTTGCGCACGCGCTTAGCTCAAAATGATATGGAATCTAGAACAAATATTAAACTAACAGATTATTATGCTACGTCAGATCTTTCACTGGCTGCCGCTATTGCACTCTTCTTTCCCCTAGAAGCAGTTGACCGCATTAATCCCTCAAAGTCTCAATTCTTATTCAAACGTAACGAGCATCTCGACCAACTCATCGAAAACTTCTGGCGAAATGAACTTACCGTGGAACCTCAAGCATATTTCAACCAAATCAAAGCAATTAAATCGAGATTATATACAGAAAAGTACTAATGTTATCCGATGAGCAAATTACCCAATTCCGACTACTCTACAAAAAAAGATTTACAAAAGAAATTAGTAGAGCGGAGGCAATCGCAAAAGGAACAAAACTTATGAGACTTGTCGAACTGATTTATAAACCAATGACTGAGTCCGAATACCAACAGGTACAAGAACGTAGAGCACAAACAACATGAAATCACTTGAACGCCGATATAACAACATAGCAGATAAAAACCCTCTGTGGGCTCCCTATATCTGCCTTGCAAATGCAGTAAAAGGGCAACAGTTTAGTCGAGGTACCATCAGCCATTCATTTACAAAACTGATTGACGTCAATGAGTATGGACAGGGTGAAAAACGACAACTAATCAACCATCTATGTACACTCTCAAACATACCGAGGACGACTAAAAAGAAGGCATTAAGGCCAAAATTAGCCTCGAAGACATAAAAGACGAATAAATAGACTACCTATCTATAAATATGAACATAGAAACCATTACAATTAAAGAATACCTCGCCAAAAAAGGCATCACTTTTCGTGAAAGTGGAAAAGAGATAATTACCCATTGTCTATTCAACAATTGCGACACTGACAGTAGAGGAAATGAGGCTCACCTATACTTCAGTGCTGAAACCGGACAATACAATTGCAAAAAATGCGGTGAAACAGGCAATATCATTACGCTTGCCAAACACCTAGGTGACTCAACGAAAGATATTACAATAAATCAACCATATAATAAGAAGTACCCTAAATTTAATGCGAAACTAGTCGAAATCTGTCATACTAATCTTCCAGACAAGATAAGACACTATCTCAATCAAAGAGGCATTTCTGATGACATTATTACTTCACACAAACTCGGATGGGGAGAGTTTTATGGCAAATCGTGGATAACCATCCCAATAAAAGATTCAACTGGTACGTTTAAGTTTTTTAAACTGCGAGAAGATCCAAGTGTTGGCAAAGATAAAATCACTTACCCCAAAGGATCTGAATCTCAAATCTATGGATGGGAAACTCTCGAAACCACTAAAGATCCACTTATAATTTGTGAAGGAGAGCTAGATCGACTGGCACTCCTATCAAAAAACATTTCGGCGATTACTTCAACTCATGGAGCAATGACCTTCAAAAAGGAATGGGTCGAACAGATTCCAACAGATGTGAAAATTTACGTGTGTTTTGATAATGATAAGGCAGGTAAAGATGGTGCACTTCGTGTAGTAAAAATGCTCCATGAAACAAAACACGAAACGTATTTAATCACATTACCTACTGAGCTTGGCGTCGGGGGTGACATTACGGACTACCTTACAACCTTTAATGGCACAACAGATGACCTATTCGGCAAATATGCAGCGAGTTATCCAGAGAAAATTGATATTTCTCAATTCAAACCCCTTTCAACACACGATCTTTCAGAAATACTTGGACTTACTATAAAACACGACAACTCAAATAAGATCGTCACATTCCTTTGCGAACTATCTGCATTCACTAAAAATGCGCAATTCAATATTAGCTATAACGCACCCTCATCTACCGGCAAAAGCTATATTCCGACTGAAGTTGCAAGACTATTCCCAGAAGAAGACGTTTTGGAAATTGGATACTGCTCACCAACTGCATTTTTTCACGATGTAGGTGAAGCAGATGATCAAGAGTTAGGTCACATTCTTGTAGACCTATCAAGAAAGATACTCATCTTCTTAGACCAACCCCATACCCAACTTTTGGAACGACTCCGACCACTACTCTCTCACGACAAAAAAGAGATCAACATAAAAATCACCGACAAAAGCCAGAAGCAAGGACTTAGGACTAAAAATGTTATTATGCGAGGTTTTCCTTCAGTCATATTCTGTACTGCTGGATTAAGACTGGATGAGCAAGAAGCAACACGCTTTTTACTACTTAGCCCCGAAGTTAACCAAGACAAAATCAAACAAGGGATCATTGAAAGCATTAAAAAAGAAGCCAACGCAGAAACATACAAACATCGCCTAGACGACAACATTGAACGCAAGCTTTTAATTATGCGTATTCGAGCGATAAGGAATGAAGGTATTGAAGAAATCGACATCGAAGATCCTCAAGCGGTTATTGATAGATTTTTGGAGGATAACAAAATACTAAAACCCAGGCATCAACGTGATATTAAACGTCTCGTTTCGATAATAAAATCGTTTGCGCTTATAAACCTCTGGTGGAGAAAACGAACAGGTTCAACCATTACTGCAAATACTGAAGATATTGAGCAGGGGTTTGCTCTTTGGGAAACCGTGTCTGAAAGCCAAGACCTTAACCTTCCGCCATATGTCAAGTACCCCAAAATTTAGACACCTTGTCTCTGTCTAAATACGACGGGTGGAACCCGAAGAGCTGAATG
>PCSU01000019.1 GCA_002771355.1 candidate division WWE3 bacterium CG22_combo_CG10-13_8_21_14_all_39_12 | reverse complement strand
AATGAACTTCTCTCTCTTCGTCTCCTTACGTTACAAAACATCTGCTAATCTTGTGCGGGGTTTCCTGCTTAATACAAAAAAGGCCGGCTGCACATACGGCAACCGACCTTTTATTAACCCTCTTTTAGGTTGACTCACTCGAGACAACCTTCAGTTCAAAACACCGAACATTCCCACGACCTGGAACAAACCTCTCTTCCAGCTCATTGGCAACACAGACTAATATTGGATCATGTCCGAGTGCAATGTATAGCCATGAATAGCCTGGGTACACCGTAACAGCATCAGGATGAAGAGAAAATATCCTTCCCTTCTCAAAATCCAAATATCCGTTATAGATACCCCACCGTCCCATCATTGAAATGATGTAGGTGTGCATAGGAAGGTTCATATCGCACTCACCACAACCGCCTCATTTATTCCACCCAGCCCAACGCCTAAAACAAGCGCATGCTTCACAAATGTTCTGACCGAAGAACCCATGACAAACCGCAATACATCGTCAATAGGATCCGTCAAATTCGCGATCGGTGGAATAATCCCGGTTTTAATAGATTGCTGTGCAGCCCATATACTTGCAGCACTCGCAGCGCCCATCATATGACCAACAATGGGCTTAATGGCGGTGATAAATGGACCTTCAGTACAATCAGCAAACACATCACGTAACGCAGCAACTTCAGCTACATCTCCTGCTGGCGTCCCCGCACCATGGGTGAACACCACATCAATGTCGTCTGGCGTAAGACCTGACCGGGAGATTGCAAGTCGAATTGCACGAGCAAGTTGTACTCCATTCTCATCCGGGACAGCTCTATCAATCCCATCATTGGTATGTCCAAATCCTCGTACCGTTGCAACAATCGGCATATTAAACCTAGTTGCAAGAGATTTTTTCATAACCATCATAGAAACACCACCAGCCCCCAACACAAACCCTCGAGAGTTCTTATCAAACGCAGTTGGTGTTTGGGCAGCGGTTTGTCCCTCCAAAATGGATGTCATAACTTTCATAAGGTGAAAAGTAGATAGTATTGTTCCTCCAGAAACCAAATCCTCTGATCCACCGGTAACAACAATATCCGCCTCACCATTTTTTAGAAGTGATCCCGCACCCCATAATGCTTGAATCCCGGCCGCACATGCACCAGCAAAAGTAATGTTTGGTCCATAGAGATTAAACGCTTGGGATACATGAAACGCAGGCATATTGCCAATTGCCTCTACTGAACTTAGTACAGGAACTGCTTTTTTTCCGTTAGAAGGATCTTCTTCAAAAGCATGCTGCCTAGCAGCAAGACCAAGAATAATAGCCTCTCGCAGTGAAGCAGCACCCTCGGCAATACCAAAACTAATCCCCATCTCAAGGCCTGTAAAAGCTTGAAGCAACGATAACGGATAGTGCTTAAAAAGATCGTCTGCCACTAATACAGCAACCTGACTTCCTAACCCCCAGCGCCTGTCATATTTGCGTTCAATTCCTTGCAACAATCTCTTCTGATGACTACCCAATCCCTGGGGAAAAACAGGCGCCGCAATGTTTACACCGGGCAAGCTCGATAATGGAGACTCGATTCTGCGCGCACCAGTACGACCACGAACCATTGCGTCCCAGGTAGGAACGTTTCCTCCACAAGCACTTATAATGCTTGCACCATCAACAATCACAATTGGATCTTCGGGCATATCAACACTCCTTTATGGAATAAAATTCTAAATGTACAAAACTAAATACGTGCCGACATAAAGTTGTCCTCATCAAATTACCATAGAAAGGCAACTTAAAAGCAACATACTCGTTGCATATATCTATATAAACCTTTAGCATAACATTGTAAAATCTCGTACAATACAAATATGGGAATTAGAACTGATCAAAAGCAACTCTCTGCCCATGAACTTCTCAACCAAAGACTATTCGATAGACTTAAGCTCCGTCAAACAACCGAGACAAAAGATACTGGACCACTCAAATACCCTGAACACTTAAGTTCAACTGAAGAACAAATTATTTATAATGCCAAAACGATTGGTCTTTCATACGAGCTCCAATCGGGTGTTGAGGGATTACAGCATGGGTTTGCTCAAACATTTATTGATGTATCTCAAAGTTTTGCGCGAGAACTTGCTTTGGCACAAGAAGAAAACGATCCCGAAGCTATCGCCCTATTTACCAACGCTCTTGCCGAGCTGGAATTATTGTCTGCAGTCGAACGTGTTGCCTCCGATGCTAACTTTGACCACATGGATGAGCGAGACTTTATGGAATATGGCTCCAATCAAGAACCGATTTATAGTACCGATATAAGTGGTATCAACGCAACAATGATCGCCGGATCCGAAGAGCAATCAGTCCATGTTACTAAAGCAACGTGGAATTTTGACCGTAACGGCATACGCCTTTCTGTCGATTATATAAATGATGTCACTGGAGAAGCATTATCATCACAAATTTCCATGGATTTCCATCGTCGGAAACACCCACGATTTGGGAACAAAGAGCAAGCAGCTATTGATTTAAAAGGGCGAACCCTTGAACGTGCTTTTAGAGACATTGAAAAAGTCCCACAGGAACTCGGCGAAAAAGAAAAACTACAATACAAAGACTACCATCGATACCTACATATTGACCCACTCATTAAGGACGATGACACCTTTAAACGTATTCGAGAAGCACGCATCTTGCATTTTAGAAAAGCTGGGCTCGACGCTTTGCATATTGCATCAGCTCGTAAAAACCTGGCAGAACAACCATAATTCACCCACATTGCGCCGCGACAAACACCAAGAGTGACCGTACCGTCACAGAAGTAAAAAGTCACCTTTACGTCAAATATTCCCTTCCCTAACAACCATTACATTTGGATAAATAGTGACCCCATAGTATAATGTGTTTTGTATCGTTTTACTCCTTGCACCATTCAAATTAATAGAAAGGATTTACCATGTCTTTCATCAAAAATCACTTTTGGGGAAGAAAAAACTTGGTGACAAACTTCATCTGGTTGATTCTCATCTGTCTGACGGGCAGTATCATGGATGGAATCCTCAACTTGTGGGCTAGTGGAGATAGCTGGCTAGCCTACTCTGCAACTGTCACTGCGCTCGTGGGGATTACACTAACCGGAGCAGCTCTCTACCAATTGACACTGTATTTCGGAGAAAAGCTTGACTCTATGGGCCATCTCCAGGTCTTCTCGATGTATGTCGTGTACGTCATCGTCTTTTTCATCACAATGGCGCCTGTGTTTTTCGTTGCCCTTGAAACCAATGCCTGGCTTGCCCAGACACTGAGATGAACTACAAGAGGTGAAAGTCGGAAACAACCGACTTTCACCTCTCATTTGATACAATATCCCCCATGCTATCGATCAAAAACTTGTTTTACGAATTAAATGGCCACACCTTACTCGAAGATATTTCGGTAACTATTGGCAAACATAATGTCATTGGACTCATTGGTCCCAATGGTTGTGGAAAATCAACCCTCTTTAACCTTATCCTAAAGCGCATAAAGTCGGAATCGGGTACAATTTCTCTACAAAACGAACGAATAGGTTTTGTACCTCAAGAATTTGATTTTGGTGACGTAAAAACCTTTGGTGAGTGGAAAACATCAACAATCCCTGACCCAAAAAAGCAATTTAGGCTTGAGGCAATCCTTTCACGTCTTTCTCTTAACCCACACCCCAACAATACACAAGAACTAGGTACACTCTCGGAAGGTCAGAAACTAAAACTTAAACTTGCTGAAGCGCTCGCACATGAACCTACCCTACTCCTTATGGATGAACCCACCAACCACCTTGATATAGAAGGAATTTTATGGCTAGAAACCTTCATTAATACTCTTGATGCTTCAATTCTTATGATCAGTCACGATAGGCGATTTTTGGATAAGTGCGTCAATAGAATATTTGAGATTGATGAGAAAAAGCTTCATGTATTTGAAGGAAATTATTCGAACTACCGTGAACAAAAAGTATCATGGGTTGAAAAAAGAAATCTTCAATACAAAATGCAAGAAAAAAAACGTGCTCAACTTGAAACTCTTATTGAAAGTGCACGCGGAATAAAAGACGGTAAACAACGAGGAAAAGCCCTACGAGCCGCACGAAAAAGGCGTGATCGTGAAGTATCAAAAAACGAAATTTCAGCATATGATCAGTATGGAATTAAAGGATTAAATGTTGAGGGCAACACACATTCAAGTAAATTAATGTTACGACTCGACAACGTATCCAAAACCTTTGGCAAAAAAACAGTTTTCAATGACCTAACATTTGAAATGCGTGGAAAAGAACGGGTCTGGCTTTATGGCCCAAACGGTGCAGGTAAATCCACACTGGTAAACATAATCACCAATACCATTACGCCAACAACTGGTATAGTAACAATGGGTGAAAACGTTACGTGGGGATATTTTAAACAAAATCAGGAACACCTACCCTTGAATGACACAGCGTATGAATATATTAGAAAATTTATGATTATGACAGACCATCAGGCACGGTCATTTTTGGGCAAACTCTCTTTTTCAGGTGAATATCTTGATAGAAAACTACGCGATATGAGTCCTGGTGAACGCGCACGGTTATCGTTTGGACTATTTACTACTAAAGAATATGATCTTTTGATTCTTGATGAACCAACCAACCACCTTGATGTATGGACAAAAGAAACAATTGAAAAGTCTCTGGCCACGTACGATGGCTCATTACTGCTCATATCGCACGATCGAATGTTTGTACAAAATGTAGGAGTACAAAAAATCTTAAACCTAAAAGAAGGTAAATTACAATTGACGTAGTTACAAAAACTGGATACCCATTTTCATGGGTATGACAATGAAAATCACTGCCAACGATGCCTACCCTTCTCTTTTTCTTGTCATTCCCAGCTTCCCCTCCGTCATTCCCGATTTAATCGGGAATCCATTCTTTATTCTTTGGATCTAGAATCACATGCGAAATGACAAGAAACTAATACCTATTCTCTAGGGCAAGAGGATTATAAACCTTTACTCCTGAGCAATACCCTGAACAAACAATCACCTCTTCACCAGTAAATATGTTCAGCATAAATATACTACTGTTCTTAGGATCATCTACACGAGAACCTCGCTCACCTATAATCCAATTCCCTTCATTACTCAAACCAAAACTTGATCCGTGCGTCAAAAGACTGTTGAAAAAATTGTGATTTGATTGCTGTAAAAGATCTCCTTCATACAGCATTTCTACTCGGTAAGGATCTGACACATAGATAGCTACATACCGCTCTTTTGTTGGCAAAAAAGCAGAATCTGTTTGATGAGCTATAAGAAATGGTTCTTCCTCTCTCACCAATACGCTTTGTGTTTGCCATGGACCATCAGTTAAGGCTACAACTTTATCGATTTCTCCTGTTTCAAGATTATAAAGATTAAGCACTGTTTCTCCTTGTGGTTCCAAAAAATCACGAATCATTTTATCCAGATCTTCTTGTGGAACCCCTTGTTTTGCGAGTTCATTTATTTGAAGCTCTAAATCTTCCCACTCCTGACTACCTCCAGTACCACCATCAAAGTCAAAACCAAGGTCGATTTCTTCTGGCTTTTTGAGGACGACCAATTTATTCTCAACAACACCCACGATCTCGCCTTCGGGATAAAAGCTTAATTCCCTATCAATAAGTGTAATGGTTTGTATCTGGGTATCGACCTCAGACTTAACAGAATGAGTTAGTTGACTACTCTTTTGCAGGTAAACATATGGTTCTACTTTTGTACCGATCTCACCATACGTAGTAAAATATGTTAACTGTGAGGTTTCTGCCGAAAGACCAGAACGATTACTAGAAACAACTAAAATATCATTATCTATCCAACCTGAAAGAAAACTAAATGATGGGTTTGCCCACAAAAAATTATCCTCACCTCTTAAATCACTATAAATTCGTTTTGCTAGCCTGGTTTTCGAATCAAAAAGGTATAAATTTACAATGCCTCCCTCTTCTCCAGGTGCATAGAACCCCAAAATAGGGAGATATTTTCCATCTGGTGACCACGGTCCTAGTTGAAATAACGTGTTTGCATCAGCTTCAATAACAAGATCAGTTGGCAATTTTTCTTGTTTTTGAGTATCGTAAAATACTATATTTCCCGCAAAATCATCGGGGTAGGACTCTACATATGCAATGATAGGATTTACATCATGTAATGTGCCAACAGGAAGTTGTTCATTATTCTCAGGCAATGTCCCAAAAGCAAATAAACCAACAACACCGGCACCAGTAATAATTATAGCGACTAAAACAGAAATTATAAGTTTTGCACGTGATTTTGAGGATTTTGACGCCATAGGTTCTGGACTCGAACCGCCATTAATAGATTCAAGGGCTTTATTAACCTCATCCTTGTTCCATCCAGCAGATACTAATGCGCTCACTATTTGAGAATCGGAAAAAGAAGATTGTTTCTGTTCCAGTATATAGTCAAGAATGTGTTGGTTCACAGTTAAATACTACTACAGTTTGACATTAATGTTTGACTCTATGGATCCCCATTTTCATGGGGATGACATAAAAACAGGAATCCTCTGACCTCGTTGTCATTCCCGACTTGATCGGGAATCCAGACCCCTCACGAAACCAGATATTCAACAATTGCCTACACGAAATTGTTTTTGTATACTTTTATAATGGATGTAACACAGCTCAAACAATTTTTAATTGATGCCAATAAAGCAGGCTACGCTACTGGAAAAGAAGATATGTGGACAAAAGAAGCGGATAATTCAACAACTATTACGTTTGAAAAAGATGGGTTTAGAATGATTGATAATTTTTATGGAGGAGAACCTTATGGGGGAAGAATGACGGTGTTTTATGAGGAAAAACCGGTATGGATAATGGTGTATTACGGATGGGTAGTTGAAGGAAATGAGTTTGGACCGGTATATGAAGTTTTGCAACACGCATTGGCAAAAATGCCTGCTGATTCTCCACTGCGCGGACCGCATTCTTATACGGAGGGTGAATTTGAATATATAAATTTTTGGGAGGGAGATATGGTGCGATTTATGGGAGAAGAACAGATAGTTAAAGGGGAAGATAGCGTTTACAAAGCAACGTATGTAGGTGGATTGGTCGACATCGTAAAAGAATAAAAAAATAACCGAGAGCGCATTAAGCACCCCCGGCTATTATCTACAATAATTCAATCACAAAATTCTAATTCTTTATGCAAGCACAGCAACTCGTGCTTTCCGCGCACCTGGAATAAGAGGAAGAAGGTCACTCCCAATCTCATCTCCCATCAATGAAAAGGCTTGCGCCATTTCTTCCACTGAAGGTAGGGCAGGATGACTTGCCAATGAGCTGACTCTCTTTGCATAGAGTCTCTTAATCAAGGTTGCCCACTCTAACACTGCTGCACGCAGATCCTTTTCAGTCGCCTCGACAAACGAAACGGTAACCTGGCCGCGAGAGATGAACAACTGAAGATCGAGGTGTCTCGTCTCCATTACCACAACTTCAGCATGCCGAGCTATAGAAATATAGCCAGGATGATCTAGAAGAGTAATGCTATCCCCTCCTATCAAGGGTACCGGTGAGCGAAATCTCCGCTCTACCTGCAGACCAGTCATTCCAGCGATCCGACCCGCTTTTACTGCGATATCTTCCGCCCAGGGAAACTCCTCCACTGAGTTGTTACTCAGCTGAGTTGCATAGGCTGTGATGGTATGGAACAACTGTAATGGCTGAACCTCCTCAAGGGCTGCTGGATTAAGATGGAAGGAATCTATAGATGTATACATCCAAACTTGTACCCCGTACCCCCACTCTGGACTACGGAATAGAATCGCAAGTCCATTGTTAACCGGCTCGATGTTGACTAGAATCCCAACACCCTCCGGTTGCTTCACGAGATACGAGGTTCTTAACCCATTCCTGGAGGCAACCTGGTAACTCTGGGCAAAATTTCCCTCATTGAGAGAGGATGTTGTGATGTAGGTGATGATTGCTTTGTGCATCAAAACCCACTTTTCCTCATCGGGGAAACCCTCCAACAGTGGTCCAAACTGAACAAGATGGCTTAGCCACCATACAGTGGGCAAAAACTCTGAAACTGGAATGCTATCCGAATTCTTGACCTCCACCTTGTAACCAACGGTCAACGGAGAAACTCCAATTTCCAGATCGAACCCAACGAACGAAACCACGACGTTTGCACCATCAGAGGTAAGGACCACATCCATACCATGCTCAGGAACAATTGTCAGTTCCCCCTCGTCCCACTCATAGTACGCAGGACGACTCAGGATGTTATGGATCTCGACGAGAATTTTGTCGAGAGCCTCGTTTCCCAGGTAGAACTTGAGTTCGATATACTTCTCAACCATGGCATCATACATCCCGCGAAGGCGATCATATAGGCCACCCCACAGTTCCCGGTCGATTGTTACCTCAACTTCGCCAGTGTGAAGAAAACCAACTCGAAAATATCCCTCGGCAGGTAAATCAGCCTCTCCCCAGTTAATAAGAACCATTGGTTCAAAGAGATGCGCTGCCGTGAGGACATTAAGAAATTCCCCACTTGGAGCCAAAAACCGATGAGGTTTATACCACTCGATACCAACCGTTTGGGTGGCACCATCTATCTCTTCCTGTAATTCATAACCTTTTGTAGGCATTCTCATAATTCCTTTCGTTGAGAGTTGAATGGTTTCAGGTCGGCTATGCTGGGACCAAGGATGCATGCTTCTTCTTGGCTTCATCCAGCGTTGATTGAAGCCAATCTCTCCGCAGTTGAGTAATCGCTGGCGGCCAGGGCTTATCCTCTCCAAGATATTGATGGAGTTGAATGATCTCCTCTTGTGTAAGGACATAAAAGCGCTTGTCTACAACCAATGCCTCGAGAATCTCAATCACTGCATCAATAACTTCCTCCTGAGCATCAGCATCAAGATCAGACAAAGTGCTTGTCAGACAATGCACTGGCTTATTGCCACTAAGCGAAACTACCAAGTGACCCTCTTCCACAAAGGATACGTGTCCGAAAGCAAATACCCGGCGCATTGACGCCTCACGTGAGACCATACATCTGCCGACATCAGTTACCAGGGTATATACATCCCAATCCAATGTTTGATCTGCAAAGTCTGTGACCATCACTACTGGGCCATCGATATACAAAATTTGCATTCTTACCTTCTTTCTTGAACTGGTTTGAACGAAAAACGAACTACTTGTTTCGCCGAAGGGCTACCCCCTCAACGAGAACAGCAATTACACGGGCGAGATCCTCACTAGAAGGTAAAACGCCTGAAAGAGCTGCGTACTCCCGATCTTCATCGAGCCGCGTTAAGACTCGAATCATCTCCCAAAACTCACGTGCCGTTGGATACTGGCTAACGTGAAAGTACATGTCCACCCCAACCTCAACATCATGAGGGATGTTAAAAAACATACTCTTCCGTTCCCATGCGATAACAAATCGCCGGTAGGGAGGGTATTCGTTCGGATCTTCGTTTTGGGCATAATCAAGGTAGTAAACCTTAACAGCCTTGCCACACGGCACCGCTACGTGGATACCGACTATCTTGTGTCCGTGCACCTCAAATACAGTTCGGGACGAAGCGTGGCACCTACCTTTTACTAATGTAGCATCAGATAAACGGTTATCATCACCTCCCGCCTTGTAAAGAGAAACAGGCTCCACAAGTCCTGCCTTTATGCCCGTATAGGGCTTGTCACACATAGGTTCCCTCTCTTTCATTGATAATACTGCGGATTTTGAAAGAACTACGTAATGAGCCCCAATTATACCACAAAACGACTTATAGTAAACCGGTATTATACTCATTCAATGTGCAAAACTTGCCGTAACCTCGACTGAGATATACAATGCACTCGTTTTCGCAACTTACCAACCTATAACTCACCCAAAAGGAGTGCTTATGTCATATGTTACTTTTGCTGTTTTGGCGCTCGTGAATCTGGCATTGGGATACGCTGGCGCCTGGTTCACGGAACGTAAAATTGTTCCTGAATTCAAAAGAATAAAAGGCAGCCCCATGGCCTCAATTCTTTTAACCTTCTTGTTTTCGGCTATCGTCATTACCAAAGATACAACATACAACATATTCTCGCTCACCATTCCGAGCGACTATGTGTTTTTGTGTATCTTTAGCTTTGGTTTGCTCGGCTACTATATAGCCGGAAAAACCATAAAACCCCTGCCCCAAACCGTTAAAGATACCTCCCAAACATCACAACCACCCGAGCAACTCTAATGTAAAGGAGAAAACCATGCCTCAATGGCAAAGACTTATTCACAGCACAACGTTTTCGCTTATGGTGAGCCTGGCTGCAGCGTGCTTAGTGCTCACTCTGGGCATATGGAAACCGGACCGTGTAAACCCAGCAGCATTGTTCAGTTTTACAACCGCTGCTTTTGGTTTTGTGTGGGGAGTATTGATGCTCATCAAACACAATACAGGCCCAACGGACCAACCGTATCGATATAACGACGAAAAACTGTCTGAGGCGGATTTGGTCTATGTCACCGTTGCCGTTGCCGTATTTCGAATTATGGCTTCGATTGCAACCTGGATATACCTTGCCAGGGTTCGTGAGGTAACTGCAGCACACACAATCTTTGGAGTTATCGCTGCGTTTGTGACACTCGTGGTGCTTGACCGCACTGCAACGGGTAAAATCCCCAAAGATGTACAAACAATTACCGTTTCCCTGTGTGTGATTGTGGTAATTCTTGTGCTCTTTTTCTAGTACGG
>PCSU01000056.1:49747-50483 GCA_002771355.1 candidate division WWE3 bacterium CG22_combo_CG10-13_8_21_14_all_39_12 | reverse complement strand
CTTGTATCTCCTGTGGCGAAGCCGTCATATGTGGAATCGAAACATTTCTAAGAAGTGGTTATTATATGTACTTCCCGTTATCGTAACCTACGATATTGCAAATATACGAGGTTTTGTGAAAGGGTTTTTTATGAGAAAGGAAGGTAATGTTAAAAGTTAGCGCGGTTCTGATTGCAAAAGATGCTGAACTGTTACGTTTATCGGTTATCACCGTCATAGAGATTACGTAGCCGTAATGCTGTCAAAAGGCAGACCTTGGATTAGTGTCTCGATCTGATTATCTTCCACCTGCTTGGAGTAATAAATCTGGCCCATTTCCTGCTCTTTTTCGGTCGCGATTACCTTCCAGTTAGTTTGGATACTGGCTTTGGTAATTGGTCTCCGGGTTTCTTTCTGCTTAACATAAGAAACAATTTCATCCAGATTCAACTGATATTTCTCCAAGAGTAAGTAGATATCATAAAAGTCGCGGTAACGCGCCCGATCACTCATAGCCCTGATTTTCTCAGCACATATTTCTTTGATGTCCATGACGGCCACTGTAAAATCAACACCCCAGACATTATGATAAGTCAGAATTTGAGGCGGTAGTAAAACGTTTTGTAGAAAATCAATTTCTACCTTTAGTGAGTTAGGTTGAATTAGCGGTCCGGTATATTGGAGTTTTTCGATTTTAATGGTTGCTTTTGAAAGATAGTCCTTCTTGATGCTCAAATAGTCGATGTTGTCAAAGATT
>PCSU01000056.1:0-49732 GCA_002771355.1 candidate division WWE3 bacterium CG22_combo_CG10-13_8_21_14_all_39_12 | reverse complement strand
TAGTCGATGTTGTCAAAGATTTTACGGACATCTTCGATTGGCAACGGTGTTTGATTTGATGAAAAATCCAAGTCCTCGGAAAAACGATACTGGCCCAGGTAACAGTGATGCAAGGCCGTACCCCCTTTAAAAACAAGAGTTTTGCCGGTTGAGGAAGCGGCAATAATCTGCATAACCAGAGCTAAGAAATAGTCTTTCTCGGCGATATGTAAGGGATAACGCAGACTTTTACGATTGATGATTTCAAGTTGTTGTCGGGTAAGCATAGGAATTATTTGACTGACTGGTATTTATCAAAATACTCATCGTAATAGAGTCGCCATTTGGCATTAAACTTAGCATCGTGAGATAACATCACGTGAGTGCCTTTTAACTTAACTTGATTGTAAAGATTGCCAGAATCAATCTCTAAGAGGTCGAACAGAAAACCAAATGTCTTAATCGTGGTCAAAGACATCTTCCTCAAATACGCAGTCATTTTTTGCATATCTAGTGAGCTTTTATATTGAGCGAGTTTTTCCACAACTAGATCAACAGTATATTTACTTTTATGGAATTGGACCATGTCAATTAAGGCTTTTTCGGCAGTGGCCATACGAACAGTTGTATTATCAATACTCACGTTCTGCCAACCCAAAAACCACTTATCCAGCACTTTCACAAAACTATATTCAACCGATTGCAACTGAACCGTCTTATACTGCACTTGAGAAATAGAAATAGTTTTGTTGGTGAGCTGATCAAACATGCCATGATAGGCTAAAGCCGATTCAAAAGAGACGTAGGAATCTCTAACCAGAAGATGAGCCACTACATAGGGCGAGAGAGACAAAAATCCACGGTTGCTTAAGTCAGAGATGGCATATAAACCTCGTTTCACCCGAATTAACCACCCATTGCGAGTAAGTCTAGTTACGACGTTTTTAGCTACTGGTTGCCCCCACACATCCTTCGCCTGGGCATAGATCTGCTCGGAAGTGACAATTTGGCCATGCTGGACGATTAAATCCTCAAGTAGAGCGCTTTGTTGAGTAGAAAGAATTGTTTGTTTCATATATCGTAAGTAACCGTTTATGGTGACTATCTACTTACAGATTAAACAATTCCGGGGTGGTTGTCAAGAGTAATAGGAGTGTATTGTGGTACAAAACGATGGTACAGTTACGTTGAATTATGAAAAATAGCATGAGTAAAATTTCTGCTGTACTTATAGCAAAAGATGCTTCCGACACACTTGCGCGGACGCTTGAATCTGTTACGTGGTGCGATCAAATTATTGTTGTTATTGACTCTCGAACAACAGACACAACTGAAAAAATTGCACGCGAGTTTACCAATGATGTGTATGTTCAGGAATGGCTTGGCTACGGGAAACAAAAAAACTTTGCAATTAGTAAAGCCAATAATGAGTGGATTTTAAGCCTTGATGCGGATGAGGTGGTTTCGTCAGAATTGGCAACAGAAATTCAAGCGGCTATTGTAGATTCAAAATTTGATGGATACTCAATTCGATTCGAAACATATATTGGTGATAGGCTTTTAAAGTATGGCGGTTTGCAAAACGATTGGCATGTCAGGGTATTTAGAAAATCACAAGGTTCGTTTGGTGGAGTCGTACATGAAGTGGTAGCGGTTGGGAAAGAGGGAAAACTTAAAAACGTAATGAGGCATTATTCATATAGAGACTTTTCTGATCTTATGGATAAAGTGAAAGAATACTCACGTTTGGAGGCCGAGATATTTGTAAAACAAGGGAACGAGTTAACGTTAAAAGAGAGACTTCGGCCTTTGCTTAGGTTTGTAAATGTGTATTTTCGCAAACAGGGATATAAAGATGGATGGATAGGGTTACATCATGCCTGCTATTTAGGGTATTATGTGTGGAATAGAAATCAGGAAATTAAGAAATCATCATGAACATAGGACATATTGCAACAGAATACAAACCAATAACCGGTGGAGCACAAACCTACTTGGCTAATTTATACGAGATTTTTAAAGGCGAAGGGCATGACCAGCGAGTGTATCAGTTTAATGATAACGTTCATGATCCAGAGCTTGAACTCGTTCCCCATGCTCCAAAAGTATTCAACGGTGGTAGAGCGCTTGATTTATGGTGGTTTAATTTTTTGTTGCCACTGAAGTTCAAAAGTCTTTCAAAAGAGGATACACTTATTTGTCATTACGCATTTCATTCGCTTCCATTATTTTGGAAAAAAAACGTAATCGTTTTGTCTCATGGGTGTGAATGGGATATACCGGCAACATCGTTATCTCAGAAGTTAAAAATCAAAATTGCTCAGTGGTCGTTTAAACATTTTAAATATTTGGTTGCAAATGACACGAATTATTTTAGACAACTTGGGGTTGATATCAAGCCAAAAGAGCGAATGTTTGAAGAAGTATTACCAGGAAAATGGTATATACCAAACTGTGTTGATACCAGTGTTTTTACGAATGTTGATCCAGCGACAGACTTTCCGGAACATTCAATTGTAGTTCCTCGCAACATTTCGCACGCCAGAGGTATTCATCTTTCAATTGAGGCATTTGCACAATTTAAAGAAAAGTTTCCTGAAACAACACTTGTTGTTGTTGGGGGCGGGGGAGACGAACAATATAAAGATTACCTTAACTCTTTAATTCAAAAACATAATCTTGAAGGCGCTGTTGTTTTTAAAGGGAGTATCCCATGGGCTCTGATGCCTGGCGTTTACAATGCTTGTGAGATGACTGTTGTTCCAACACTTCAACGGGAAGGAACCTCACTGTCAGCACTTGAAAGTATGGCATGTGGCACAGCAACGGTTTCTACCAATGCACAAGGACTTGCTGATTTGCCAACAGCTCAATCGGACATTACAGCGGATGATCTTGCCAGAGTTATGATTGAAACATATACATCAAAAGATTCTGTAGCCCTTTCGCAGCAGCAAGAAGTTCGTACTAATTACAATATCAATAAGTGGAAAGAAGGATGGCTTAAGGTGATTTCTCAAGTGCAAATAAGATAATTCTGGATAAACATAATATGCTACCCAAAAGATTTTTTTCACCAGTTAATATTTTGACGGCTCTCATGATGTTTGTGTTGTTGTTCCCAAAGTTGTCACTTATTCAAGGCCTTAGTGGATTTCCAACGCCAATTAGAATAGAAGACTTATTGATCGCAATTTTTGTGCTGTATTCAGTCTATCTAACTATCAGTCAAAATGAATATCGTGAGAAATTTCTAAAAATTGTAAAATTACCAGTTACACGTCTTATTTTTATGTGGCTAGGAGTGGCCACATTATCTACCGTTTATAATGGATTCAAAACTTACGAGTGGGGAGGATTGTTTTTTATTTTTAGGTTTATTGAATACACCGTATTTTTCTTTTTATCAGCGCTCTTTGTGAGTTCTTGGGAACGGGTAAAAAAAATCTTTGTTTATATTTCTTTATCGAGTATTCCGCTCTCGTTGTGGGCTGTGTTACAGCTCATGGGAATTCTTGGAGGATTTGGGGGAGGTTTTTATGGGTACACATATATTTTTGGAACAGATCGGGCTTTTGCGAGTTTTTCAGGACCTTATGAGCTTGCTGGTTTTCTGATAATTATCATTCCTTTGACATTTGCTATGTGGGTTATTGAGAGTCGTGGGTGGTTGAAAAAAGCCTTATTAGTTTCATTGCTATTAACAATTGTTGCCCTTGGAATGTCAGGCTCAAGATTTCCTATAATTGCAAGTGCCTTCTCAATACCATTTTTTCTTTTTGTTCAGAGAGATAAGAGTTTTTCTCTCAAGGTAATTGCAGTAACTCTGCTGATAATTATTGTGCCACCCATGGTGTCAAAGTCTCTTGTTGAGCGATATGGACATATTTCTCAGGGTGTTGGTAACGCAGTTGAGTTAGCAACACTTGTACCATCCCCAACAGTTACTCCACTTCCAACGATGACACCTACACCACGCCCAACAAAGACACCATCTCCTGTCCCACAGATATCAATAACAAAATCATCCAATGCGGGCGGATCACCTGTGAAACCTACTATTCCTGAAGCAACTAGTAAACCACCAGAGACAAATGTTCCAACAACTTCGGTGACTACTGTTGTTGTGAGTGGGGTGGATGAAACAATTACTGAAGATATGAAGAATAAGCCTGCTGTTACAAATACGTTTATTTCAGATGCTATTGATGCAATTGCCGAAAAAGATGCAAGTCTATATTGGCGTTTGAAAGAGACATGGCCGCGAGCATTTGAAGCGGTGTCGCAAAATGTGTGGTTGGGAACTGGGATGGGTTCATTAGGCATAGGTCTTGATAGTGAATTTGTAACACTTTTTGGTGAAACAGGTATTCTTGGAATCATTGCATACGTAGTGTTGATGATGGTAATTGGATATCAGATTATTATTCGTGTACGAAAAAGTACAGATGAAAGACAAAAACTAATCATTACAACAGCTGGAATTATTCTTATTGCACTGCTCGTGAACGGCATATTTGTTGATATTTTCCGTGCATCAAAAGTTGCAATGTTATTGTGGTTCATTTTAGGATTGATCTTTAGTAACAATATTATTGATAAGAAAAAAGATTAATGAAATATTAATGAATACTTGAAATGAATCTTTCAATAATAATAATCTCCTACAACACAAAAGCCGTGACGCTTAATTGTCTTAATTCTTTGTCACAGTTAAAAGATCAACGTATAGGGACTGATTTTGAAGTTATTGTTGTTGACAATGGCAGTAAAGACGAAAGTGTACAGGCAATTCGGCAGCAGTATCCTGGGGTAAAACTAATTGAAACTGGCGAGAACCTTGGGTTTTCAAAAGGTAATAACGTAGGAGTTAAAGCCTCTAATCCAGAAACAGAATTTGTCTTATTTTTAAACTCCGACACCACGGTTCCTGAAGGAACGCTTTCCACCATGCTAAAACACATGGATGCCGACGCAACAATTGGACTTTCAACATGTAGAGTAAATTTGTCGAATGGTTCGTTTGATTGGGATAGTCATCGAGGTTTCCCAACGCCATGGGCTTCACTTACAAGACTCACCGGATTAAGTAAGATTTTCCCAAAATCACAGTTTTATAATCAATACAACCAAGGATGGAAAGATCTTACGGTTTCCCATGAGGTAGATTCTATTGTTGGCGCATTTATGTTAATTCGTCGAGATGTTGGTGAAAAAATCGGTTGGTGGGACGAAGATTATTTTCTAAACGGCGAGGATATTGATATGTGTTTTCAAACAAAAAAGGCGGGATACAAGGTTATGTATTTTCCGGATTGTTCAATAACTCATTTTCGTGGCGCGTCAAAAGGTACTCGCAAAGAAGGGGAAAAACTAAGTTCTGCCTCTAGACAGGGGAAAGTGCTTGTTGCTCGTTCAAGTGTTAATGCAATGCAACTGTTTTATGATAAACACTTACGTTCTGAGTATAATGTTATGGTGAATACAGCTGTTGATATAGGTATTTGGTTACTAAACCTCAAGCGAGTTTTCCGTCAAAAACTATCAAAATAATTGTATGATTTCAAACCTATCTTCCAAAATTACCATAGGAATTGATGCACGAATATTTATTACAGGAATTGGAAGGGTCGTTGAAAATCTATTGTTATCAATCGAAAAAGAGATGGGTGACGATATTTCGCTCATTGTTTTTTTACGAAAAGATGGGTTTAGGGCATATCAACCGAAAAGTGATCGAATTACAAAGGTGTTGGCCGATATTGCACCCTATTCGTTTGCTGAACAAATAAAACTATGGTGGATCATTAAAAAGTACAAAGTTGATCTTATGCATTTTACGAATTTTAATGCGCCGCTACTTTATCCAGGTCCATTTGTGCTTACCATTTATGACTTAATTCATTTGTCGTATTCAACGTTTGGTAACTCTACAAAAAACTATAGATATTATTTATTCAAAAAGTTTGTATATCGAATTGCAATTTGGTTTTTAGCACACAGAGCTCAAAAAATAACAACCATATCTAAGGTCTCAAAAAATGAGATTGTTAAGCACCTTAAGGTTGACCCTACTAAAATTATAAATACATCAATTGGTTTTGACCATGTTTCATCAACAAAAATGGATGATGAAATTGACTCAAACCTTAAAGGAGTTCTTGATAGATATGATATTTCGATGCCCTATATATTGTATGTTGCAACCATGTATCCGCACAAGAACCATGCAACCTTATTACAAGCGTTATCTGAACTCATACAATCAGGAGTAAAAGTACAACTTGTATTTGTTGGAAAAGTTGATGAGTTATCTAAAAAAGTTCGCACATTAGTTTTTGAAATGGGTCTTTCCGATTATGTTGTATTTCCAAACTATTATATTTCTAACGGATATCTTCCCGACAGTGAACTAAAAGGATTGTATCAAAATGCTACTGCAGTGATTTCGCCTTCATATATAGAAGGTTTTGGAATACCTATTTTAGAAGCGCAGTGGTACGAAAAACCAATGCTTGCTTCAGACATTGAGATTTTTCATGAAGTTGGTGGGCAGGGTGTTATCTTTTTTGATCCACACAACCCACGTGATATTGCGCAAAAAATCAAAAAAGTGCTAAACCACGAGGTAGACTTGGCAGAGTATATTCGGAAAGGTCGTGAGAATATCAAACGGTTTTTGTGGAAAGATGTAGCAAAAAACACTATCTCAGTTTATAGGTCGGTTTTAGGCCTGTAAGATAACTTGTTATACTTATCACAATAACATATGAATATTGCAATTGATGCTCGCTTTTATGGTCTTTACCATGCAGGTCTTGGCAGGTATACCAAAAATCTTATACATTATCTTTCCCGTATAGATACAGATGATTTATTTACACTTTTTGTTTTAGAGAAATATAGGAATGAATCATTTCCTAAAAATTTTTCTCTACAAGTGGTTGACGCCCCTCACCATAGTATTGCTGAACAAATTAAACTCCCTTTAGCTCTTGCAAAGGGTAGATATGACCTGGTGCATTTTCCCCACTTTATTGTACCCATTCTCAATTTTTCGACGCCATTTGTGGTTACGATTCACGATCTTATTAAACACAAACATGTTGGTCTTGATGCAACTACACTTTCACCATTTATGTATGCCGTAAAGAATAAAGCATATAGACTAGATATGTGGTGGGCGGTTAATCGTAGTCGTCATATTATTACCCCAACCCATTTCGTAAAAAATGACATTGTTGATTGGTTTAATGTTTCCGACAGCAAAATCTCAGTAACGTATGAAGGGATTGATACTGACCTAAGTAATCATCAGACAATAAATGAGCCACTACATGTTTTGGAAAAGTATGGAATTACCAATAAGTTTGTGATGTATGTGGGCAATGCATACCCCTATAAGAGAGTTGATGTTTTAATTGATGCACTTAATGATATGCCAGAAGATATTACACTTTTACTTGTTGGGTCTCGGAATAGTTTTTATCAAAAAATTGAAGATATGGCAAAGCAAAAGGGATTATCTCATCGTGTAAATATATTAGGATACGTTGACGATGAAGAGTTATCTGTATTGTATAGTCAGGCGAGTGTTTTTGTGAGCGCCTCAGCTGAAGAGGGTTTTGGAATACCTCCTCTTGAAGCGATGAGTGCTTCGTGTCCCGTTGTTTTGTCTGACATTCCCGTTCATAGAGAAGTATGTGGAGATGGAGCATTGTATGTTAATGAAGGGGATTCTCAAGGTTTTGCCCGAAAAGTAAATGATCTTAACTCAAATAGTACATTACGAAATACACAAATTAATCTCGGTTTGGGAAAAGTTACAGAGTATAGTTGGGAACGCATGGCAACTGAAACATTATCTTTGTACCATTCGAGTATTAAGCACTAAAGAGTAATGAATATTAAAAAAATCGTAAACACAATTGTATTGATTGGCATAAGTGGATTTTTTTTATATCTTTCGATTGAAAAAACTGACTTTGGTCTTATGCGTAGTCATGTTAATGAGATTAATATTTGGTTGCTTATGGTTGGTCTCGGGCTCCTTGCAGCGGGATACGTTGTGAGGGGGCGAAGATGGCAAGTATATTTTCTGTTAATGCATATACCGGTAACATTTTGGCATTCACTAAAAACGCTCGTGATGGGTTTTGCTGCAAATAATGTATTGCCGCTTCGTGCCGGCGAAGTGTACCGTGCATATGCATTGCATACTCTTTATCCTGATGTATCAATACCTAAAGCGTTTACAACGGTTGTTGTAGAACGTGTTTTGGATGGAATTACCGTTGTGTTTTTTACGCTCGTTGGTAGTTTGTTTTTACCTATGCCCCAGTGGGCAACCCAAGCAGTTGAGGTTGCGAGTGGAATCTTTGGTGCTTTATTTGTTTTGTTTATTGTTTCAGCAAAATACCCTGTAAAAGCACAGTCAGTGGTTCATACATTTAGTGTAATGTTGCCTAAAAGAATCGGAGACAAGGTAAATATTTTTTCTAAGCAGCTTTTTGAAGGGTTACGTGCATTGAATTCTTTTCCATCTATTTTCAGGCTCATGGGATTAAGTCTTTTGGTATGGGGACTTGAAGTTTTATTTTATTACACAAGTTTTCATGCGTTTGGTATTCAGCTATCTTTGGGGTTTGCAGCCTTTTTGATGGGAATTATTAATCTTGCTATTGTTATTCCTGCAAGTCCTGGAGGGGTAGGCACCTATGAATATGTAACGGTTCTTTCGTTTTCACTTATGGGTGTAAACGAGTCGCTATCATTTCTCTTTGCAATAGTAACTCACTTTGCGGCAAACATAACGGTAATTATTTTTGGGGCGTTATTTTGGTATACACTAGAAAAAGAAAAACACCTCGTAATACCTAAGGAGGCACTAAAGTGAGTCAATTAAAGGAATCGATTCAAGAGCCCGTCACCCCAAAAATAGCATTAGTTCATGACGATTTTGTTCAATGGGGTGGGGCTGAACGTGTAATGGCTGCAATAGCTCATGAGTTTCCTGGTGCACCGATATTTACATCAATGGTAACAAGTGATGTGATTAAAAAAACAGGAATTGATGCAACCAGGTTTCGAACAAGTATATTAGATAAACTTCCTGCTAAAGCATTTATCAATAAAGTATTGTTTTACCTCTATCCTTTAGTTTTCGAGCAGTTTGATTTTTCTGATTTTGATATTGTTTTTTCAACATCCACAAGGTTTGCTCATGGAATTGTTACTAAGCCAACGACTAAACACATAAGTTACATTCACTCTCCATTTAGAGGGTTTTGGGAACCACGAATGTATTTTGGATCTGGGAGATTGGGTACAATGTTACGTCGACTTCTTTTACCGATCCTTTCAACAATGCGCCAATCGGATTATATTGCGGGTCAACGTGCTGATGTTGTTTATGGCAATAGCAGTATTGTGGTAAAGAGAATCAATAAATATCATCGACGTGATGCAGAAGTGTTGTTTCCGTTTGTTGATTTTGAAAGGTTTAATGGAGAGGAAAAACCATCGTTTGATCTTCCCGACAACTATATGGTTGTGATGTCTCGTCTCGTTGAATGGAAGCGCATTGATGTGGCGATTGATGCATGTCAGGAACTTAACATTCCGTTAGTAATTATTGGTACCGGAGCTGCATATAAAAAATTAGCGTCCCGCGCAACTGGGTCAACGATTATGGCTGGATATCTTACTGACAAAGAGGCTTCATATGTATTGCGTCACAGCGTGGCTTTGCTTCATCCGCAATATGAAGATTTTGGTATGACGATTATTGAAGCTAATGCATGTGGTATACCTGTTGTTGCCTATAATAAAGGGGGGGCACGTGATACTGTTATTTCAAATGAAACGGGTATACTGTTTGAATCCCAAACGGCAGATGATCTAAAGGTGGCTCTTAAAAGGGTACCTGAGATATCATGGGATAAAACAAAGCTAGTAAATCATGCGAAGGGGTTTTCTAGGGAGGTTTTTGTGGATCGACTACATAGCATATGCAACGAAACGTAATACGACTAATTCGAGTACATCAGTGGGCAAAAAACCTTTTGTTATTTGCAGCGCTACTCTTTGCGCAACGCTTATCTGATCAAGATTCTCTATATCTTACAATTCTTGGTTTTATTGCATTTTCGTGTGCTGCAAGTGCAACATATGTTGTGAACGATATTGTTGATATAACAAGGGATCGTTTACATCCAGTCAAAAAGTATCGGCCATTAGCAGCAGGAGTTATATCTACTCGTCAGGCATGGATTATTGCAGGGGTGTTATTTGTAGTAAGTGTAGGTACGGCGTTATTAGTAAGCCCTCAATTTTTTGCCATTCTTATGGTATATCTTATTCTTACAACATCATATACAAAGGTTTTAAAACACATCGAATTGGTTGATATTCTTATCGTTTCACTCGGTTTTGTAATTCGTGCGGTAGCGGGTGGTGTTGCAATTGGGGTTACTATTTCAAACTGGCTATTTATAACAACATTTTTTCTTGCGTTATTTCTTGTAATTGGAAAACGTAGGCATGAGTTTTTGCTATTAGGAGATAGTGCTTCTGGAACAAGAAAATCTTTACAAAACTACACCCCACAACTTCTGGATACACTCTTAACAATAGTATCAACGGCAAGTTTATTAAGTTATGTTTTGTATACTCAAGCACCGGATGTTGTTAATCGTTTGGGAACCTCAGCGTTGGTTTATACTGTCCCACTTGTCGTATATGGATTATTTAGGTATCTGCTTTTGGTTTATACGGACAATAAGGGGGAGGATCCGACCCGAACACTATTGACTGATAAACAAATTATTTTGACCGCGTTGTTGTGGGGACTAAGTATCATTGTTATAATCTACACGTAAAATGAGAAGAAGTAAGTTATTGCTTGGAATAATTACATTAGTTACAGACTATGTTCTGGTAGTTTTGTCTTATGTCGTTTCTTACTATGTTCGTGAAAAATTTGGTGATGTGATGCTTATCCCTTTTATGCAATTTGTACCGTTTGCACTTATGGCCGGGTTTTTATATATCAGTGTTTTTGCTTATTTTGGGTTGTATAAACAAGAACTGGTTATCGATAGGTATTCAGATGTGTTTCGCATTGTTTTTGGTTCACTATTAACCGGGGCATTTGTTGGTTCTGTGATTTATTTTAGCAGGACATTTGATTATTCACGGTTGGTCCTTGGGTTTTCTGCTCTTTTTTCTGTAGTGTTTCTACTTATTGGTAGAGGAGTTATGGTTGTTATCGAAAGAGTTATTCGATCGAGAGGTTTTGCCAGGGAAAATGTAGTTATCGTTGGAGCTCAACCACATATTGATAGGGTCAAGGCAAGTTTAGAAGCGGTTGGAGAGAATATCTATAACATTAAGGCGATATATATTACACAACCAAGCTCTAAGGACTCCTTAATAGATCCTGGACTTCCTGAGTGGACGTACAATTTTGATTCATTAGAAAAATATCTCATTGATGAAGTCGTGCATGTGGTAATCATTGCTGATCCTGCAATTTCGGATAGTACATCTCTTGAAATTTTTACAGTCTGTGAGGGTAGGGGAATAGCATTTATGTTTGTTCCAAATGTACTTGATCTTGCAACTGCACATGTAAAAACTCACGAGTTTGCCGCAACACCACTTATTGAACTGAGCCCGTCACTATTAGATGGGTGGATGCTTGCATTTAAAAGGTTACTTGATGTTTTCATAAGTGTTGTTTCGCTTATTTTTCTTTCGCCGCTTATGGCTTGTACCGCGATTGCGATTCATTTAGACTCCAAAGGTCCTGTGTTGTTTCGGCACCGACGAGTAGGTCGTAATGGGCTTGAATTTGACCTTATTAAGTTTAGAAGTATGAGTATGTTTGAAAAAGATGGCAAGTTTGTTCACGCAAGTCAGGATGAGAAAACAGAAAAATTAAAAGAGGAGCAACCAAATTATAAACTTGCTAAGGACCCTCGGGTAACAAAAGTGGGATCGTTTATTCGTAGAACTAGTATTGATGAGTTACCGCAACTTATTAACGTATTAAAGGGGGAGATAAGTATTGTTGGACCGCGTGCTTATGTTGTAAAAGAACTTCAGACACAGCAAAATAGTTTTCCTCAGACGAAAGCCCTCGTTCGACGTTTATTGACAGTTAAACCAGGGATTACCGGTTTATGGCAGGTTTCAGGTAGAAGTAATGTTGATTTTACAGAACGAGTATCAATGGATGCTTACTATGCAACCCACGCAAGTGTGTGGTTAGATATTAAAATTTTATTTAGAACCATTCCTGTTGTTCTCAAAGGTTCAGGAGCAATGTAGAATGTGTCTATGCTTGTTATAAAACATCACGCAAAATTAATATTATTACTTATTGCAATTGCTTGTTTTCAAGGTTTTGTTTGTTACATTACTGTTCTTTCCCCCACAGGTGTCATTATTGATTCAGCATCATTGGTTTACGATGATGCTCAAGATCTTAAAACACATGCTTCGCAGCGAACTATTGATCAACTGCCATCAGTACTTGCCTCTTTGAGGGTTAATACTGCAGATCTACTCATTGCAATTGATCAGATGAAACTATTAAATTATGTTCCTATGGTAAAGCCGGTTTATAAAGATCTTCCTATTATTGCTAAGATTATCGATGAGGGGCTGTTTGTTCACCAAGATTTTTTAGAGAATGTGGCTCCATTCTCTTTGGCATTAGGTCTTGATACATCAAGTGGTAGTGAACAGTACTTAGAAAATTTCTTAAAAATATCACCACAAATAATTCCAATTTTAGATACATATCTTTCTGATATTGAGCCAGTTATAGTCTTGGTTAATGATTTGTCAGTTGATACCTACCCAAACTTAGGAATTCCAATACGTGATTACGCACGGGAAGGAGTTAAACTTACGCAGTCATTTTCCGAAAATATTCCTCAAATTAAGGAGTTTGTAATGCAATTACCTGATTTAATGGGAGTTGATGCAACAAAACGGTATTTGGTATTGTTTCAAAACGACAAGGAGTTACGTCCAACTGGAGGATTTATTACATCATTTACTATTTTAAATAGTAAGTCAGGCGAGATTTCTTTTTCTGAAGCAAAAAACATTTATGAGATTAGAGATGATCAGGTTTATTACACACCTCCAGCTCCCATAATAAAATATCTTACGGAAACAGCTTGGCATATGAGAGATACAAACTTCTCACCAGACTACAAAGAGTCAATGGATATGTTCCATACGTATTGGAAACAAATTGGCCAAGCGTCTGTTGATGGGATCATTGCAATAGATACTCAATTTGTTTCGGCGTTGCTTGAATTCACAGGGGATGTTGAAATTCCAGATTATAGTATTGATTTTAGTTTATTTCCATATGTTCCAGCGTCTTGTAAAGATGGAGGGACAACATTTACCTCGGAAAATGTTGTGTGTCGCTTAGAGTTTTATTCAAGTCAGCTCACCTCAGATCAAGCACTTAGAAAAGATGTTATTGGGGCATTGATGAATAATATTTTTGATCAAGTCATGTCAGTAAAGAGTACCCAGTGG
This sequence comes from candidate division WWE3 bacterium CG22_combo_CG10-13_8_21_14_all_39_12, assembly GCA_002771355.1. Classification (GTDB taxonomy): domain Bacteria; phylum Patescibacteriota; class 4484-211; order 4484-211. Next base: position 36,187 of record PCSU01000056.1, on the reverse strand, counting down.
ATGCCCCTTTTTAGCGTAGTTACTAAGCAACTAGATCAAAAGCATGTATTATTGTATTTTACTGATCCTGAGCTTCAAGACCTGTCAGAACAATACAATTTTTCCGGTAGAATAGTTTCTACGGATGAAGATTATTTTCATGTAAATGATGCAAACCTTGCAGGATTAAAGTCAGATATGTATTTAGTCCGATCGGTTGAACACCACTATACTCGTTCTGATCAGGGGGTAATTACGGTAAAGGTCAATCTTACCTATGAAAATACGGGAACGTTTGATGGTTGGCTTAATGCTACAGCTCGTAATTACTTAAGAGTATATGTTCCGAAAGGATCTCAACTTATTGATTTTTCCGGTGGAGAAGCTCAAAGCCAAGTTTATAACGATCTTGGAAAAACGGTGTTTGATAACTTCGTTCGAATTCCTGCACTTTCTTCACAAGTAGTTTCTTTTACCTATACAATTCCACGGCAGGATGGCGATGAGTTTACACTTACTATACAAAAACAACCGGGGAAAAGTTCAGTTGAGCATACTATATTTGTAAATGATAAACTTGAAGATTCTTTTGATGTTACTACAGATACGGTAAAAACAATTTCCTGGTAACATTTGAATTCATGAAAACTTTTACAGACGATGCAATCATTTTGCGTCGATACCCTTACGGAGAACGTGACGTTTTATTTGTTATGTTCGCAAAATATACAGGCAAAATACGAGCTGTTGCAAAAGGGGTGCGAAGTATTACTTCAAGGAGAGGGGGCCACTTAGATTTATTTAACGTAGCCAGGGTTACGATTAGGGAATCTTCAGGACTTGGCCTTATAACGGAAGCCCAGACAGTAGAGAACTTTGGCTATATTAAAGAAGACAAATCATTGGTAAATGTTGCGTACTATATTTCAGAACTCGTTGAGCACTTAATTCCGGACGAAGAACCTGATACAGATTTGTTTAATCAGGTGATTGGATTACTAACACAAATTGATTCACGTAAAGCTTATCATTCTGATCAGCTTCGAAATCTTGAAAGATATCTATTAAAAAATGCCGGCTTTTGGTCAGATGAGGATCATGGGTCACAATACCCTAAGGATCCTTATCAAAGGAAGATCTTTATGCATAGATTATTTGAAGAGGTTTTGGAGAGAACCTTAAACACAAAAGGTTTAGTTAAATAACTAAACAGAGGTATTTGTTAAGATATAGTCCACTAATTTTGTTTCTGCGATTCGAATCTGTTCTTTACTGTCGCGGTCTCTAACAGTTACTGTTCCATCATCAAGTGTGTCGTAATCTATTGTTACGCAAAATGGAGTACCAATTTCATCTTGAGATAAATATCGTTTACCAATATTGCCCCTGTCATCAAATGCTGTTGGTGTGTGTAGATTAAGGTCTGCAAATATTTTTTTTGCTCGTTCAGTAATTTCTGGTTTGTTTCGAACTAATGGAAACACTGCCGCTTTGTAAGGCGCAAGGTGAGAAGCTATTTTTAAGACTAACCGATCTTCTTCTTTAGTATATGCGTCGGATAAAAGGACAAGTAAGAGACGACTTAAACCAATTGAATATTCTACAATGTGAGGCACAAACTCTTCTCCAGTCTCTTCGATTTTTTCCACAAAAGAGTGTCCTGAAAACTCTCCATGCCTAGTCAGATCCCAGTCACCACGGTAGTGAATCCCTTGAAACTCCTTCCATCCAAACGGAAAACTGTACTCAATATCTGTTGCGATTTTGTTGTAATGTGCACGTTCTTTAAATTCCTGTTCCCTGAACTTAAGTTTGTCTTTTGAAATCCCAAGGGATGTGAGCCATTCCATACTTTCAGTTTTAAATGTTTCTAACTGTTCGGAAGCCTCACTCGGATGTAAAAACATTTCAATTTCCATTTGTTCGAACTCGCGCGTTCTAAAGAAAAATGGTCCAACCTTTATTTCATTTCTAAATGCCTTACCAATTTGTCCAACACCAAATGGAAGTTTCATGCGCATTGAATCTTTTACTAAACCATAGTTATAGAAAATTGGTTGACAGGTTTCACCGCGTAAGTAAGCTGTAGATTTTGTGTCAGAGGTTGTGCCAATTTGTACCTCTACCAGTTGATTAAAATACTTAGCTTGCGATAGTTCATTATTGTCAGGGCTTTTAATATTGTTCTTTCCAATAAGCTCGTCAAACTCCTGGGGGGTAAACCCGTCGGTTGGGATGTTAAGTGTGTCTTCAATGAGGTGGTCTGCACGATATCTTTTTTGAGTTTTCTTGTCTTCAACCATCACATCGGCAAACGAATCCACATGTCCACTTGCTTCCCATACACGAGGATGGCTAATAATAGCACTATCTAACCCTACAACATTTGGTTTACGGTGAATAAAATTCTCCCACCATAGGTTTTTAAGTGTTCGTAAGATTTCAGTACCCAGTGGTCCAAAATCATAGGTAGCTTCCCAACCACCATATATCTGGGAACTGGGGAATACAAAACCCCGTCGTTTAGCTAATGAAACAACATCTTGAATATCGTGATTTGACATGTAATTACTATAACATATAGAAGGTTAAGTATTTGCTATTTTGTAGCGAATTCCCATTGGGAATTCGCTCGGTATGTGTGCTTGTAAAATGACGTGTTTTGGTCAATCTCAATCGTTGACATATGGTAGACAGATGTAGTACATTAATGGTGAAGTTTGGTGAGAAATGGTGAATTATGTTTTTAGGCGAATACAAAGCATCATGTACACAAGGAAAACGAGTAGCGATACCAGGAAAATTGAGGAAAAAAATTTCTGGCGATACTGTTATTGCCACACGTGGATATGAGAACAGCATTGTAATTGTTACACCGGAGCACTTTGAAACATTATTGGAAGGGGTTACAGATCAACCGTTTATTTCGGCTGATAAGAGAGAAGCAACACGATTTTTGTTGGGTGGTGCTCACGAACTCAATGTGGACTCACAGGGACGAATAGTTATCCCAGAAAGTCTTATAGAACATGCACATATTGCTAGTGATGATGTGGTGTTTGTTGGGCTGGGAAATTGGATTGAACTGTGGGACGAACATCAATGGGAGCAGTACCGAGCACAAATGGCTCGAGAATCAGTTGAGATAGCGAATAGGTTAGTAAACGTAAACGATTAAAACGGAAAAGCCTGCTGGATTTACGCATCTGCGGAAAGTGGTGGTCAAACACCGCACTGTTCCGAAACAGTTACGATAACTGTTTTTATGGTGACATGTGGTTTGATTACAAACCTTAGTTACAAACTTTGGTTACAAACTGCTACACCTTTTCTGCAGATGACGTTTATTGACTCCAAGCAGTCAATATGATTCCAAGGAATCAATATGATTGGGGAATTTAATGATGCTAGAAGAAAAACAAAAAACGGATAGTTTGCACATTACCGTATTAAAAAATGAAGCGATTGACGCATTACAGGTCGTCCCTGGGAAGTGGCATATTGATGCGACCTCGGGTGGAGGAGGTCATACACAAGAGATCTTAAATAGGGGCGGAAAAGTACTTGGTTTTGACCAAGATGCTGATGCAGTCGAGAGATTGAACCAAAGGTTTGCAGGCAATTCATCAGTACGAATTGTTAACAGAAGTTTTGAACATCTTAAAGAAGTAGTTGAGTTACAAGACATTGAAATTTCTGGTGTTCTTTTTGACTTAGGTTTATCAAGCGATCAACTAGATAAATCACATCGAGGATTTTCTTTTTTGGAAAATAGCCCACTTGATATGCGCATGGATAAAAGAAATGCAGTGACAGCCGCTGATCTTGTTAATGGTTTGACCGAGAGGGAGTTAACAATATTGTTGTCAACATATGGTGAGGTTTTTATGCCTAAAAGAATCGCTCAGGCGATTGTTAAGGCAAGAGACATTTGTCCACTATTGACAACTGGTGATCTAGCAAAAGTTGTTGAAAAGGCCTACGGTTCGCGTTGGTCGCGAAACATTAGTCCTAGTACACAGGTGTTTCAGGCATTACGCATAGCAGTCAATGACGAGCTTGAAGTATTAAAAACGGGTTTATCTCAAGCTATGGACATTGCCTCAAAAGGTGCTCGAATTGTAGTGATATCGTTTCATTCTTTAGAAGATAGGATTGTAAAACATGCATTTAAAGCCAGAGAGGACATAACGGTAATAACAACCAAGGTTATAGTTCCATCTGACGAGGAAATTAGTCGAAACACGCGTGCCAGGTCAGCAAAGATGCGTATAGCAGAAAAAATATGAATAGAAAAATAACTGAAAACACAAAAAAAACCATGTCGAATAAACTTCGAAACATAACTGCGATGAGTACTCTTATTATTGCTGTCGTTGTCGCCTTTTCAGCACAAATCTTTTTTGCAGCTCAGGTTGCAACAACAGGTCAGAATATTTCAGTACTCGAAAATCGCAAACTAGAACTCGAGGACAAGATGGAAGTATTAAGAGAAGAAATTGTTGCATTGTCAGCGATGCCAAAGATTGAAAAACAGGCTCGCGAGGAATTTAGCATGGATAGGTCATTTTCACACCTGGTGTTTATTTCTGAAACCCCAGACGAACGTTCAATAGCTACCCGGTAGTTTGTTCTTTGTTTTTCCGGTGGAATCATTGCATAATTACAATTATGGATTGGCGTTTACGACTTATTAAATCAAGTATTATTTTTGGGTTTTTCATCGTTGCACTGCGATTGGGTCAGATCATGATATTAGACCATGCACATTACAAAGCATTGGCGTATGATCAGCACGTTGTTGAACAAGAGCTCATAGCAAGACGTGGAGAAATATATACTCATGATAACTATCCGTTGGTGATTAATGCGGACACATATTTATTGTTTGCAGTTCCCAAGGAAATGGAGGATAAAGGGAAAAGCGTAGATATATTATATAAACATATTGATGAGATGCTAAAGGCTGAGCCGGTTGATAAAGAAATTCATGAACGATTATATGTTAAACCCAAGGAGGATGAAAAGGTTTCTGTAGATGTTTCGCTTCCAATCACTATTCATAAATTCAGATATACTTTGCCTTTAGAACAGTCAGATTGGCCGGATACTCTTAAAGAAGTAATCAAAGAAGAATTATCACAAGCGCTAAAGGATGATAGTAACCAATATGTACAAATGATTGTAGGACTGGATCGAAACCAAAAACAATCAATTGAAAAAGATAATTCTTTGGGGCTTCATTTTCAAGCTAATAAAAAACGTTCATACCCTGAGGGGACATTTGCAGCACATGTTTTGGGGTTTGTGGGAAAAAATGTAACGGGACGTGATACGGGTTATTTTGGTCTTGAAGGGTTTTATGATGGCGATCTTTCTGGTCGTTCAGGGTATGTTGTTACAGAAACGGATGTTAATGGGCGACCAATTCCCTATGGAGAGCAGTTTCAAAAAAGTCCGTCTCACGGAAGGGATTTGATTCTTACTATTGAACGTGAGTTACAGTATCTTCTTGAAAAGAGGCTTGAGGAAGGTGTTAAAAAATATGATGCTAAAAACGGAACTGCAATACTTTTAGAACCCAACACGGGACGCATTCTTGCAATGGCAAACTATCCTACGTACTTACCTGAGTATTGGTCTGATGAGTTAAAAGGAGAGTCAGATGTTGGAAAAGTTGAGGTTTTTCGGAATCTTTCAATAGGTGGAAATTACGAGCCAGGATCAGTTATAAAACCAATAACATTGTCCATGGCTCTTAATGAAGGGTTAGTTACTCCCTCTATTACGTTTGATGATGTTGGGCCCGTTGTATACAGTGGGTTTTCAGTGCGGACATGGAATAATCGATATTTGGGAACAATTACTATGACAGAGATTTTGCAACACTCAAACAATACTGGTGCTGCATGGGTTGGACATAGGGTAGGTTTTGAAACATTTGCAAAGTATATTGATGCTTTTAACTTTGGAAGTCCAACAGGGATTGATCTTCAGGGTGAAGAGTGGGGAATTGTTAGAGATCAATCAATGTGGAGGGATATTGATCTAGCAAACATGTCGTTTGGCCAAGGTATTTCTGTAACACCACTTCAAATGGTTTCAGCATTTTCTTCATTAATAAATGGTGGCAACCTATATAAACCTCATATTGTGGATACACTTATTGATTACGATAATAAAGGAAATAAAACCGAGATTGTTGTAAAGCCTGAAATAATTTCTGAACCAATAAGCCAGGAGACCTCTGAAATGCTTCGGTTGATGCTTCGAAAAGTAGTAACTGATGGTGAGTTTAAGTGGTTTGTTAAGAATGCTGGAATGGAGGATTATAGTATTGGTGGGAAAACGGGCACAGCCCAGATTCCTGTAAATGGGGCGTATGACCCTCACAAAACCAATACAACATTTGTTGGTTTTGCTCCGATAGATGATCCTCAATTTGTGCTGATTATGAAGCTCAGCGAACCAACAACATCGTCATTCTCTGCAGATACGGTTGTTCCATTGTGGTTTCAATTTGCCCAAGATTTAATGGTGTATTTTCAGATTGAACCAGCGTAAATGTGCGTTATCTCAAAAAATTGGCTATAATACACTAATATTGTAATAAAACCCCCATATGCCGGCAATAACGGCTAAAGAGGTGACGAGGGCTACCAAATGGTGATTTTTACTAGATATAAAAATAGTTTTAGAGTAAAACATGGAGATAGAAACAATAACAATTGAGGGGAATAGCTACTTAACGGGAGAGGTAACACTATCTGAGAGTGTTATGGCTTCTAAAATCGCACTTATTGCAGGAATATTGTCACAGAACCCGACCGTTGTAAAAAATCCACCAGATTGTAAAACATTAGGGGATACAACAGAAATACTTGCCTTTATTGGAGCTCAAATTCTAACAGATGATGGGGTTTCCATTCATGGAGAATCAATTTCAATGTCGGCGATTCCTCCCAACAAAACTCTTACTACATTTGAACTTGTATTGATTTGGGCAACATTACTCGCACGATTTGGAAAGGCCGGCATTCCCGAGACTGTTATTGCATCTCATTCATACCTTCGTCCAATCCTAGAGGCATTTGGTGTAACCGTTGAGTTAGAGTCCCATTATGTAGTTGCATATTTGCCCACAACAAAAAAAGATTGTGCGGTTACTCTTCCATCAGAGATGTCCTTTGAAGATAAGGTGCTTGCCTCGCTCGTTGCCCTTACGTTAGCCACAAGTGGTTTAAAGACAACGATTAAGCAATGTGCTCCCTCAGAGGAGTTTGATATTTTAAAAGCTGTTTTTACACAAATGGGGGTTCATATTCAAGGAGATAATCTTGAAATTGTTGTCGAGTCTGTCCCTGAACTTATTGGAATTTTGTATGTGGTTCCGCCATCATCACGCGAAGCCTTGTTATATTTGGCATTGGTTGCAGTTTCTAGAGGAGATATACAAATAACTAACTTTCCCAATAAATCATTATCACGGATAACAAAGCGATTATTAGATCGTGGTGTTGAATTTAGTCTTGATAAAGAGGTTTTAAGAGTGTGGCAAAAAGACCAGGTATTTACCCCATCTATTCAAACGCTTAGTGAGTCTCAAAGATTACCCCTCATATGGCAATCAGTATTAAGCGTCATTTCTGGATTGTCTGATGGGGAATCCCAATTGTTTATTGAAAAGCATAAGGTGTCAGAAATTGTAAGCCCGCTTTCCTCCTGTGGGGTTGAAGTCACGGTATTACCATCGGATCCATTTACATCTGAAGTGAGAATATTTGGTCCACATAAATTTAGGGCAACAAAATTTGCACCAGAGTCATATGAGTCAGCTGTGAGTGCGCTTTTGTGTGCACAGGCTGCATCAGGGACTTCAGAAATATCATATTCAAATGCGATCAAGGATGTACATCAAAATATCTTTAGTTCATTGGCAAAGCTAGGTATGAAAATTTATGGATATCAAGAATAATGTAACAATAGTTCTTGTTCACGGGTGGACATATAAAATAAATCCACTTAAAAAACTTGAAGATGAACTCAATGGTCTAGGATACCGTGTATTAGTTCCAACCTTGCCCGGTTTTGGACAAACGAATGTACCTCCAACAGATTGGGGTATTTCTGAGTACGCACAATGGTTAGAAGAGTACATAGTAAACAATGCTAAGGCACCTGTCGTATTGGTTGGACATTCCTTTGGTGGGGCTGTTTGTGCATTGTGTAGTGCAAAGTATCCAACTCTTGCTTCACATTTAGTGGTGGTTAATCCGTCAGGTGTACGGACCAAAAACCTGATTTTAGACATAAAAAAACAGTTGGCCTCGTGGGGATCTATTATATTTTCTTTACCAATAATTTCTGTCTTTAAGTCTGGTGTTACAAAACTATGGACAAAAGGTACAGGTTCTTATGATTATGCGCAGGCACCAGAAGGACTAAAATCCATCCTAAGTCGAGTTTTATCGCAAGACATTCGTGAAGATCTTATGGGGATTAAAGTACCAACATTATTGTTGTGGGCAAGGCAAGACAAGGCAACACCATTTACCATGTCAAAAGTATGGAGTGAGAAAATACCGCAATCAACGCTTGTCGCAGTAGAGGGGCGCGGGCATTCGTTTTTATACGAACATCCTGAGATTGTGGTTAAAGAAATTATGCGTTTTACCCAACGCACATAAATACATATGAATTTTATTTACTGGTTATATCAATGGCAACTCAAAGGATATAGACGAGATCGAATGGTGTTATTTATTCAGTCTTTAACTCCACAAGATCGAGTCCGTTTATTACTATCAGGTCAACGCAAACGTCCAAAGATTACGATTAAGATTGTCCTTATTTCTCTTACTGCTGCAGTAATAGTACTTTTCCCACTAGTCACTATTCCAAAGCTATCGCTATTTTGGGTTGTATGTGTAGCGTTTTTAGTTGTTATTGGAGGACCATTCGCTATAGCAGCGGCTGTGTTTTTATGGTCAATACCATCGTTTTTTGTTGAACGATTTTTATTGTTTCTGGCAAAACGTAAGCGGGCTATGTTTCCGAGCCTTATAGTGATTGGTGTAACTGGATCGTACGGAAAGACCACAACAAAAGAAGTTATAGCCGACGTATTAAGTGAAAAATTTAAAGTTTTAAGAACACCCAAAAGTGCCAATGGTGAGATTGGTGTTGCCCTCCATGCATTACGATACTTAGATGCTTCATATGATGTATATGTCGTAGAAATGGGAGCATATTATCAAGGGGTAATAAAGCTTGTCGCTGATGCGATGAAACCAAAAATTGGTGTTATGACAGGACTTAATGAACAGCATGCTGGTCTTTTTGGTGGTAAGGAAAATATTATAAAAGCAAAAATGGAGTTGATTGATGCACTTGATGTAAACGGTACAGCTGTATTAAATGTTGCAGACAAAAATGTTGAGGAGCTTGTCAAAAATATTGATGTTGCAATAATGACGTATGAGTCACGAAACGTTGATCAAAATGTCCAGGCCGCACGTGTTGTTGGTGCATTGCTGGGAATGACCGAGGATCAGATTGCGCAAGGGATTTCACATATTAATCCACAACAATCACGTATGCAAATAACAAAGGTTTCAGATAATCTTTCTGTTATTGATGATACGTATAATAGCAATTCCACAGGATTTCGAGCGGCTGTCGAGAAACTTGTTTCAATCCCTGCTGATCGTCATATTGTGGTTTGTACGGGAGTATATGAGTTAGGCGAAGAATCGCAATCTGTAAACAGTGCGTTGGACCAAGAAATTTTCCCACGTGTTGATGGTTTTTATATTGTTGAACCTTTCCACGCCAAGTATTATGCTCATGCGAAGCTTGTTGTATCAGCTAAACAACTCTATGATGAAATGGTTAACAAGGTCGGATCAGTTGCAGTACTTTTTGAGGGAAGGTCTTTGATTAATTTACAAACAATGACGAAATTGACTAGCAATTCATAATATGCTTATCACCCCAAGCTTATCCCCAAATATTTCAAAAGAGGATGTACATCTTGCTATAGCATTGCTATTACAGCCATGGAAATGGCGTGACACGGAACCAGTACATGAATTAGAAAGTGTGTTTTCAGATATTCTTTCTATCTCAAAAGAATCAGTGTTTGCAATTAATAGTGCACGGGCAGGTATAGCGGATATTCTTTCTACATATAGTATTGGCAAAGGTGACGAGGTTATTGTTCAGGGGTTTACCTGTGTTGCAGTCACCAATCCTGTTCATTGGGTTGGCGCGACTCCAGTTATTGTTGATATTGAAAAGGATTCCTTGAATGTGAGTTTAGAGGAAGTAAAAAAGCATGTTTCAAAAAAGACGAAAGCAATTATTGTTCAGCATACGTTTGGATTGCCGTTTCAGGATCTTGATGAACTTTTATCGTTTGCGCACGAAAAGGGGATTATTGTTATCGAAGATTGTGCCCATGCCCTTGGCGCTACCCGTGATGGCAAACCAGTGGGGACAATAGCGGACGCGAGTGTGTTTAGTTTTGGGCGTGACAAAATCGTCAGTTCAGTGTTTGGAGGTATTGTTGTCTTAAAAGATTTTGGAAAACAAAACAAATATAGACAGCAGGTGGAAACTCGAAAAAAGATGGGTTGGTGGTGGATCAAAAAACAGCTATTACATCCGATCACAACGTGGATATCACTAGTAACATACCATTGGTTATCATTCGGAAAAGCATGGCATTATGTGTTGCAAAATATAGGTTTAATATCAAAAGCCACGTCTTTTGATGAGAAGATGTCAGGACCTCGTCCACTATGGACTACAAAAAAAATGCCTGGAGTTTTGGCTAAACTTGCAATGTCCCAGCTTTCTTCCCTTAAGGTGTCCACGAATCGTCGTACTGAAATTGCATCGAAGTATTATGATGCAGGAATACAAAGTGTTCAAATTGATACAGCAGAACGAGTTTGGTTACGTTATGCCATTTTAGAAAACAGTCCAACAGAAATGAAGAAGTATTTTTCACGGCGCGGCGTTATTTTGGGTGATTGGTATGATCAAGTAGTAGCCCCATGTGAAGTGGATCTGTCTAAATTAGGGTATACCGTAGGTGATGCTCCTGTAGCAGAAGATGTTGCATCACAGGTGGTAAACTTGCCAACGTATTCCCGAATGACCGATGAAGACGTTTCGTTAGTAATTTCTTTGTATAAGGAGTACAAAGAAGAAAAGGGAGCTTAATTATGTTAACAGTACATGATGTAACAAATAAAAATGAGTGGCGGGCATTAGTGTGTTCACATAACCCACAATCTATGCTTCAGGCGTGGAATTGGGGAGATTTTGAGGAAAGCCAGGGACATACGGTCCTTCGTCTCGGACTATATGATGATGACCAGCTCGTTGGTGCCAATTTATGTGTTGTGGTGAAATCTAGACGGGCAAACTATATAGTTTCGCATGCAGGACCAACTATTGATTGGGAGGATAAGGCACAGTTTAATGCTTTTCATACGCATATTCTTGAGTATGCTCAAAAAGAAAATCTTGATTTTATGCGTTTTCGTGCACCACTTATTCACGATGATCAAAAAATTAAGGAATATATTAGTATGGGTTATAGGAAGGCTCCCATGTACTTTAATGCCGAGTACACCATGACTCTTGATCTTACGCAATCTGAAGATGAATTACTTTCATCAATGCGTAAGAATACGCGCTATTATGTACGAAAGGCTCAAAAACAAGGGGTGACAGTACGCATATCAACGGATGTTTCTGACCTATGTAAACTTTTTGACGTATATAATGAAACAGTAAAACGTCAGGGTTTTGTTTCGTATGATAAACAATTTTTTATTGATGAGTTTGAAGCATTCAACAAAGATGGACTTATTGAGATTTTGATTGCCGAGCACAAAGGAAGAGTACACGCTGCATCTCTTTTAGTGTTTTATGACCAGATGGCTTTTTATCATCATAGTGGGTCTACCAATGAATATGGAGATGAACATGCACAGTATGCCTTGCAGTGGGCACTTATTAAACGTGCAAAGGAACGAGGAGCAAAAACGTATGATTTTTGGGGGGTTGCACCAACTGACAATCCAAACCATCCGAGGGCAGGGTTAACATTCTTTAAAAAAGGTTTCGGTGGTAAAAGAGTTCGGTGGATGAATACACTCGATTATCCAATTAAAGTATGGAAATATTGGCCCATGTGGATATATGTAAAACTTGAACGATTAAAGAAAGGATTATAAATATGCAAAAAATCAAAAACATATTTCATTTACTTCGTGCGTGGATTGCCACTATATATTTTGGTCACCCTTCTCGTAAGCTGACTGTGATTGGTATTACAGGCACTGATGGTAAAACAACGACATCTATTTATACGCATGCAATTTTAAGTAAAGCAGGAATTAACGTTGGCTTATTATCAACCATTTCTGCACAGTTTGGAGATAAGCAGATGGATACAGGGTTTCATGTAACAAGTCCCGGGGCATGGGATGTTCAAAAAATATTACGTAGCATGGTAAATGAAGGGATGACCCATGTTGTTTTGGAGGTAACTTCCCATGCAATTGATCAAAACAGGTTTGCGGGTGTGCATTTTAATGTAACTGGACTAACAAATATTACACACGAGCATTTGGATTACCATAAAAGTTTTGAAGCTTATCAAAAGACAAAACTTTCATTTTTAGCTACTGGTGATATTTCGCTTAGTGCTGAGAATATTTCGGATGGAGTGCTTCAGGGAATCGATGTTAATCTCTTGGGGAGCTATAATACGCAAAATGCAAAACTAGCAGCAGCGATTGCACTTGCCTTACAAGTACCACAAGAGTTTGTTAAAAAAGGTATCGAGTCAGTAACTGCAATCTCTGGGCGAATGGAGGTTGTATATAATGACAAGTTTAAAGTAATCGTAGATTTTGCACATACCTCAAAAGGTTTATATACTGCGTTAACTTCTGTTCGTACCATGGTCTCAACCGAAAGTAAGGTAATTGTTGTTTTTGGGTGTGCTGGTGAGCGTGATTATCACAAACGTCCAACAATGGGTGAAATTGCAGTAAAAAATGCTGATTTAACAGTGATAACTGCTGAAGATCCACGCACAGAAGATGTGAACGTAATTTGTCAACAAATTGCTTTAGGGGCAGGCAATGCAGGTGGTGTACGTGATGAAACTTATTTTATTAAGCCCAATCGAAAAGAAGCAATTGCATTTGCACTATCACAAGCAACGGAGGGAAGCATTGTTTTAATTACTGGAAAGGGACATGAGAAATCCATGAATCTAGATGGTAAAACAGAAATCCCATGGAGTGACCAAGCTGTTGTTCGTGAACTAATCAATCAATATACTACGTAAGATTTGAACAGTTTTATCTGAGCATTAATTTTTATTCTTGAAGTGATTTTCTAATCTGGCTTCGAGCTGCAGCAGTTTTTGCTATTCTGAGCCAATCACGGCTTGGTTTTTGTCTTCCGTTACGGGTTAGGATTTCGCATACATCACCATTCTCTAAAACATGATCTATACCGACAAATTTATTATTAACATGAGCTCCACGTATGCGATCGCCAATTTTAGTGTGAATATGGTATGCAAAATCTATTGGGGTTGCACCGTGAGGTAGTTCAATAACATCGGCTTTAGGGGTAAAGACATAAATATGTTTTTTGAAAGTTGTTAGTTTTGTTGTCGCATCGTTATCGCTAAGAATGCCTTCCTTCCAATGTAAGAGTTCTTTCATTTGAGTTATTTTCTCTTCAGGTGTTTCAAGCAAGGAACCACGTTTTCTACCCACAAGTTTGTAGAATGCATGTGCAGCAGGCCCAAATTCATTAAATTCGTGCATGATGTGAGTTTTTATTTGAACCTCACAAGGCATGTCGTTTTTTGTAGTTATGTAGGTGTGAATAGCTTTATATCCATTAGGTTTGGGATTTATAATATAGTCCTTGACTAGATCCCGTGCAGAAGGGAATTCACGACGCAAGGTGCTTAAACTCCTGTAGCAGTCTTCCGTTGAGTTAACAAGAATAGTGAATCCAATTTTGTCATAAATAGTATCGAGAAAATCTTCAAGAGTCTGTTTCCCCTCGCTTTCTGCAAGGAATTTTTTATAGGTACTGTATTTTGCCTTCATGCGTCCATACAGTTTGAAATCCATGTTTCGTGATGCGAGTGTTTGCTGTAAGTCATCGTGGATCGCATTAACCGTACTGTCTTGTGAACCATACCTGGAGTCATAATAATTTTTTATGGTTTCAAATTCTACTTTGTTTAAAACCTCAAATGCTCGGTCTTCAAGTTCACGTTTAAATTTTTGAACACCCAATAGGTCGGCAAGTGGTGCATAAATGTCAATAGCTTTTTGAGCAACAACAAGTCTTTTTTCTTGCGGAAGAGCTGTAATGCTATGTAAGTTGTGGATTTTTTCAGCAAGTCGTACTAAAACAACACGAATGTCTTCAGTTGTAGCAAGAAATAGATTTCTTAATTGTTGGGCATAGGCTAGTTCACTTTGTTTTGTCGTATATGTTTTAAGTTTACTAATGTCAGTAATGAGTTTTAAGGTTTCTGGTTCAAAATCACCTTCTATATCCTGGAGGGAAAGATCTGTTTCATGGATGATGTCATGAAGGAGACCTGCTGCAATAGTGTGTTCGTCAACTCGAATATCAGCAAGGATAAGTGCCGTTGCAAGGGCATGATCAATAAGTGGGGTATCGTCAATTCTGTTTATGTCCGCATATGCCATCTCGGCAAAATTGTAGGCGTTATCTATTATCTCAATTTCTGCAGATGGGTGATACATAAGAACTGCTTGTTTGAGATTATCAATACTAAAATTGTTATCCATGCCTTTATCTTAATATATGTGTCCATGATTAAAAATTTAACTTTGCTCTTTGTAGACTAATCCCATAAAATAGTATGTATGAAGTTACTATTCTCAGAACATCTTGCTTCCTATAATGACTATGCGTTTCCGTATCAAGTGTGGGCCTTAGAAGATAATAATGAAGATAAAGCTTCATTACTTAACATGGGTTTTTTGCCTTCGAGAATGAAAATTGGTTTATGGTATCTTGCTCGTTCAACGCGAATTGATCTTAATCAATTTGAACCTTCTTCAGAAAATCGTCGCGTTATAAAAAAAACATCGCCATATCATTTCACCATTCAATCAAGTGATTCAGTGAGAATTAATAACACAGATTTATTATGGATGCGCCAATTTGTTATTGATGTAATGGGGGATGCAAAGGTTTCCGATCATGCAATAAAACGAATGTTTTCTCATCATATGAGTGATGTGATTTTTACGTGGAAGCGACAAGATGATGATCGTATAGCAGGAATGATACCTGTTATGGTATCTGGGGGCAGTATGTTCTATTGGATGGCGTTTATTAACACCGCAGTATCAGCTAGTGGATTGGGTTCACGCATGATGTTAGAGGCAATTAATTGGGCAAAAAATGATGGCTTGTCCTATGCATATTTGGGAACAGCGTATTCTCAAGCCTCACTCTACAAAACGAATTTTTCTGGGTTTGAATTTTTCGATGGATCAAAATGGAATACAAATATTGATGCACTCAAATATCTACTTAATAAAGAGTCTTTGCAAGAACTTCTTAAAGATAAAGAGTGGTTAGATATTAATGGTTACAAAGGCATTGTTGACGTTTTAAATATAAAACGTGATTCACATTAAACATGAATGTACACATTATTGGAATAGCTGGCAAAGCAACATCTGCCCTGGCTCATATGTTTTTAAAAAAGGGTTGGAATGTCTCAGGATCTGACATAAACGTGTATCCGCCAAATAGTACGTATCTTGAGAAAATTGGCGTCAAGATTTCGTCTCCATATAATGCCGATAATCTGAAACCTGGGACGGATCTTGTTGTAGTTGGTGGGAATGCATTGATTGTTGACCCTCATAATCCAGAATTTGAAAAGGCTAAAGTATTACATATTAAAACTGTTTCATACCCAGAAGTTCTTGGTGAATATGTGGTTAAAGATGAGTCGATTGTTGTAGCAGGCAATTTTGGGAAAGGTACGATATCGGGTGCAATTGTTCATGTGCTATCTCAGCTTCATCAAGATCCATCATATATGGTGGGAGGGCAAATGGTAGGCTATGAGGAGAGTTTGGTTTCTTCTCAAGGGAAATGGTCAGTTGTTGAAGGAGATGAGTATCCAGTACCTCCAATGACAAGTGAACCGCCGCAATCTAAGTTTTTTTACTATAAGCCAAAGTATCTTGTTCTAACCTCAGCCGAATGGGATCATTACGATCAGTTTCCAACAGAAGATCTTTATATAAAAAACTACATTGAGTTAGTAAGTAAGCTTCCTTCTGATGGTGTTCTTATTGCAAATGTTGATGGTAAAAACATTAAAGATGCCATATCTCATGCGCCATGTAAGGTTGTAACGTATTCACATGATGGTTCATCAGATATTAAAACAATTGATCTTAACTGGACACCGACCATGCTTGGGGAATTTAATAAAGATAATCTTACAGCTGCATATACGTTGTTAACAGAGATTGGATTTGATTCTGTTCAAGTAAAGGCTCATCTTGAATCTTATGCTGGATTGAAACAAAGGATGGAAGTTATTTATGACGATGCCGGCACTGTTATTGTTAGGGACTTGGCACATTCTCCAGTAAAAGCGCAGACAGTGCTTTTATCAATAAAACAAAAATGGCCAGACAGTACGGTTGTTGGTGTATTTGACATGTTTTCCTCATCGCTTAAAAATCCGGCCGTATTAACAGAATTTGACAATCGCTTTAGTGCAGCAGATAAACTATATATTCCCAAAGTGTCTGCCAAAAAAGATGCTGATTATAAAGTTACAGGTAAAGATATTGTTGCAGCTATTTCAAAAACGCATGAGCATACCATGTATGCCCCACAACAAGACGTGTTAATTTTTAAGCTTATTTCAGAACCTTTGCCGTGTGTATATGTTTTGATGTCGTCAGGTGGAATGGATGGTCTTGATGAGAGACTTATTGATAGGCTTAAGCATGCTAAGGCTACTCGAGCGATGAGGGAACGCTTAGGTGAATATATCAATTTTACGGTAAATGAAAAGAACATAAAAATCCCATACGTTATTAATCAAAAGCGATTTAATATAAAAAGGAGCGCCGGCAAGGGTTCTCCAGAGGTGATTCGCCATGAATTACTTGAAATGGCACAGGAAAACGAGTTTGATCTTGAAACCCATTCAGATGCCGAAGTGTTTAGATTTATGAAACAGCAACAGATTGGCATTGAGTGTTCTGGCATGGTGTTCCATGTATTGAATGCATATCTGTTAACTAGAGAGATACCAAGTCTTACTAAACTTATTACTCCAACAAGCCTTTTTGGCAGGATACGAAAATCCCTGATGCCGGATCGTTGGTACAGAAATGTGAGTGCAGATATGTTAACAAATGATAAGCACACCGTTCCCATTTCTGATATCAACGATATTCAAGAATCTGATATGATTCGCATGGGTGTAGCAAGACCGGGTGACCATGTCTTGATTATTACTGGTATCACAAGAAAAAATGGTGTTATTACTGAGATTGAGTATGCACATTCTTCATATAAAAGAACCGTACGACAAGGGCCACACACTGCTATAATCAAAGTCGTTGATGCTAAAAAGTCGTTGCAGGAACAACAATGGCAAGAAAAAACTCCACAGGGAGAAGCGTATAGTGTGCATTTTCATCCTGAGCGTGGAGATGGTGTACGAAGATTAAAGATACTAAATACAACATAATAAAAAATGTACAAAATATTTGCGATATTACTTCTATCTTTTATCTTCACTGCTGCGCTTGCAATTCCATTTATACATGCACTTTACAAGTTACATATTCGACAAAAACCTGTAAAAAGTGTTGATATGCACGGGAACAAGACGGTATTTAATGACTTGCATGGGTGGAAAGTCGGAACGCCAACAGGGGGAGGAGTACTTATCCTTGGGTCAGTATTACTGTTCTCTATAATTTTTTATGTAGTTACTTCATTTTCTATAAACTGGACATCAATTATTTTGTTTGTAACACTTATCTCATTTGGAGTTTTGGGGATGTATGACGACTTTCGAAAAATGATTCGGGTTCGTAAACGCAGGATTCGTGCACTTCCTGCCCTTGAGAAGCTTATTATTCAGACAATATTAGGATTAATTATTGGATACCTCTTATATAAATTCACCGGACTACATACAGTTGAAATCCCGATTCTTTCCAGTGTTTTTAGAGTTAATGATATAAGTCTTGGGTGGTTATATATTCCCTTTGCTGCATTTGTAATTGTATCGTCGAGCAATGCATTTAATATTACTGATGGGATGGATGGTCTTGCAACAGGACTTATGTTAATTGCATTATCTGCGTTTTGGGTGTTAGCAGTACCACATACATTTTCAGGAGATGTGATTTTATTTATAGCTGTTCTTATGGGTGCGCTCCTTGCGTTCTTGTATTTTAATGTGTATCCAGCACGGTTATTTATGGGGGATTCAGGCTCAATAGCATTTGGAGCATTATTGGGAGTAATAGCTTTACTTATTGGAAAGTCTCTTGTGTTACCAATTATTGGAGGGGTATTTGTTATTGAGTTATTATCAAGCCTTATTCAGTTGTTTTCAATTAGATATCTTGGGGAAAAGAGATTATTTAAAATTGCACCACTACACCATCACTTTGAAGCGATGGGGTGGGATGAGACAAAAGTAACCATGCGGTTTTGGATCGCTGGTGCTTTATGTGCTTTTATTGGACTTTTTATTGCAACGATCTAAGAATCGTTTTTATTTTTGAACATAGAGATAATCAAGTTCTGTGGGGTTATTGTTAACTACTTCTAGTTCAACACCGCAACCCTCGCATACTAGAATATCTCCAATCTCAATATCGTCAACGACCTCAAGAGTAGAGTCGCAGTCTAGACATGGTACTTGTTTTGTTTGAATTTCTTCCATTTTATTCACCACCTTTAACACAATTGTCTTATAAAAAATAGTATACTACGTATATGAATGCTTCGCAGTTTGCAAATGACTACGCTTTACCTTGGCCAGAAACGCCACTTCAAAACGTTGGAAATGTATGGCTAAAAAGAGAAGATCATAACGTTACTGGTTCGGTTAAGTCGCGAGGGATGGTATGGCAAATTGCCCATATGGTTGAGGGGAATCATAGAGAAATTGTAGTATCTTCTTCGGGGAATGCTTCAGTTGCTGCAGCGTACTATTGTCAGGTGGCAGGAATTACACTGCATGCTTTTGTACCACCTTTTATTGAACCGGTTCGGTTTGAAAGATTGTCTAGCTATGGAGCGATAATTCATAAACAAGAAATGGCAATTCAAGGAGCTATAGATTTTTCCCATAAACACTCAATTCCGTATGTGAGACAATCAAAAGATAGTAATGCTACCAAAGGTTACCAAGCACTGTGGGATGAAATACAACAACAAATTAAAACCCAGGGTGAGAATGTTGATGGTGTAAGTATATTTTTTCCTGTTAGTTCTGGCACAACCGTACAGGGCTTTTGGGAGGGTATTGTTATGGCTGATACGCCACGTGAAAGTATGCCGCAGATTCATGTTGTGCAATCGCAACATATTAATACTATTGCTTCAAAATTTGATACAACGTTTAGAAAAAAGGCACGAAGTATTGTTACCGGTATTGTTGCAAGGCAGACCGATCGAAAAGAGTTAGTAATTGATGCAGTTAAAGCTACCAATGGATCCGGGTGGATTGTTACAGATGATGAGGTTTTATCTGCAATTAATACACTTACAGAATATGGGGTTACTGATTTTTCAAAGGAGGGAGCGCTTGCTTATGCGGGATTTATAAAAGCTCAAACTGTAAATTTTAAGATAAACAGTCATGTTGTAGTTGTGCTAACCTAAACAAATGGAAAGATTACCAATATTTTACGTAGCAACAGATCCTTTACGGGCCCTTGGCATTGAAGATTTATATGAGAATTTTCATGTGATTTGCGTCGACTATACCGATATTGTTGATATGCTTATAGAAAAAGGTGTATCGGTATTTTGTATTGAAAAAGAATTGGGGGGAGACATAATCGTTCGTAATAGTCGTAAATTGTTACTTCATGATGCAGTTCAAGAGTTTATCTTAAAAAGAAGTGTTGATGAGGTGGGGATTATATTTTTTAAACCATTATTTTCATTAGAGAAAGTGATAGCTGAAACGCCATTAGGTAAATCTCGTACAATACGTTCTTTGAATGCATCGCCAGCCGTAAGTTCGCTATTAGAAAATAAATTAAACTTTGTTCGCATGTGTAAGGAGCACCAGATACCTCACCCGCCGTCTCGTGTTGAGCACTTAAATAATCTTCATTTTGACTCATTGTCTCAAGAATTTGGAGAACGAATGGTTGTTCAGTTTGAAAGAGGTTGGTTTGGGAACCGTACATTTTTTCTTGAAAGTGAGTCGGATCTATTCAGTTTGCGAGATCAGTATAGTAATCGTAAGGTAAAAGTATCGCAGTTTATACCAGGAACAACACTTACTATTAATGCTGTAGTTTCAGAGAGTGAAGTTTATCAAACGTATCCTTTTATTCAAATAAATGATGACATGAATGAGGAGGTTCCCTTAGCTCGTATGGAGGGTAGTACTGTTGGAAACGTATGGACGGACCTTGTACCATATTTTAGTACTAAGACAAAGGACGTTGTTTTTGACATTGGGAGAATAACAGTTAAGTTAGCAACAATTGCGCGTGATCTTGGATATCGTGGTTTTTTTGGATTGGATTTTTTGGTAGATGAGCATGCAAGAGTTTATGCCCAGGAGATGAATCCACGGTTTACAGCTTCTGCCCAGATGATAACTCAACTTGAACAGGAGGTATGTGGATCAAGTCTTTTAAACGAACATTATAAAAGCTTTGGTATTACTATTAACGATACCATGATCGATGATCCATACTTTTTCACAAAACAGCTGAAGGGAATGAGAGTTATTTCAAGAAATACTGAAGCATCACAGGTGATTATTAATCACACCCCCCCTAATGGGGTTTATGTTGGAGGAGATCAAAGAATTGAATTTATCTCATCTCAATATACTGTTGGCGGGTTGACCAAAGATGAATTTTTATTACTTACAATTGGTGATGGAAGGAGTGTATCTAGTAATGAGCAACTTTTTGAAATTCAATCTTTAGAAATGTTCCCTGAGGATGTAATTAATCATGCCCGTACGATCAAAAAAGAACAGTTTTAAAATAAGAACCTTTGCGGTAACAGATTATGTGCTTGCTGGAGTTGTGTTAGCACTCACGCTGTTTGGTGTGTTTATGGTTTACAACACAAGTGTCGTTGTTGCATTTGAAGAATTTGGGGACAAGTTTTGGTTTTTAAAAAACCAGAGCATATGGGCATTTATTGGTATAGTTGGAGCCTTTATTGTAAGTAATATTGATTATCATGTTTTAAAAAAGATTGCATTTCCACTTATTGTTTTAACCATTATTTTACTTCTTGTCGTACTACTCCCTGGTTTTTCACAAGAGGTGTATGGTGCAAAGCAGCGCCTATATATACCGGTGCCATTTTTGCAAAGCATATCAGTTCAACCATCTGAGATCGCTAAGTTAAGCATCGTTATATATTTGGCTGCTTTGTTTGATAAAGATATACGAAGAGGATTGCCCCACAAGCCATTTTTAGTTGTTGTTGGTACAATTCTACTTTTAACGGCATTAGAACCTGATCTCGGAAACGCAATTTTGATTTCTGTAACAGCGCTTATGGTCTATTTTGTTGCGGGAGCATCATTGTTTTGGATAAGTCTTGCTGGGATATCAGGAGCTGTTTCTGCAGTTATTTATGCATTATCGAGTGATTATAGAAGGCAAAGAATCTTCACATTTCTGGACCCGTTGGCGGATCCTCAGGGAGTTTCATATCAAATTACACAAATATTTATTGCACTGGGGTCAGGTGGCATATTGGGGCTTGGACTAGGGAGTTCTCGCCAAAAATATGAGTATATCCCAGAGGTTACGACTGATTCTATATTTGCAATTATCGGTGAAGAATTAGGTTTTATAGGTGCGATTTTAGTAATTGGTGCACTTGCATTTGTGATTTGGCGAGGAATTACAATTGCACAAAGAGCTTCAGATCCGTTTGGTAAATTTTTGGCTGTTGGTATTACCACTACAATTGCGTTTCAAACGTTGGTGAATTTAGGGGGAATGGTTGGATTAATGCCACTGACTGGTGTACCACTTCCTTTTATAAGTTACGGGGGCACTTCATTAACATTACTTCTTGTTTCGGTTGGGATTTTGATAAACATTTCGCGAAGTGCTCGTGGGCAGGTGTAGTATTTGGATCTTGAGTAGTTTTATTTTAGGTGTTCATGTGGATAGATACTTTGGTACAATAGCCACGCAATGTCAGATGAAAAAATACAATTACCAACGATAATTTTTACAGGTGGACACCACAATTCTGCTCTAACAATTGCGCGAGAACTTTTTGAGCAAAAAAAGGCGCTTGTGGTTTGGTATGGGCATAAGTACTCTATGTTTGGTGACTTAAGTTTGTCTGCTGAGTATCAAGAAGTTACAAAAAGTTCAATCCCGTTTAGAGAAGTTAAGGCCGGAAAATTATACAAGACATTTCATCCTCTCCACTGGCTTCGGTTACCATTTGGGTTCTTTCAAGCATTTTGGTATTTACTACGTGATCGCCCTGATTTGGTAGTAAGTTTTGGCGGATATCTGGCTACTCCTGTGGTTTTGGCTGCGTGGATACAGCGAATTCCTAGTGTAACTCATGAGCAGACAACCGTTGTAGGTTTAGCGAACAGATTTATTGGATTTTTTGCTACGAAAGTTTTTGTAACATGGCCACAGTCAAAACGGTACTTTGATCAAAACAAAGTTACCATAACGGGACTACCATTACGGCCAGAATTATTTCAAACAGATAGTGTACCTATGTTTACTAACGATTTGCCGATTTTATATGTGACAGGTGGTAAGCAAGGAAGTCATATTATAAATGAAACAATACAAAAATCTTTAGAATCATTGTTACTGAAGGTCAATATTGTGCATCAGACTGGAGGAAGTACGGTCTTTAATGATTATGATACGGCTATTAAACACAAACAGATGTTATCGAAACAGTTGCAATCCAGATATCGAGTTGAAAAGTACATATATGAAGAAGAAATAGGGAGCGTATTTTCGCAGGCATCAATTGTATTGTCGCGTGCTGGTGGACATACGGTTTATGAAGTTGCTGCATTAGCAAAACCAGCGATTTTTGTACCTATTCCGTGGGTTTCTCACAACGAGCAACATAAGAATGCTCGGATGCTTGTTAATGAAGGTGCGGCATTGTTGTTAGCTGAAGATAGGTTATCACCTGAAACTCTTGAAAAAACTCTTGATACAATGTTGTCAAAGTATCAACAGTTTTATAATCAAGCCAAGGTTGCAAAATCCAGAGTAATTTTTAATGCAAAGGAGAGAATTGTAAATGAGATCACCACAATGGTTTCGGCGACTGAAACGTCGAAATAAAAACACACTGCCGAAACGAATTAATGTTAAAAGATTTATTCCGACAAAAAAACTCATCGGTTACGTAATTGGTGTTATTGCATTACTTAGTATTGTATTTGTCATAGCAACAGGTGATACTTTTTTAGTAAAAGAAATAATTGTCTCGCCACAGAGTGAAATGTATGTTGCACGTTCAGAGGTTGGGATTTTGGCCCAAAAGTATGTACCGTCATCAATTTTTATGTATCCTGGAAATGATCTCGAACGTGAAATTACTGCGCAATATCCTCAGGTAAAAAATAGTACCGTTACACGCGAGTTACCAGGCACAGTAAAAATATCTTATGAGGAATTTGTACCGGTACTGTGTATTCACACATCTGATACGTGGTATCTAGTTTCTGATGACGGCATGGTCTTTTATTCGTATCAAAATATTGAGAAGCTTCCTGAGATTGTTCCAGTCGTCTCAATTGGTGAGACTCAACTTGGCTCAAAAATCTCAGTAGGGGAGTCAATTCCAATGAGCACAATAGAATGGTTTTTGTCAGCAGCAACTTTTGAGTGGGGATCAGTTGGACTTACTTTGTCTGAAGTTGTGATGGAAGCTTCAGGTGAAACTACTCGAATTTTACAAACCATATATTTAAATTCTGAAAATCGATTAGTAATTAAGATAAGTTCCAAACAAAACCCATCTGAGATTTTACAGTTAATAGAGCCAATTTTTACAGGATCTTTACGATCTGGGAAAACAGTTATTGAACTTGATTTGCGATTTGATCGCCCTGTGGTAAGATATTCGTAATATTGTACACAAAAGTGTGACCTTATTATGCCAAGGGTGTTTGGGTGAATAGCATTCTTGTTAGGCGGGGTTATTTATGTACTAATACTTATGGCAAGAGAACAAATACTTACAACTATCGATGTTGGATCCTCAAAAATTGTTACACTTATAGCTGAAGTTTCAGAGGAAAATATTCAAGTTATTGGTGTTTCAAGTGTGCCATCCCAAGGTATTAAAAAAGGCGTTGTGGTTGATATTGATGATGCGGTTGAATCTTTATCTGTTGGTATCGAGTCAGCTGAACGTATGGCTGGTGTTACCATATCTCGTGTATGGGTTACGGTGAATGGAAGCCATATTTCATCTGTAAACTCACAAGGTGTTGTTGCAATTACTAGTCCCGACGGTGAGATTATGCCCAATGATGTTGATAGGGTTATAGAGGCTGCCAGGGCTGTTTCTATGCCATCTTCACGTGAAATTATTCATGTTGTACCACGCTCATTTGTTATTGATTCACAAGAAGGGATCCATGATCCTATTGGTATGAGTGGAACTCGTTTGCAGGTTGAAACTCATTTGATATCTGGTGCAACAACGAGTATGAGAAATCTTGTAAAGTGTGTGCAACAGGTAGGACTAGATGTTGAGAATCTTGTGTATACGGGGCTTGCATCAAGTGAAAGCGTTTTGACAGAAACCGAGAAGGAATTGGGTGTGGTGCTTGTTGATATCGGGGGAGGAACTACAGATGTTGTCGTATTTATTGACGGATCTCCTGTCTATAGCAGTGTATTAAAGATAGGTGGCAAGAATATTACTTCAGACATTGCAATTGGTTTACGCGTATCAATTGAAGATGCTGAACGAATTAAACAATATGTAAGTACTAAAATTTCAACGTTAGCAGCAACAGCTGCCGGTGGTAACAGTGAAGAGGAAACAGATAGCGAATTGTTTGATGTTTCATCTCTTGCAATAGAAAATGTATCAAGTATTGATAAAAAGTTTTTAATTGAAGGTGTTATTGAACCTCGTCTTGAAGAAATCTCTGAAGAAATTGTTCAGGAGATAAAAAAGAGTGGGTATGAAGGTATGGTTCCAGCAGGACTTGTTGTTTGCGGTGGTACAGCTCATACGCTTGGACTCAAAGAAATTCTTGTTCATGAGGTTAATTTACCTGTTCGAGTTGCAGAACCTCAAGGGGTTACTGGTCTTGTTGATGAGTTGAATTCACCAAGTTTTGCAGCAAGTGTCGGAACAGTTTTGTATGCTGCACATGGGTTTAGTGGGGGTAGTTCATTTATGCCAGGAGTACCAAAAGTTAGCCTTTCTTTCTCTGGGGTAAAGCAATCATTTAAAGGTGTTGTTAGTTGGTTTAAAGGTTTTATTCCTTAGTTTTAAAAACTATATGCCTGTAGTGAATAGGTTCAAAACTCCCCACACCTTACTACAAAAGGAAATGCTATTATATGTTTGTATTTATCGCTCGTAAGGTTTTCAAACGTGCTATAGTGTTACTAGAAAATTAATTATGCTTATCAAACCAGAAGTCGAAAAATTTGCAAAAATCAAAGTCATCGGTGTAGGTGGCGGAGGTTCTAATAGTATAAAGACAATGATGGAGGAACAGAATATTCAAGGTGTTGAATTTATTGCTGTTAATACTGATGCACAACATCTTGCAAGTTCACCTGCTCCTACTAAAATCCAAATTGGTAAACAATTAACCAAAGGGTTAGGTTCTGGAGGTAATCCAGAAGTTGGTCGTGGGTCAGCTGAAGAAAGTGGCTCGGATATTGAAAGCTTTTTGGATGGTACCGATATGGTGTTTATTACTGCTGGAATGGGTGGCGGAACTGGTTCTGGAGCTGCACCATACATTGCAGAAGTTGCACGCAAAAAAGGTGCCTTAACTGTTGGTGTTGTAACTAAACCATTTAGTTTTGAGGGGGCTCGTCGCATGATGAATGCAGAAAAATCATTAGAAGAGATGAAGGATAAGGTTGATGCATTAATTACTATCCCAAACCAACGCTTGTTAGAAATTATGGATGAAGGTCGTCCACTGATTGAAGCGTTTAAAGTAGCAGATTCGGTTTTGGGCCAATCAGTTCAAGGGATTTCAGATATTATCGTTCTTCCTGGTTTAATTAATCGTGATTTTGCTGATGTTAAAAGTATTATGTCTAATGCGGGCAGTGCCTTAATGGGCATTGGGTATGGTTCAGGTGAAGATCGCGCAATTAAAGCAGCTCAAGAAGCAATCAATAGTCCACTTCTTGAAAATTCTATTGATGGAGCAAAGGGAATATTATTTAATGTTGTTGGCGGTATGGACTTAACGTTATCTGAAGTAAATAAAGCTGCAGAAGTGATTAGTGCAGCTGCTGATCCAGATGCAAATATCATTTTTGGTGCAGCCGTTAATGAGGAAAGTAAAGACACCATAAAAATAACAGTAATTGCAACAGGTTTTGATTCTCCACGTATGAAAGATCGTACCAACATTCACGCAAGACTTCGACAGCAATCGCCAGTTTCACCTACGGTGATGACTCCACAGTCACCGGTGCACATGACTGAACCTGATAAAAAGTCCGATGATGATGAATATGAAACTCCTGCGTTTTTGCGTCGTCGATAATTTCAAGTAAAAATTTTGAGTAGGCTTAATCCCCAGGTTTCGTTACAGATTATGTCTATTCCAAATTATTTCTCCTGTACCTTCGTTAATATTTATTGCCCGTGCTATCGTGAATAAATAGTCAGAAAGGCGATTAAAAAATTGCAAAACAAGTGGGTCAATCGACTCAGTGTTGTTTAGAGTTACTAATAGCCGTTCGCATCTTCTACAGATAGTTCGTGCAAGATGGCAACTACTTGCAGCCTGACTACCTCCAGGCAAAATAAAATTGTTAAGTGTTGGTAGGTGATCAGTTAAGTAATCAATACTAGCTTCCATATTGTTAATATCTTCTTGTGTTATGGAAAGATTAGAGTTTGCAAGTGAACTACCGGTAGTAAAGAGTTTGCGTTGGATAGTTCTCAAGCGGATGGCAGTGTCTTCAGAGGAAGGAGTGTTTTTTAGTTGAGAAACAACGACTCCGATTGCTGCATTTAGTTCATCAATTGTTCCAATACATATTATTCGTAAGGCATCTTTTGATGTTCTCTCACCAGTAAAAAGAGAGGTCTTTCCGTTATCTCCAGTTCGTGTGTAAATCTTCATAATTTTTTTTATAAGTTTGTTCTTATGAACTCTATACCGTAAGTTGAGATTATTGTAAAGGGCAGTTTGCAAGCTATGCGATGAGTAAACTGCTTACCTTCAATCCATGCCCGTACTACGGTTTGATTTTATGTACACTCCATTAAGGATGAACTAACGGCAAAAAAGTACCGTTGACTAATACTCTGTTTTTTTTATGATAAGAAGTATCACTCATGAGTAAAGTACTAACATCACTAGACATTCCCGAAAATGGATTAACGGTACTTGAAAAACGGTATCTTCGAAGGGATGAGAGTGGTAATGTTCTTGAAACTCCAGAAGAGATGTTTGAGCGTATTGCAAAAACATTGGCCTCCGTTGAGAATAAATATCCCACCAGTCGGTCTGCTGAGTCGGTTGAAGAAGATTTTTACGATATTTTATCGAGTCTTAAATTTGTGTCAGGAACTCCAATGCGAAACGCAGGTCGGTCAAATCGCATACTTTCGGCATGTTTTGTTTTGCCCATTGAAGATCATTTAACATCTATTTATGGAACACTCCATAATGCAGCTTTGGTTCATCGTGCTGGCGCTGCTGTAGGTTATGATTTTTCTAAAATTCGCCCTGAAGGGGACATGATTTTATCAACAGGAAAGCCAGCAACAGGACCAATTTCATTTATGCGTTTGTTTGACTTTAGTAGTGAAGTGATTTTAAATATTGGTTCGATTCGTCATGCAGGACATATGGGCGTGTTGCGTGTTGATCATCCAGATATTTTTAAATTTATTGATGCTAAAAAAGATTACTCTCAGCTAACTAATTTTAATATTTCTGTTGCAATAACTGACGCATTTATGGACGCTGTAAAAACGGATTCTGATTTTAACCTCATCAACCCGAGGGATGGAAAAGTGTGGGAAACGGTAAGTGCCAGAAAATTATTACGACAAATTGCAGAGAGTGCTCACAGTAGTGCAGAACCAGGCGTGATTTTTATTGATGAAATTAATCGACACAATACGGTACCTGGAGTTGGAAAGATCGAGTCAGTCAATCAGTGTGGTGAGCAACCATTGCTTCCATATGAAGCATGTACACTAGGTTCTATTGTTCTGCCACGATTTTTGAATGAAACGCAGGAAGGGTATGTTTTTGATTGGAATGAGTATGAACGGGTAGTTCGTCTTGCTGTTAGATTTTTAGACAATAGTATTGATTTAAATGAATACCCCATTCAAGAAATGTATGATGTTAATCATGGTAATCGTCGAATTGGGCTTGGCGTCATGGGCTTTGCTGATGTGTTGGCGTATCAGGGAATTCCTTATGATTCCGAGGATGCGCTAGAGTTGGCTCGTAAACTTATGAAGCGAATGACTGATATTGGACGTGATGAATCAATGAAATTAGCTGAAGAGAAAGGAAGTTTTCCGAACTTTGATAAAAGTGTGTTTGAAAAGTGGGGTTTTGATCGAATGCGAAACTGTACAATAACTACAATTGCTCCAACCGGTACAACGAGTCTTGTTGCGGGGGTTTCTGGCGGAATAGAACCATTTTTTGCGTTGGCTTATACCAGGCAAAACATGGAGACAATGGGAGATACAAAACTTGTTGAACTTAATCCGGTTTTTAAAAAAGTATCTCAAAAACGAGGTGTCAATTCTAATGAAATTATGGAACGAATTGGTGTTGTAGGGTCCGTTAGGGATATTGATGCAATACCTGATGATTTAAAGCGATCTTTTGTTACGGCACATGATATATCACCTGAATGGCATGTAAAGATGCAAGCAGCGTTTCAGGAATTTACTGATAATGCTATTACTAAAACGGTAAATATGCCAGAACAATCAACCATAGAAGATGTTGAGAATGTATATATTCAAGCGTACGACTTAAAGTGCAAAGGAGTTACCGTATATAGAAATAACAGTAGAGATACTCAAGTTTTAACGGTAGGAGCAAAGTAAACAACATAAGGAGGTGTTTTATTATTCAAACTGAGACGCAAACAATACAATTAACAGGTGCCAATGAGAATACTAATTCTGCAGAAGATCAGACGAGTAACTTTTTCTGTCCAGAATGTGGGGCTGGTCCTGTTGCTTTTCAAGAAGGATGTTTTTTGTGTTTGTCATGTGGACACACAAAATGCAGTTAGTGGTATATAGTTACCAGTGGTAATTATAGTTGTGGATTCAGAATATGGTAAGGCAGAAATCCCTTATATATTCTGAGTCCATAGATAGGGTTACATCTTAAGATTATGAAAATAAATATAAAAAAACCAAAGTATTTTAAAGAACCAAAGATGGCTCCTAATGCAAAAAAAACACTGGTGTCACGTTGTTCTATTACAGATGATGATGGGAAGTCTTTAGAGACACCGGGCGAGATATATCTTCGAGTTGCAAACCATATGGCAAAGGCTGAACTTAATTGGGGAAATGGGACCGAAGTTGAGGCTGCTCGTGAAATGTTTTTTGAGTCTATGCGTGAAAACAGACTTATTGTTACACGGAGTACTCTTTATGAAGCGGGTAATCCAACAGCAGCAAATCAGTTATCCCCCTGTTTTGTGATTCCAGTTGAAGATAATATAAGCTCCATTTTTGAGAATCTAGGAAAAGCTGCAATTGTTCAGAAAAATTATGGTGGTACAGGATTTAACTTTTCAAAAATACGCCCACATGGTGATAAGGTCAGGGGAGTATTAAATGCTGCATCTGGTCCTGTTGATTTTTTGCAGGCCTATTCAGCCGCATTATCTAAAGTTATTCAAGGTGGCAAACGTCATGGTGGAAACATGGGAATTTTAAACGTTGATCATCCAGATATTGAGGATTTTATTCAAGTTAAAGATGAGGATCAAACAATTAAAAACTTTAATATTTCGGTTGGTGTTACTAATGAATTCATGGAAGCGGTACAAGACGACAAAATGTGGTCGCTTGTAAATCCACGTAATGGGGAAGTGGTTAAAAAAATAAAAGCCAGGGCACTGTTTGATCAAATTTCTGAACATGCGTGGATTAGTGGAGATCCAGGACTCATGTTTTTAGATCGCACTGAAGAAGATAATTTTACTCCCTCACTAGGACTTTTGAATGCGACAAATCCTTGTGGAGAACAACCTCTACTTCCATTTGAGAGTTGTAATTTATCATCAATAAACCTTGATTCACATATGGTTAAAAAGGGAAAGGATTGGACAGTTGATTGGGATACGTTGGCTCAAACTACGCGTACTATTGTGAGGTTTTTGGATAATATGATTGAGGTTAATACATACATATTGCCTGAGACAGAAAAAATGGTTCGGTATGGAAATAGAAAAATTGGTGCAGGTGTGATTGGGTTTGGGCATGTGTTATTTAAGCTTGGTATTTCTTATAACTCAATGGAAGGTGTCAGGTTTGCCAGGCGAATGGCAAAGTTTATTAAGGGGGAGTTTGAAAAAGCGTCTCTAGAGCTAGCCACCACCAGAGGGGTTTTTCCGAATTTTGATATTTCAACGTACAAAGGTACAGCCGAAAAGTACCGGAACAGTACCATGTTTACCATTGCTCCAACAGGTACGGTATCAATGATAGCCAACACAACCTCAGGAATAGAGCCTGCGTTTTCACTTGGATATGAAAGACGAACATCCTTTGAGAAGGCAAGTGAAAACAAACCAACTGAAGTGATGACATATCTTGATCCTGTTTTCGAAGAAACCTTAAAAGAGCGAGGGTTGCATAAAAAGACTATTATTGAAAAGATCATTGAAAACGGTGGGAGTTTGCATGGGATTGATGAGATCCCTGAAGACCTTAAAAAAGTATTTGTAACCACGCATGATATTAGTTGGAAATATCACGTAAAGATTCAAGCAGCGTGGCAAGAGTATGCAGATAATTCTGTAAGTAAGACCATTAATCTACCAAATGAGGCTACGCTTGATGATGTTAAGAATGCCTACATGTTGGCATGGAAGGAGCGTTGTAAAGGCGTAACCATTTATCGGGATGGTTCAAAAATGTTTCAAGTAATGGCAACCAGCAAGACAAAGAGGTTGGAAAAATAATAAGAGTAAAAATAAGAATGATGAAATCATTCGAAAAAACTTACTAGTTTAAAAAATGTACACATTTTAGATGTCACCTAAAACACTAACAACAATTAAAAAACGAGATGGTTCAATAGTTGCTTTCGATAAAGATCGGATTATTCGTGCAATTTTTAAAGCGGCAGATTCTCTATCGGCATTTGGTGAAAAGGAGGCAAAACGCTTAAGTGAGATTGTTGTTGAGATCTTAAAAAAGACACATGTTACTGTTCCTGA
Source organism: candidate division WWE3 bacterium CG22_combo_CG10-13_8_21_14_all_39_12 (assembly GCA_002771355.1). Taxonomy (GTDB): domain Bacteria; phylum Patescibacteriota; class 4484-211; order 4484-211. The sequence continues at coordinate 4,238 of PCSU01000056.1, read as the reverse complement.
AGTTGAACAGATTCAAGATGTGATTGAGCAATGCCTTATGGCGGCCGGTTATTATGATGTTGCCAAAGCGTTTATTTTGTACCGAAAAAACCGTGAACAGCGTCGAGAAGAGCGTAAAAGCTTGGGGATTGATGATGCACTTGAACTACCGATAAATTCATTACGTGCGCTTAAAGCTAGGCATTTACGCAAAGATGCATCAGGCAATCCAATTGAGAATCCAACCCAACTTTTTGAACGGGTATCAAGCTCAATTGCTGATGTAGATAAAAGGTATGGATTAAGCAAAAAAGAAATTGTTAACAATGCTGAAGGGTTTTTTGAGTTAATGGCCAAACGTAAATTTATTCCAGGTGGAAGTTATCTTCGGAATGCTGGGTTTGGAGGTCCGTTATCAAACTGTCATGTGTTACCAATTGAAGACAGTATTGAGTCAATTTATGAATCAATCAAACAGTCCGCAATAATAACGCAACGAGCGGGTGGGGGAGTGGGATACAATTTTTCACGTATTCGTCCAGCGGGAGACTTTGTGGAATCGTCAGGTGGACTTTCCACAGGACCTATTTCATTTATGCATGTTATTGACGCATCTAACCAGGTTATTGGTATGGGTGGGCATCGTAAAGCTGCAAGTATGGCGGTATTAAATGCCAACCATCCTGATATTTTAGATTTTATTCATGCAAAACGGGGTGGCAAAAACCTTACAACGTTTAATGTTTCAGTTGGTGCAACCGATACGTTTATGAAAGCAGTTCAAAAGGGAAGCGATTTTGATCTTATAAATCCTAGGACTGGAGCAAAAGTACACACCTTAAATGCTGAGGGTATTTTTGATATCATGACCTCTCTTGCGTGGGATAACGGAGATCCGGGAATGCTCTTTTTAGATAATACCAATAAGACAAATCCGTTACCTGGCCTTGGGCCTTTGGAATCAACAAATATTTGTGGTGAACAGTGGTTACATCCGTTTGATGTTTGTAACCTAGGATCTATTAATTTGGCGGTATTGGTAAAAGATGGCAAAATTGATTACAAGGAACTTGAACGAATCACCATTTTAGCGTCCAGGTTTATGGATAATGGTGTTGATTTGAGTGAATATCCTGTCGAAAAAATTACCGAGATGGCTAAAGGCAACCGGCGCATTGGTCTTGGAATTATGGGGTTTGCCGATATGTTAATTCAGCTTGGAATTCCCTACAACACACCCAAAGCCTTAAAAACGGCTGAAGAGGTTATGAAGTTTGTAAATGACACTGCCTTTAACGCATCAGCAGAGTTGGCAAAAGAAAAAGGTGTGTTCCCACATTACGATTTAAGTATTTACAAAAAAATGAAAGTAAAAATGCGAAATGCAGCAAGAACAAGTATTGCTCCAACGGGTTCAATAAGTATGGTTGCCAATGCATCAAGTGGGATTGAACCAATATTTGCTGTTGCGTTTAGGAAAAATGTCGTTGATGCTAAAGGCGTGTTTTATGTAAACCAATATTTTGAAGATATGGCAAAAAAGAATGGGTTTTATAACGATGAGGTGTTAGGAGAAGTTTCAAAACATGGTTCGCTTCAAAACAATAAAGAAATTCCAGAAAAAATTCAAAAGCTATTTGTAACTGCACACGAGATTTCACCAGCATTTCACGTAAAAATGCAGGCAGCTTTCCAAAAACATACAGATAATGCCATTTCAAAAACCATCAATATGCCAAACAGCGCAACGATTGATGATGTAAAAGAAGTATATATGTTGTCGTGGAAACTAGGTTGTAAGGGGGTAACTATTTATCGAGATGGAAGTCGTGATATGCAGGTATTAAGTTCTGGCAGCGGTTCATCGGGTGAAGATACACAAATGATCCAGTCAAAAGTTAACTTAACACCACTGGGTAAACGTGAGTATTCGCTGGACAACTAATAATGTGTACTCACTAAAACATGATTAATAAAAAGACCATACCATTTAAAACCGTAACAAAACGAAATGGTGACACGCAGCCATTTTTGCAAAATAAGATTTTGCAGTCGATTTGGTTAGCGGTACAAAAAGTTGGCGGAACGGATAAAGAGCGTGCCCAAGTTCTGGCCGATGAAGCAGTTTTACATTTAGTAAATACATATCCAGATTCAAAAGTTATCGCATCTGAGCAGATTGGTAATGGCGTTGAAAAAATCTTAATTGAACATGGTCACGCCAAAGTTTCAAAAGAGTTTATTTTGTACCGTGAAAACCAAAAGCATGCAATTCAAGACAAAGAGTCTTTAGGGATTGAAGATGATATTGGTTTGTCGTACAACACGCTATACATTCTAAAGCGTAGATACTTAAAACGGGATGAGAAGGGTCAGACAATTGAAACGCCACGCCAGATGTTAGAGCGCGTGGCGAAAGCCCTAAGTAGTGTAGAAAAAGGAGCCAAAAAGAAAAAGGAATGGTACGAAAAATTCTTATCAATAATGGTAAGTTTTGATTTTTTGCCTGGAACAAGAACTCTTACTAATTCAGGTAAAGACCGTTCACAACTGGCTAACTGTTTTGTATGGCCACTTGAAGATGATATTGACGATATTTTTAAAATCCTGCACCAATCAACACAGATTAAGCGTAATGGTGGTGGGTGCGGATACAATTTTTCACACATTCGACCCGAAGGAGACACAGTAAATGGTATTCCAGAACTCGCTGCAGGCCCTGTGCGCCTCATAGAGATGTTTGATTTGATGACGAGCATGTTTAGACAAGAAGGACGTTACGAGAGCGGAAACATGGCTGTATTAAATACCAATCATCCTGACATTTTTAACTTTATTAGCGCCAAGAAAAATGATGGATACTTACCCAAAACTAATATATCAATAGGTATTACGGATGACTTTATGGAGGCTGCGGTTGAAGGTAAAAACTGGGATTTAGTTAACCCACGAACGGGTGAAGTTGAAAATACGGTTAAAGCACGTTCTATTCTTGATTTGGTTGCACAGTTAGCCTGGGCAACAGGGGATCCTGGTATTCTAAACTTATCGGCTATGAATCGGGGAACAGCGCTTGCCAATCCGCTACTTAAAAAACGTGGCATGATTATGGCTACTAATCCGTGCGGAGAAGTGCCGTTATATCCATATGAATCATGCAATTTGGGGTATGTAAACTTCACCAAGTTCATTGACAACGGAAAGTTTGACCACAAACGGTTGGCTGAGGTTATGAAGATAGCAACACGCTTAATGGATAACGTGATTGATGCTTCGTGGTTTCCGGTAAAAAAGGTTGATGAGTCAGTTCGTGCTCATCGCCGATTAGGAATGGGTTGTGTGGGTTGGGCAGATGCTTTGATTGATTTAGATATTGCCTACGATTCTGAGGAAGCGTTTAAACTTGCCGAAAAAGTAACTAAAACAATGTACGAGGCTGCGTTTGAATCATCGGTTGAGATTGCAAAAGAAAAGGGCGCATTCCCATTGGTTAAAGATTCAATCTGGGCTGACAAAAAAGAAAAACCTCGAAACGTGGCCTTGCTTACATTCCCACCAAGTAGTGGTAATGCAGTTATTTGCGAAACGAGTTTTGCGATTGAACCTCATTTTGCACTAGCGTACGAACAAAATATTTTAGGAGGAATGCGGCTTAAAACCATGAATGAAAAACTAAAAGATAGGTTAAAGGCCGCGGGTGTGTACAGCGAAGAGTTGATGCAAAAAATATTAGCAAATCATGGAAGTGTGCAAGGGATTGATGAAGTGCCCGCAGATATTAAAAAAGTGTTTAAGGTAGCACATGATATTAACTGGAAAGATCATATTCGTATGCAGGCTTCGTTCCAGAAATGGACAGATAATGCGATTACAAAAACGGTAAATATGCCATCAACGGCAACACCAGAAGACATTAAAGATGCGTATGTTCATGCATGGAAATTGGGTTGTAAGGGGTTAACGGTATATAGAGATGCAACTAAGAGTGAACAGGTGTTTGAGTTTGGCGATGGTAATAAGCCAGAGGAAGAAAAAGTGCGAAAATGTCCGGATTGTGACAAACCCCTTGTCCACGAACACAATTGTTGGAAGTGTAAGGAGTGTGGGTTTAGTGTGTGTGAGATTTAAATTTCGAATTGAACATTAATAATATATTGTCTTTGAAAAAGTACCGACGGTCGTATCGTTTAAAACGTATTAAGTCCTAGCTTAGGACAGAAAGGTAGGTGATAGTGAAGTACTCCCCGCAGTGCGCTAGT
>PCSU01000034.1 GCA_002771355.1 candidate division WWE3 bacterium CG22_combo_CG10-13_8_21_14_all_39_12 | reverse complement strand
CCTTTTACAAAGGTATGTATTATCAGACGCGCAAAAGAGGACATTTCTACATCGGTTTGACACTCCTAGAAATCTACCAAAGGATGTGGGGTGAAAACTACGTTTCCGTTATTATAAACATCCATCAATACCCACTGGGGCAATGGCGACTTATATGCTCCAACAGCACCAACTGTTATTAGATTAAACTCATAAGATTGATCTTCATACTCAGCAAAAACATGGGTGTCACCAGCCACAGCGTATTTAACTCCATATTTAACCAATAAATCAATGATCTCTGACCCAAGAGGGTCGTTCTTACTAGAAAAATATGGATTATACAGCGGTTTTGCTGAGAAAAAGATTATTATAGATTCAAAGCTTTGGCTATGTAATGTATCTTCAAGCCAACCAATACCATTCTTACCATTCTCTACAGAATTATCGAATAAAATAAGCTTAATTGCCCCCAAATCAATCAACTGACTATACGACTCGCCAAAATAATGTTCATAATTTATTCGAGAATGTTCCGGAATCCAATTAAAATCATGGTCTCCAGGTATTACAGTATATGGTAAATCTGATGCCTCAAGATACTCATAAGCACCTGCAAAAGACTCTTCCTCTCCGCCTGCAGTGAAATCACCTAGGTGAATAACTCTATCAACATCATTTCCCTTCATCTCAGCAAGGGATTTTTTGATATTCTCATTATAGCCATGACTATCCGACACAAGGCCAATCTTTAAGATAACTTCTGATTGATCACCATCTGGTTCAGTGGTTTTCCAAATATATGCCTTTAGATCATCAAAATTGAATGTAATGTCTGCATTTTGTATTGCAGTAATCTTCTCACTTCCCAAATGGTATATCTCATCTCTTACTACAAAACCTACCGCCAACAATGTTACAATAACAACTGTTGCGATGATTCGTTTTGATCTATTTTTACTATACTTAGTCATATTGTTTTACTGTCCTATAGCTTGAGTCACTTTCCTTCACATCTATAGTTACATTTCCATATACATCAGTTCTATAGACATTTACACCATACCTTTGCATCAAACCTAGCGCATCAGAATGTGGATGCCCATATGAATTTTCACCAACTGAAACAATTGCAACCTCCGGCTGTAACCAATCTAGTGATCTATTCGACACAGAGAATGCACTACCGTGATGTGGCACCTTAAGTATATCAATATCACCAATGATATTGAGTAAATGTGCAAACTCTTCCCGACCCAACTCGAGATCGCCCGAAAACAAAGTTTTTACTCCAAACATATCTAGCACAACTACAATACTTGTATCATTGATATCATCTGTAGAGACTTCTCTTGACGTAATATATGATGATTTTGGCCATATTGCATTAAGAGTTACACCTGATGGTATTATGATTGACTCCCCCGCCACAAACTCCTCAACACTACCAATAGAATCCCTAGAAAGAACTTCTTTGAGTTCAGCCACTATCGAAGAATCATAGTTCTGAACATTAACCAACACTTTTGTGATCTTGTATCCGTTTGAAATATCACGCAACCCTCCCACGTGGTCTGCGTGTAGGTGAGTAAGAATAACAAGATCAATACTTTTATCCCATGGTGGCAAAATTGATCCCAAAGCACTTACAGCTCGGGAATCGAAACCGGTGTCAATTAGTATCTGAAAACCATCAACTGTTTCAATAAAGGCTGCGTCCCCTTGACCAACATTAATGAATACAATTCTATTGTGTGGAATATTTACAGAGACGACATACCAAACGACAGTTACTATTATTACTAGCACCATGAGAATACTTCGGTACCTAACTTCTTTCACTTAATAACCACCTCCACCATAACCAACATATACTTAAGTAGGATTGTGACTCCTACTGCAATAAATCTTGCCAACGGCATATTAACTGATTGAACAATCAGTGAAAACACAGCTCCAAATGTTATGTAGGGTACCGTCCACAAAATTAATAAGTTGGTAAGTAAACCAGTCAATTGAATCTTTAATAACCATACCCACAATAATGGCACCGTAATAAATGATACCGACACCGTTGTTATAAGATCATCTCTTATAACTGATGGCCATAGGTCAAAATATTTAACAATCCCTGGCCTAACAACAAAAATTGCACCAGTAGCACCTACCGATAAGTAAAATGATAATGACTTAACCAATAATGGATTTACAACGAGCATACCGATACCAACGTAACAAAGAATAAGCAACGGGTGGTATTGTCTGCCAAAACCCTCTGCCGCAACTAAAAACAGTACCATTACGGCTGCTCTAATAACAGGGGGGTCCAATCCCGCCAATACGGTAAATACAAGAATAATACCCACGCTAATCCAACGAGACACATTTTTGCTTACACCAATAGCCGACAACACTCCCCAAATTGCCGTAACTATGACTGTAACATTGTAGCCAGAAGCAACCATAATATGTGTTACCCCAGCGCTAGAAAATTGCTCCTCAAGCTCATCACCAAGATCCATCCTAACCCCAAAAGCAATCCCCAAAATTAACCTGCTGTACGGTTCTGGATATAATGTGGAGATATTTATGATTAGTCTTTCCCGAATCTTATAAATATACGTGTAAAAAACATTCCCCCCACCATGTGAAACCAACTGTAACTTTGGTGAGAATAGAAACATATCCTTATCGGGAACTTGCCAAATATCAATAATATCCCCGTATTCGTACTGAGGATACCTATTAACAATAATTTTCACCTCTTGCTTTACGGTTTTAACACTAACGGTCAGTATCTGATACAACCCATTTTCATATGAAGGTTTTGAGACTACTCCTCGTATAGGTACTTCCCCCCACTCATTATCCTTCATAATATAATTTCCTCTTACACAACCAACTAGAAACATTAGTACCACAACTAGAAAAAATGATACTAAAAAAAACTTTCTATCTAAAAACCTTAGCATCAGTACACTCCAACTAAATCACGAATAGAACTTAAAAGAGATGGGCCAATACCTGGTACCAATAACAAGTCATCTACTGAACTGTAGGGACGATGTTCAATAATCCTTAATGCATATGCGTTTCCAATCCCAGGAAGCGATGTTAATTCACTTTGTGTAGCTTTGTTTATGTTTATCTTTAAATCAATCCCACTACTTTTATCAATTTGTTTCTCTTCACGTAACAAGGGAATAACAATTTTCTGTCCGTCAACAAGAACTTCTGCTCTATTTAGAATTGTTGAGACCCAGTCTTTGTCTACGTCACCAGAAAACCCACCTGCATATTCGATAGCATCCTGAATGCGACTCCCAAGACTAAGTTCATACACTCCAGGGTGCAATATAGCACCACCAATATCAATCATAACGTTCTGGTCGGAATTACTTTTTACAATAATCGCGTCAGTATCTCTCGATTTTCCTAAAACTTGCATTCCAAAAACAATCCCTCCAATAAGAGAAATAAACGCTAGGCTTGCGAATAGTTCATACTTATATCGAGACAAAAAAGCTCTAGACAATGTGTCTGCCGGATTATTAGAAGTATCGAAGCCTTCCACAAGGTGTATTATATTCCACCTTATATCTTAGTCAAGTCCCATCTCAATCAGCCCTCTTGTTGAATAACAAAGTTTACCATCTTCCCTGGAACATATACCGTTTTAGTAATCTGACTGCCCCCTATCCACCCCATAATCTTAGTCGATGCCTTGGCCAAACCAACAACTGTTTCTTCGGTAATGTCCCCAGAAGAAACATTAATGGTATCTCGTAACTTACCATTTACTTGAATAGGAATTGTAATAGTATCCTCAATAAGCTTATTTCTATCAAGCTCTGGCCAACTTTGTGCGTGTATAGACTCATACGGTTCTAATTTTCCACACAAAACACTCCACATCTCTTCAGCCGCAAATGGTGCGAATGGTGCGAGAAGCTTAATAAAACTACCCCAGTTACTAATAGATATGTCCCGAGGATTTCTTTCAATTACATTCACACACTCCATAAGCGCTGCAATAGCTGTATTAAACTTCATTGAATCTAGATCTGCACTAACTTTTTCAATTGTTTTATGAATCTTTTGGTCAATCTCTAGAGAAGTAATATTTGAGTTCTTCTCAACAATTATGTACGTAAGTGCATAAACCCTCTCGATAAACCGATAGATCCCTTTCTCAGCTGAGGGGTTCCATGGAAATGTTTCATTATATGGGCCCATAAATAGCTCATACATTCTTAAAGTATCTGCTCCAACAGCATCGACCTCATCATTAGGATTAATTACATTCCCAAGACTTTTACTCATCTTATTACCATCCGGCGCTAGGATTAGTCCCCTATTTCGCCTTTTTGAATATGGCTCTGCAGTAGAAACATACCCTAGGTCAAATAAAACCTTGTGCCAAAATCGCGAATAGAGCACATGAAGAGTAGTATGCTCTGCCCCACCAATATAAAGATCAACGGGGGTCATATAATCCAATTTTTTTTGGGAGGCAAATTCATCGGTATTATGTGGGTCAACATATCTCAAAAAATACCATGAAGAGCCTGCCCAGTTTGGCATTGTATCTGTTTCTCGTTCAGCAGGACCGCCGCAGGCAGGACATGTTACATTGACCCAGTCGGTAACCTTAGCTAACGGTGACCTTCCATCAATAGTAGGTTCAAAATCGGTAATATTAGGTAATGTAACCGGAAGTTGATCTTCAGGAACTGGAACTAGACCACACTTTTTGCAATTAATTATTGGAATTGGTTCACCCCAATAATGCTGCCTGGAAAAAATCCAGTCCCTTAGCTTATACTCGACACCTTCTCTTGCCATACCATTAACTGATAACAGTCCGATTATATGCTTACTTGCATCTTCACCCACATCAGGAACCTCAACAACCGGCAAGTCATATAACGTAGCAAAAGCCATATCCCGCTCATCGTGAGCTGGAACACCCATAACAGCGCCCGTACCATAGTGAAAAAGTACATAGTCAGCTACCCAAACAGGAACCTTTTCTCCATTTAATGGGTTAATAACATAACCTCCTGTAAATACCCCTGTTTTTTCTTTTTGTAACTGCGATCTCTCAAGCTCCGACTTTAAAAAGGCAGACTCACAATATTTTTCAACTTCTTCCTGATTCTCCTTTGTTGTAATATCCGCCACTAATGGATGCTCCGGCGAAAGAACAACAAATGTAACACCTGGAAGGGTATCAGCCCGTGTTGTAAAAACTTCAATATACTTATCGTTATCAGTCGAAACAGTAAACTTTATATAAGAACCTTCAGAACGCCCAATCCAATTCACCTGCTGACTAACAATATCGTTGGTGTAATCTACAGTAGAAAGGTCATCAATTAGCCGATCTGCATATTCAGTTATCTTTAACAACCACTGCAAAATCATCCTTCTCTCAACAACATTCCCACAACGTTCATGGGTATTTTCACTCGTAACCTCTTCATTAGCCAAACCTGTTTTACAGCTTGGACACCAATTAATTGGCATTTCTTGTTTGTAAGCTAAGCCCTTCTCAAATAGTTTAAGAAAAATCCATTGAGTCCACTTATAATATGACGGGTCTGTTGTATTAATTTCTTTTGTCCAATCAAAAGAAAACCCTAAACGTTCCATCTGGTCCTTAAACGTCTCAATATTTTGTGCCGTTGCAATTGCCGGATGAATTCCTGTCTTGATTGCATAATTTTCTGTGGGTAACCCAAAAGCATCCCACCCCATTGGATACAAAACATTTTTTCCGTTCATTCGTGCCCGACGTGCAATGACATCTCCCATGGTATAACCCCAAACGTGCCCCACATGAAGGCCAGCACCTGAAGGGTATGGAAATTCAACCAAAATATATTCCTTCTCTTTATCAGAGACCGCATCTGACTGATATAGGCCTGCACTCTCCCAAAACTTTCTCCACCGAGGTTCTATCTCTTTTGGATTGTAGACATGATCGTGCATGGAAGAGATTGTACGTAAATAAAGGCAATAATACAAGTTATTCACGTGAGAATATTTGTTTGCCTATATCATCAAGACCTCCTATAATAACTAACAGAAAAGGGTTGTGGCTCCAAAAAGATACAAATTCCGTGTCTTTAGTAGTCACCACCATACCCCTAAAAGGTTAGTAATAACAACACCTTGGGGTGGAACATAAATACGTGGGGCTGTAGCTCAGTTGGCTAGAGTGCTTGCATGGCATGCAAGAGGTCAGGGGTTCAAATCCCCTCAGCTCCACCACCAAAGTTATACCAAGGCGAGGGCTAAACCACACACATTCAACGTGGCATGTGCAAGGAGCGGCTACTACTTACAACCCTTAGAGATTTAGGACCAACACACCTATTGCACCCTTTGTCTATTCATGCTACTCATATATATAAGATGTATAGAATTACTGGAATACTCTTAGATTCAATTGGCACCATTCTAATTGCATATATGACCCTACAGGTGCATCACCGCGTTAAAGAAGAACATAAAATCGATCAAAAAGTGTTTGTTACTATGAAACGTGAACAGTTTCTCGGAATTCTGGGAATTTTATTAGTTGCCATAGGAACAATACTAGAAGTAATTTCAGATTAAGTTTTAAACATTATCTTTCAATACGAAACGCTTCGTTGACACCACTTCTATATTACTGATACAGTAGCCACATGATGAATGTATTTGACCAGACATATCCATTTACAACTCCCCAACTTACTTTTGATGTTGATGCATTAGAGCCCTACATCGATGCACAAACAATGGAAATTCACCATGACAAACACCATGCAGGGTACGTAACAAAACTTAATGCCGCCCTTGAGTCTCATACAAAACTTCACACTAAGACATTAGGTGAACTTCTCAGCAATCTGGAAAAACTACCAGCGAACATACAAAAAGATATAGATAATAATGGGGGCGGTCACGCTAACCACAGCCTTTTCTGGAACATACTGTCACCTATTAAGACACCCGCTTCTGATGATCTTATCGAGACAATGACTGAGTCATTCGGATCATTCGAGGCAATGCAAGAATTACTTATTGAAACCGCTACAAAACATTTCGGCAGTGGGTGGGCGTGGATTGTGATAAATCAGAAAGGTTCACTTGAAATCACAACCACCCCAAACCAGGATTCCCCACTTACAATTGGTCACACTCCCATTCTGGGCATAGACGTGTGGGAACATGCGTATTATCTACATTACCAAAACCGTCGACCAGATTATATTAAAGCAATATTACAGATCATTAATTGGAAAAATGTTTCTGATCTTTACGCAGAAACGATAACCACTAGATAATACTATTCACCATCCTCCGTGAATTATTTCCCGAAAATTATAAGCTATGGTGGAACAAGAATTTATATCTAGGAAAATAGGGTACGTACAACTTGTGTGTACAATTCCAAACTTACAAAACAAACAGAAACCCTTATTTCAAAGAGAATTTGATCTTCATGAGCAGATATAACTACAATATTTAGATAGAACTATACTCGCCACAACACACCGATAGTTTTTAGCTATACGCAGATTAAACCCCAATAATATGCCACTATGAAAACCCATAGCACGTCCAGATAGGCCAACGTCTTTCAAGCAATATTTACACCACTAAACGTGGTATGATTATTTATGATGAATATGATCAGCCTTGAAAATGTAGAAAAGGTTTTTATTGGAAAGATTAATGTACCTGTCCTTCACGAGATTAATCTTTTTATAAAGCAGGGTGAGATGGTTGCTCTTAAGGGTCCCTCGGGTTCTGGAAAATCTACCCTTATGAATATTATTGGTCTTCTCGATAGGCCAACGGCTGGTACTGTTACTTTAGGAAACGAAGTAATTTCCTTGGATATGTCAGATACAAAGCTTGCACACCTTAGATCCAGTAAAATAGGCTTTGTATTTCAATCTTTTAATCTCCTACCTCGTCTCTCAGCCCTTGAGAATGTCTTGGTTCCCGCTGGGTATAGTCCCTCAAAGAAAAATACTTCTGCTAACAGAACCAGGGCAGAGAAACTATTAACATCTGTTGGACTTAACCATAGACTTAACCACAAACCAAATGAGCTCTCTGGTGGTGAAAAACAACGCGTAGCAATTGCTAGAGCACTCATAAACAATCCAGAACTAATTCTTGCCGATGAACCAACCGGAAACCTTGATTCAAAAAGTGGAGCTGAAGTTTTTGATATTTTTACTGATTTAAAAAAAGAAGGCAAAACCATAGTAATCGTAACCCACGACGACCATATTGCAAAATCAACACAAAGAATAGTTAACATAAGAGATGGGAGAATAGATGAATAACTACATTAAGGCCGCCCTCTTATCATTCTGGAACAGCAAAATACGTGCAATCCTAAATCTTTCTGGCGTTATTATTGGTGTTACTGCAGTTACTACCCTGGTATCACTCGGGGAAGGATTAAAGGTTGAAGTTTCAGGACTTATTGAAGGGTTTGGGACAAATGTAGTTACTATTGCGAATGGAAATATTGACCTTGAGGGGGGGGCATCAGCCGGAACAATGAATCCAGCTAACTTTGTTGCAACAGATATTATATCCCTTGATGATATTTCTGATTTAGAGGCACTTGATGGAATTGAACAAGTCGCCCCAGTCTCTCTTGTTCCTGGAAAAGTTACATATGCGGACTTACAGTCCTCCCCTATTATAATGGGTGTCACAGGGAACTTTCTCCAAACTTTTGAAGTATTAGTCCTTAAAGACGGCAAAATGTTTGACAAAAACGAAAAAGATGCAGTAGCTGTTGTTGGTCCTAAAACCGCATCGGCACTATTTGGAGATAAAGACCCTCTTGGTGAAAAGATTTTTATCCAAGACACTGAATTTACTATTATTGGGCTTAGCGATGAACCAAAACTTTCAGACCTTTTAGGATCAGAGTACAGTAATATTGTACTCATCCCATTCTCGCAAGCAACCAAACTTAATGGTGGCGAACTTTCAATCTCACGAACTATTGTTAAAGCCACTGACACTGCTAACGTCGATGAAACCAAAGACAAAATGAAGGCCCTTCTTATTGACAACCATGGTGGGGAAGAAGATTTCACCATACTTACCCAAGACGACTTGCTTGGACTTTTTGATGATTTTGTAACATTGGCAACAACTATGGTTACAGCAATCGCTGCAATTTCACTTCTTGTTGGCGGAATTGGCATTATGAACATCATGCTTGTAACGGTAACCGAAAGAACACGAGAAATCGGGATTCGAAAAGCTGTTGGTGCTACCAAACGAGATATTATGTTTCAGTTTTTAACAGAGGCTGTACTAATCACAATGATTGGCGGACTCCTTGGTCTTTTGCTATCGTTTGCAATTGGCGCTGTTGTAGCAAGCCAAACACCACTCACACCTTCGATTACACCTGGTATTATGATTCTTGCCCTTGGCCTTTCAACCTTAATTGGCGTAATTTTTGGACTCTGGCCAGCAATGCGAGCAGCAAGTAAAGACCCTATCGAAGCTCTTCGATATGAATAAGATATAATGTAAATTCCGTAGTTTTCTTCGTACATTTCCAAACTAGTAATACAGAAAGGTAACAACATCATGGCACGACCAAATGTAGGTATGCTTATTATTATCGCTGTTCTTTTAGTTCTCTTGTACCTCATCAACACGACCAATATAGTAGTCTGGATGACAAATCCGGTAGAAAAGCCCGGACCATTTACCGTAACTGGTCTGATCCAAGACATAAGTTGGGCTGGAAGCCAATGCGTAGGCTGTGGTGAGCAGTATAACTACTATCGATTCGAACTCACCCCAGATGAAGATGGTCTTGAACCTGGCAACAAAAAGGGCTGGACTGATAGTAAGACCGGCAATGTCTTGAACTGGGAGTATTTTGCAGTTGGCAAATGGTGTGGTGAACTCCCGTACCAAGAAACTCATGTAGAAATCAGTACTCCAGATGGCCGAATGAAAACGGTAACAATTACAGATCTTAGTTCGGGCAAAATGTATCGATTTGACAGAAATGGTCCGTGTATCCAACCCTCACAGTAGCGTTGATCAATTATCATCGTATGCGACAAAACAACGCAGAGAAGAATCGCCACCAAACATTCTTCTCTGTGTTACACTTTTTTCCATGGATCCTAATTGCATTTTCTGCAAAATCGTTGCCGGTGAAATTCCAGCACACATAGTGTATGAAGATGAACACACGCTTGCCTTCCTTGATAATGAGCCAATTCGTGAAGGGCATACACTTATCGTACCCAAAACTCATGTTGATTATGCACACCACCTTAATGATGAAATGTACATGCACCTTATGACAACAACTAAAAAAATTATGCTTACTGTTGAAAAGGCACTGTCTCCTTCACGAGTTGGCGTGATAATTGAAGGATTTGGGGTCAACCACACCCACGTGAAGGTATTTCCACTTAATTCACCTGACGATCTTTCCACTCACCATGAAAAAATTTCTTCAGACGAAGAGTTTGTTGAAATGGCTACCCTCCTTTCTCAATCTATAAACAACTAATCGTTTTGTTTGGTAGGTTATAATCAAAGCGCACAATATAGTGTGGTTAACTTCCGTTGAACATTCATAAAATAAGGAGAACGTCATGGCTGAGATAATCAAAGTAAGTGCAACATCTCGATCGAACTCTGTGGCAGGGGCTATTGCAGGAGTAATGAGAAAAGAAGGCTGTGCAGAGGCACAAGCAATCGGTGCAAGCACAGTCAATCAGACTGTCAAGGCTATTGCCATTGCGCAAGAATATTTGAAACAAGACAATATTGACCTTGGTATGTGGGCCGGTTTCGTTGAAGTCGACATTAATGGAAATGAACGAACCGCCCTTCGCTTTTATCTGTATGATCGCAATATCCCACAAGAAAATTAAGACTCTTGTCTGATTAAAACAATAATTAATACTATATGCACATCTGAACCATTAAAAATTTAGGATATGGTCTGTTTCTTACGTAGTGATTTTGAATTAACACAAGGAGTTTAATAACATGA
>PCSU01000055.1 GCA_002771355.1 candidate division WWE3 bacterium CG22_combo_CG10-13_8_21_14_all_39_12 | reverse complement strand
ACCAGGTCCGTCTTTTTGGTATAAACAGATATGAGTACCGCAATCCGCACAGGAGATATTAAGTAATTTTGATCTCCCTCCCCTTGCCTTTTTGTATTTGTCGTTTTTGATAGTTGAATTAGCCATTATAAGTTGAATTACTCTTTGTTTTGCGACAGTACCTCAACGGCCAATTTTTTAACGTCGCGAGCGGTGAGAGTTGATTCTACAAGCCAGTCTTTAATTTTTGTGTAATCATTTCCAGTCATTAATTCATAGTGATTGACGAATTCAGTTTTAAATCTTTTAATATCCTTGTTGTTGTTATCATCGTTGATGCTCAGTTCATTTATGTGTTCGTCATCAAACAATTTGTCAAACCATTCTTTTTTACAGTATTCTAGGTTTTGTGTCGTATTTTCATGACCGTACTCTGTTATATGCTTCGAGTATTTCTTCATATTCTCCAGGCATTGTTTGTGATCTGCTGAACTAGAGCTTGTACTTAGTTGTTCCAAAGGACCATTCCATGCAAGGAAAAAATCATAATTAATCCATAGTTTTATAACTTGTTGGATTTCTTGGCACATCTGATCAAAGCTTAAAAATGACTCCGATGATAATCCGTTATATAAACCGATTAGACTTTCTTGTAAGGGGTAGATTGTTCGTTGATCTTTATAATTCATTCCCCAATACTGCTGAAACCCTCGTTTAGTATTGAGCTTTCTAAATAACCCTTCAAAATCGTAACGAAAGGGGTCGATAAATGCAGAGGAATTGTCTTTGATCTGGCGTTCACGGTCCTTGGATATATCCTGAATTTGTTTCACTTTCAACCGCAGAATTTCATTTTCAAACGTTGATTGAAGTACCTCGCTATGAAATTCATTTCTTGAGTGCAGAAAAATCTGGTACAGCTGTTTGTAGGTGTACAGGGGAAGCGGGATTCGCTCGTTTATGATTTTGTTAAGATAGTCGTTATAATCTTCACTGTAATCTTTTGTAATGAGTGAAGCGATGCGGTTGTAATCAAATGGAAGTATAAAAATTATTTTTGGAAAATTAGACAGGAGCTTGACCATTTTTAGTGTTATGAGAACCATGTTCGGTTCCATTCGGTCAATATCATCAAGCACAACCACAACGGGTCCTGGGATTTTGCTCAGTGTATCGGTAATTTGTTCTTTGAGTTTGGTCAGCGGTTTCTGCCATTGCAAGAAAGTGAATACGAGTCTAGCCCACCACGGTGAAGCTTCTACCGCTGGTGTTATGAGGTTGATGTACTATTGAGTATTAAGAGATGAGAATATTTTTACACCATGTTTATCATAGATTCCTGAATTAAGAGTATTAAAAAAATCCTGAATCAGTTCGTTTTCATTTCCAAAGTTCCACGGGTTGTAGTCAATCCATACGAGTTTGTTTTTTAATCTATTTATCGATTCAGTTTTTGTGATGTTCATAAATGACGTTTTACCTGATCCCCATTTTGCGTCAATACAGATTGAGTAGCTTGTATCTTCGGGCTGGCGGGTGGAGAATTCTGTGGTTGCGATTTTTTCTACAAGAGAAGTTATATCACTCTTCATTTTTTTAAAGAGTTGTTCGGTTGAACCACCGTGGTTTTCTATTTCTTCAAGGTCGGCAAGTGTTTCGAGTGGTTTATCAAAGTTGATGGTTAAAATCGCAGTATCGTTTGTTTCGGTACTCTTGCGATTTTTTACTTTGTCTACAATAAGAAGTGGAACGCCGATAAATACTGATGCTAATATAAGATTCACTGGAAGCGGAACATTAATCTCAAACATACATTCTAAAAGAAAAAATGCCAATGTTCCTGTGATTGAAACTTTCTCAACTATTCCCCATGCAAGTGTTTGTGGTCGCTTTCTAATATCGTCGAGGTACAGGACGACAATTAACGATACTACAACAACTAAACTTATAATAAGAAAGTTAACCCAACGGGAAAATGTGAATAATAATTCCATAACCAGCACATTATACTCTTACAGCGCCTAAACTAGACTGTTCCATTTCCCAAAACCTCCCACTCCCCTTCTCCAACAACCGAGACGTTGCCGTTTTCGACGAGTACTGCGCTATTGTCATCAATGGCATACACAGGATAGCTTGCTATCTTTGCATATGCCTTTACGCTATCCAAAGACACTTCATCATTGGTGTGAGGCGAGATTTCAAAATCCACCATATCAAGCGCAGACAAATCCGTGAGATGAACGTCATTTGGATCTGCTGGTTCAACCGTTGCAATTGCTATGGTTGGAGTTGCAATAATACTTCCGGCACTAACTCCCACAAACAGTTTGCCGCTCATAAGTTCTGTGAATTCATCAATCAAACCCGACTGCCTAAAGTGATGAAGTAAATAAAATGTGTTGCCACCTTCAATAAAACAGATATCAGCATCAACCAGTGTGCTAAACCATTCTTTTGCGGGTTTGGCTATATCTATACGATTAATATTTTGAATCCCAATGGTTTTTAAAATGTTTATGTCTTTTTCAACAAACCAATCATCTGATTCAACTTTTGAAGCAGTATCAATAAACGCAACATGAGCCTTATCTACTGCAACCGGTGACAGTCGTATAAAAATGTCAGCTAGTGTTTTATTACTAAGTCCAGCTGAGGTTAAAAGCAAATTCATGTCGACATTTTATCATGTACCTAGACCTTGAAGGTCTAGGTTGATTAATACTATCGAACTTTTCTTGATAATAGTCTTTGTTAAGAAGTTCCATGGGGTGAACTTTCACGTGAAATTATTTGTGATCCGTAAAAGTATATTGAGTCTTCTGGTCCGTTTTCAAACCGCTTAATTACTTTTTGCATAGGCCATACTAGTGTGCCGCTTTCAAATTCTATTGAAGAGTTCATATCATTACCTGGGTTTTTATCATCAGTAACCCATTGTGTACCTGGGTTATTTTTAATAAAGGTTTCTCCTACATAGGCGCCGATAGAAAAGATAATTCCACCAAGGTTCTCGCCCAGGAGACTATTTTCTTTTGGTTTGCCTCCTGTTGACTGGTCGTCAAAGAACGCATCAATTTCTCTGAGGCTTTCAATGGAGTAATCGAGTGTAATATCAAATTCTTCAAATCCTTTAACTATCCACTCCGAACCTGTTTTTATATCTTCAAGGAGTGTCGCCATAGGATTATTTTACCGCTTGAAAAAAGTATGTCAAAAATAAAATTATGTGAAATGGGGCAGTGAGTAATCCTGGAACATATTTTTTTACATTTCCAGCCCACACGAGATGTTGAACTCCGTTTGCAAACATAAAAACAATGAAAGTTAATTGAAATGTTGTTCGCAGGGAGAAGTCTGATATCAAAAGAATTAAAAGCCAGAATCCCGTAAAGGCTATTTCAAAAAGTAGAAATACCCAAAACGGCATGGAGAATACATACCATTTTTTGTGGAATCCAGTTGATAATTCTTCGATTGAATGCAAAATTTGGACTATTAAGATAAGTGTAAAGAACTCTTCTAAAAGATTCACAGTGTAAGTATATCAATTCTTGTACCTAGACCTTGAAGGTCTAGGTTGGAATCTAGGATAAAATTGATACTACCTGTGGATCAACCAATTGCAGGTAGTCCTTTGAGTACATTCCTACAGAAAAGCTTTTGTCGCCAGCATTGAACACGATTTTTTCATTTTCAAAAAGTTGTGGATCTACGATTACTTCTATGTCAAATAGATTCCCAAAGGGAGGCACACCACCTGGCTTAACACCGATTGTCAGATCGTCCACTTCTTGTTCGGTTGCGAATCGAATATCTTTTGCCTCAAACAACTGTTTTACTCTGTTTACATCAAATCGTGAAACTCCGGGTAATACGAGCATTACGAATTTTTTGTTAGCGCTTGAGATCTTAACGCGGATAATAAGAGCTTTTGCGCCTTGATCAATGGTGTAGCCATCGCGAACTTTAGAAGCTTCTTCACTGGTGCGAACAGGTTCATGTTCAAACGTCTCAAACCACATGTTGTTGGTTTCAAGAAGTTCAGCGATTTTTGATGTAACTGGGTGGTAATTTTCAAGCATTTGAATAGGTAACGACAAAGTGTTTATACAATGAGTTTTTTGATTTCCTTAATTATAGTTTCGTTGTCAGTGAACAATCGTGCGTGTACCCCAGCTAATTTGGCGATTTTAATATTTTCTTCGCTGTCGTCAATATAAATAACATCTGATGGTAGCGTTTTGAGTTCATTGCAAATCATGGTGTAGGCATCTGTTTGTTTTTTTAGTACACCCATTGTTTTTGTAAAGAAGGTTTTCTTAAAGATTTGTTGCAAATAAGGTTTGAATTCTGCGGCGTCTTGTAGAGCTTCATCTGTAAAAATATAAATATCTACGGTTTCATTCAAGGATTGGTAGAAATCAAGTAACTTAGTATTTAATAAGAAGTTATCAAATGCTTTGTAGTGGGTTTGCTGAGAAAGGCCTTTATGAAGTACGTCTAAATCACCTACAAATTCTTTGTCTTTGGGAAATAACAGAACGTTTGAAAAATCACTAATAATTGCTTTTATCATTACATAATCTTACCGTACCTTTATGGTTTTGTCAGTTTTCTACAATCGCGATTAGTGATATTTCTCGAGCATATTACTCGTTATCAAAATAGTTTTTTAGCATTGTGTTTAGGGAACGTCTCCCATAACCTGATTTTAGATATTTTTCTCTGTTCAGTGCATCGCATTTGTTCGGATAGGCTTAGTAATAGATTAGTTTCCAAGGTCGTTTGGTTTTGGATGACGCTGATTTACCTTAATTGTGATCGTCAAGTTTTCCTTTCAGGCGAGAGGTTGATCCAATGTATTTGGAATAATCATTAATACTCTGGAGGATATTAACGTAGTAAAACATTGTAGACGTTATTTTGCAGTAAAAAATGGACGCAGTCCACGTTTAGCTTAGCGTTTGTTAAAGGTACGTAATATCCTCCTAGATTCGGATAAACGCACCCACGTAATTTCTAAGCTTATTCTTCGCTAGGATATTACGTGGAGCGGGAAACCGGATTTGAACCGGCGACCTCCACCTTGGCAAGGTGGCGCTCTAGCCAGCTGAGCTATTCCCGCACGTTGTAATTAAGTTTTCCCAAATTTAGTTTTCAAGTGTTAGGTTTTCTAGCTAGAGCATGCTCTTTAGTTTGGCACTGCCAAACTTATAAGAATTTGTAAGGCAAATTCTAAAGCCAGCTGAGCTATTCCCGCCCGACCTGATCATTTTACCGTATAGATGCACGTTCTCAAAGGGATTGCTCTTCTATTTACTTAGGGGTTACCCCGAAATCGGGGTAGCCCCTAAGTAATCTGATTGTGATAACTTCCTGGTTCGTGACATAATATGGAGATGGGAAAGCTTATATTAATACCAACGCCAATTGGCAATGTGGGCGATATGACTGTTCGAGGAGTAGAGTCATTGTTTTTATGTGATGTAGTTTTGTGTGAAGATACGCGTGACGGGCAACGATTATTTGATACATACAAAGAGTATGCACCCTCTAGTTTTGGTGACAACACTCCCCTTTTGCTTTCATACAATGATCACAATCGAGATGAGCGAATCCCGCAAGCGTTAGCGTTTCTTATGCAAGACAAGATTGTTGGTCTTGTTACAGACAGAGGTACTCCTGTTGTTTCAGATCCAGGTTACAAGCTTGTAAAAGCTGTTATTGATCAACAAGGAGTGAACAATAAAATTGTAATTGATGCTTTACCAGGTGCAACAGCTCTTATTCCGGCACTTCAGCTTTCAGGGTTTCCACCAACATCATTTTATTTTGCTGGATTTATTTCAAAAAAGACGCAGGCGAGAAAAACGACGCTATTAGAATTCCCCAAAACTACAGTTATTTTGTACGAATCTCCATATAGATTAATTTCACTCCTTTCTGATATTAATAAGACCCTGGGTGATATTCCCGTGAGTATTTCTCGAGAGATTACAAAAACATACGAAGAAACGGTTAGAGGTAAAGCGACGGAATGTATTGCTCACTTTGAAGAGAAAACACCTAAAGGTGAGTTTGTTGTGGTGATTGATAATCGCTTGAATTCTTAACATACAAGTTAGCCGAACCTATTGTTTTTTGGGGAATCCAGTTTGGGAATGTGAATACATGAGAAATTACACGTGCGCCTTCTGGCAACTCTTTTTGAAGTTTTGTTTCAAGATCGGTCATTATGCTTCCGAACGCGTAAAGAAAAACAACAGTAGCCTTTGATAGATCTGCGCTCCACATATTTTGCAGTTTCGTTTGAGATGTGCCCGGTGTTTTTGTTAATCTGGCACGTAAATTTGCCAATATCACTAGCAAAGGGTTTATTTCATATCCAATTGCCAGGGCACCCTTTTTAGCCGATTCAATTAAGAATTTTCCATCACCAGAGCCAAGATCCATTACGAGATCTTCCTTTGTTATTTGTGCTAATTCAAGCATTGTTAGCATGTGTTTGCGGGAAGTGGGAACATAGGGTGCCCCTTTTATCATGGCAAAGATTGAAGCAATAACGTTAATAATGATTAGAATTGCAATGATTGCAAGCGCACTAAGTATATAAAGTTCCATCCTTACGAATTTGTTTTATGGTGTGCTCCTACAGCTTGAGAAATGTTTGAATACCCCTCTTTTTGTAAAAGCTTATAAAGGCCTTCATTAATTTCACCGATTAATTGTGGTCCCATAAATATCATGCCGGTAATCAGTTGGACTAATGTTGCGCCACGTTTAATTTTTTCATACGCGTCTTCAGCTGAAAAAATACCGCCAACACCAATAATTATAAACGTGTTGCCATACTTTTTATATGTTCTACTTATATGTTGGTTGGATAACTCCCAGGTGGGTTTGCCACTTACGCCACCTTTCATAGTAGAGGGTATGGGTTCAATGATTGATTTATCAGTTTGATCTTTTTGAAGGTTTCCGATAACGAGTCCTTGAACATTATGACGGGTAGCGACTTTCGTTAGCGAGTCAAACTCATCGGCCGAAATAGAGATTGGCATTTTAATCCATATTGGTTTAGTAATTTTTAGTTCATCTACTTTTAGTAACAGTCTTTCGAGCTTTTCTGGTGTAGTGAATGGTTCCCCGCCAAATGTGTTGGGGCATGAAATGTTTATAGTATATATATCACCAACATTTTGATTGCGTAGCTGCGTTAACGTTTCAATGTAATCCTCCATACCTGCAGACTCGTTGGCTGTAGCATCACAATTTGTTTTAGCAACAGAAATGCTTATGGGGATGCGCGGTGAAACGTAATTTTGTTTGAATTTTTCTATAATCTTTTTTACCCCAATATTCTTGAGTCCAAAATATACGACAATACCTTGTGATAATGGGAGTCTATACAACCGTGGTTTAGGGTTTCCTTCATATGGCAGAGCAGTAATTGATCCAATCTGAGCAAATCCAAACCCTACGTCAGGCAGAATATTAACGGTATGTGCATCTTTATCGAATCCTGCAGAAAGACCAACGGGGTTTTCAAATGTAATGCCATTAATTTTTTGAAGTAACGACGGGTGTCTGAAGGTAAACGTAGAGTTGATTAAACTTTGTGATAAAGGAAATGATCCAAGTAGCTCTCCCATCTTTATGAAAGCCGTATGTACAGATTCTGGATCAAATAAAAACAGAATGGGTTTTAATATTCTACGGTACATTGAACCAATAACACTTCTCATGAGTAAATTATACGCTAAAACTAGCATATATTATTAAGACGATGTAATTAAGGGGAGACAAAAACTAAACGTTGATCCTTTTCCAACTTGTGAGTCTACCCAAATTTCACCCTTATGCATCTCTATTATTGCTTTTGAAATATATAACCCAAGTCCAGTCCCGCTGTGGGCATCTTTTCCACTTGCTGAAACTCGATAAAACTTAGAAAAAAGTTTTCCTATAGAGTTCTTAGGAATACCTATACCGTGGTCGGTAATGTGTGTAATGAGGTCGTTTTCTTTACGCTCTGTACTTAGAACAATGGTAGTCTCTTTGGGGCTATATTTTATTGCATTGGAGATAAGATTATGAAATATTTCTTTGATGCGTGCCCTATCAACACTAACTTTTGGAAGAGGAACTTGGGGTTCAGTAATCTTTATGGAAATATTTTTATCCATTGCCAACCGCGAACTATCTCTTACTACTTCTGACAAAAGTTCTTCCCAATCAGTAGGGGTTTTTTCAAGTTTTAGAACTCCTCGCTCAATACGTGAAATTGATAACAAGTCATCAACCAGATCCATAAGCTGTTGTGCAGATTCGAAACTACGATTAACAAATAGTTGGTGGTCCTCACTAAATCCGACCATTTCTTCTTGGAGCGTTGCTAAATATCCGGTAAGTGATGTGAGTGGTGTTCGTAGTTCATGTGCAGCCATTGAAACAAAATCAACTTTCATTTGTTCAAATTCCTGTTCTTTGGTGATGTCGTGAATTGCAATAACGTACGCAGTTTCGTCGGAATCAGATGAAATGGGTGTGTTAATAATGTTTACAAATTTACTCTGTCCTTTAGCGTCAACCAGTCTTAGTTCGCTACGAGCAATTTGTTTGTCTGTTTTTGAGAATATTCGATACGTTACATCGTTATTGGAACTATCAAAAACTGCTATCTTGGTCCCAGCATCAGTGTGAATAATGTTTGCAACATCAAGTCCAAACAATAGACCTGTTTGTTCATTGGCAAAAATTATTTTATTTTTGCTGTCAATAGCAATGACACTATCTACAATACCATCAATAATAGCCTCCAGAGTATTTTGTTGTTTTGCAAGGTTTTTACGGTCTTTAGAAAGTGAATGAACCATGTTGTTTCCTGCTGCAATAACTTCCGCTAGCTCATCGGTAGTTTTGATTGTCATAATAGAATCAAGATTACCGTTTGCAACTGAAGTACCCCACTCTGTAAGCGCATTTAGTGGTTGTGTAAACGTATTGGCAACCTTAGGGGCAAGTAATAGTAGGTTTATAAAACTAAGTAACATCACAAGGAGTAGCGAGAAAATAATTTGTTGTTGAGTTTGCTGATTAGAAACCGAGATTGTTAAATATGTTGCGAGAAAAAGCAATATCGACATTTGGCCAGAAATACTAAATCCTCTAATTGAAATGAGTAATTTTGTACGTAAAGATGTAAAAGATGCGTGAAATAGCTTTCTGGAAAGTGAGGGGTGAATATCAACTAAGTACTTAATGGACGCATAGACTTTTTCTTGTACGAATGCGTAGTTATAAAAGGCTTCAGTAATTGCAATAATAAGGCCAAGAAAAAGTGTTTGAAAAATAACAACATGAATGATGTTTTGAAGTTCGGGAATAACGTTAAGGAGCCACAAAATCGAACCAAGAATATAGGCTGACATTGTTACAAAAACATTTTCAATGATTGCACGTCTTGGAAGACCAAGCAAAAAAACAATCATTTTTTCCGCTTGCGCCTCTGTCGGTTGGTCTCCATTTTTTATTCTTTTTAATTCTGGAAGGATTGGCTTAAGAGTCAGGTGGGGTAAAAAGGCAAAGAGTGGAATGTATATAAAAATATAAAGCGCAAAATACAAAGCCGCAGTAATGAGGATTGCTGTAGTTCCTATATTCCAAGAGTATGCAACAAGCATTGAAATCCAAAACCCGAAAAAGATGTGTGTATAGACTTGTGATTTCCATCTAATTTTACTGAGTTCCAGCGGAGTAAATAATTCGGGCAGAATTTTGTTTTTCATGAGTTTAGTTTAGTATATCAGTTTTTCTACCTTATCTTTTAGGTTATCTATCGATGAGCTTTGTGATAATTCGTGTCGCATTTTCCCGGCTCCATCAAAACCTGTTACATACATTTTAATGAATTTTTTTAAGATAGCAAAGTTCTTTTGGGTTCCCCAAGTTTCATCAAAAAGGTTGATATGAGATAAAAATAGCTTGAGCATTTTTTGTGAAGATAGATCAGTTTGAGCTGTGGTTTTGTCAAAGATCCAAGGGTTACTAAAAATACCACGACCAATCATGACACCGTCTAGTCCACATTGTTCAATTTTTTCTAATCCCTCTTCCCTACTCATAATATCTCCGTTCCCAAGAATTATCGTGTGAGGTGCAATGCGGTTTTTAAGCGCTACAGCTTTTCCAATTTCATCCCAATGGTTGGGTACACTTGATAATTCTTTGGTGGTTCGCCCATGAATGGTGAGGGCATCTAAGTTTTGTTCAAGTAAAAACCCAATCCATTCATCAGTAACAATGGTTTTAAATCCAATGCGAGTTTTGACACTTAAGGTTAGTTTCCCGGCTCCGCTTCGAGTGGCGTCAATAATTTCTTTTGCTTTGGTGTGGTCATTTATTAGTGCACTACAACAACCTTTTTTTATTATTTTTGGAACAGGACAACCCATATTAATATCGATTCCATCAAAATTTCTTTTTTGTAATTCTTGAGCTGCATTAAAATAACTTTCGGGAGTTGTTCCCCAGATTTGTGCTATAAGAGGTTTTTCGGAATTATCAAATTTTAGTCGATGTGAAACGTGAACTGATCCTTCGGAATCCATACCATCTACGCTTGTGAATTCTGTAAACATTATGTCAGGTGCGGCGCAGGACGTAACAATGCGTCTAAAAACGGTATCGGTTACATCCTCCATGGGTGCTAGTGCAAAGATTGGTTTTTTTAGTTGTTGCCAGATGTTCATGAATATTGTGGAGTAATGTAGGCAACTATATCATAACTTGCTGTTGTGGCAATAAAAAGAGCCTGCACCATCTGGTGCAGGCTCTACAGGTTAAGGGGTTGGGAACAGGCCGTTATTTAGGCCAGTCGATTTGAAAAACAACAGGTTTGTCGGCCCACCTTGGCATGTGTGAAACAACAAAAGGTCGACGGACAGTGTTATCTGCCATTAGAAAACCTTGTACACCGTACCATGGTGTCTGTAGACCACGTTCCTGCTGAGTCTTGAAATCCTGTATGTATAGCCGGTTGGTGTTCGGGCTGAAGCGGTACAGGAGACCATCGAAATAGAAATGGTCCATCTCGGGAATCCAATCTCCCCAGAGGTCGATTGTAAGATGGCTTTTTGATACAGATAATTCTTTCGGTCGTCCATCTGATTGTTCGACCCGGTTGAGGTTTTTGCCATACTCAGATTGCCATACTGTAACAAGAATGGGAGTCGGGGTTGTCATGTAAACTTCCTTTCGTAACTTGATAATGTGAACGTACAATATCTTTCGGGAATATGATTATACTACAGGTTGTATCGTGTTGCGGGTGAACATGATGTACATTCAACGTGGAAGTGCAACACATGGCAATTAAGCTGATGTAAGCTTAATTTTCAGTTGTTCCATTTTCTCATGAGGTGTCATGTACCCCAAACACTTCATCGGTCGATTGTTTAGCCACCATTCGATG
>PCSU01000017.1:16962-18593 GCA_002771355.1 candidate division WWE3 bacterium CG22_combo_CG10-13_8_21_14_all_39_12 | reverse complement strand
CATCAGTCCAACCGTTTCCATCAACCGTTGCATTCCACCATCCATTTGGATTCGCGGTGAAATTAATAATACCTACATTTTTACTTCCGCTATTTGCGACCCAAACTATTGAACAAGAAGGGGCCGGTGTCATTGTCGGTGTGGGTGTATTGCTCGCCGTTGGCGTGGAGGTACTTGTTGCACTCGGTACTACCGTTGGCGTCCTTGTAGCAGTCGGCTCACCTTCAGGAGAAGGTGTTGGCGTTTGAGTAGGGACTACTGTAGGTGTCGACGTAGAACTACTCACTACTGTTGGTACAAGTGTCTTCGTCGGCGTTGCTGTACTGGTAGGTGTTCGAGTCACAGTCGGTACACTCGTAGAGGTTGAGGTCCTCGTTGGGGTATTGGTAGATGTAGGGTCTGGTCGGTTATCAACCGTAATATCAGTTGCACAATAGTTCGCGCCACCTTCATGAGGGAACCATAGCGCAATAATATGAGTTACAGATTTCCCTGAATCAATAGCCAGATCAACTTGTGCGATAGCACTACCATTCTCAACGAGTAACGTTGTCCATGGATTTCCATCAATCGTTGCCCTCCACCATCCGTTGTAGTTTGCGGTGATTTCAACTGTTCCAGAATTAATACTTCCGGGTTTGGAAACCCACACTAAATCACAATCGGGCACAATGTTTGATAGGGTTGTTGCTACGTTTGATTGAACACGGTTACCTGCATTGTCTACGGCCCATACGAGCAACTTCATATCGTTCTGGGTTGTTAGCCCCGTGGCATTAAACGATGCGCTCCACCCATCTACACCGGTCCAATCTTCTACAACTTCCCAACCATCGTCATGCCAAAAGTGGAACTCCACTTTTTTGACACCACTACCAAAATCGGTTGCATTGGCAGTTGTGTTAAACCAACCTGTACCCAAGTATTCACCGGTTACAGGACTGGTAAGGGTTACTTCTTCGGGTGGTGTCGTATCAGGCGTGTTAGCCGGAGTCGGTGTATTGGTTGGTTGCGGGGTAACCGTAGGGGTCGGAGTGAACATTGGCCCGCCGATTGGTGCTGTGTTGTACACCTCAATTTCCCAAATCGAATTCCCCCACCCTGTTCCTCGTTCAGTAAAAACAAACTTGATCTTTCGTGCCTTACGTGCAGCAAACGAAATGTAGTTTGAATTACTTTGAATTCCAGGAACGTCTTTTACCACTTCTGCCCAGGTACTCTTACCCTGTTCTTGAACATAGACGTTAAACCACTTGGGGTACGCGAATTCTGATCGAACAATGATGGTATCTACCCACTGTTCGTAATCCAAATCAAACTCGATCGATTGTGGATCAGAGTATTCTGATTCCCAACGAGTTCGCATGTTTCCATCGTTGGCTTTTTGTGGCCCATTACCACTACCAGCTCTTACACTCGATGCGCTTGCTGGATGATCTTTGATGAGGTTTTGGTAACCTGCCATGAGGTGACTTCCAATTCCACCCATTTCAAACCACGTACCTGACGTATCTTCAGCCTCGACCTTATCGATCCTCCATAAACCTGCTTCAGGTAATGGTGGAGCTCGAAGATCAAACAGTTTTGATTCGCCGGGGAGAAGTATTACGGTGCCTTGGTTAACCGTGAGA
>PCSU01000017.1:14246-16949 GCA_002771355.1 candidate division WWE3 bacterium CG22_combo_CG10-13_8_21_14_all_39_12 | reverse complement strand
CAATGTGGGGTTAGTACGTTCCACCGTAAACTCACTCCGCACCAAACTCTTCGTTCCTGTTTCACCACCTTCGCCACAGATATCAATCCAACCTCCAGGTGCATAAAGTTCTGGGACAGGATACGACCAACCGTTATTGGTTGTTTGTGCCCGCCCATCGCCATTCCTCAATTCAAAATGAAGATGTGGGCCAGTACCAAACAAACCTGTATTACCAGACCAACCAATAATTTCTCCTTTGGAAACTTCTGTGTTTAGCAAAGAAGCGTTAATGGAACTTAGGTGAGCATACTTTGTGTACCAGTCTAGTCCATGGCTAATCCAAAGCACCTTAGCACCTGATTCATCAAAACGAGTTAACTTTCCAGATTGTGCGGCAAAGACAGGGAATAAATTTCCTGGAAAATCGAGCGCGTAGTACTCGTGGTAAAACTCATCAAGATGACCAATCTGGTTTACCTCATCGCCACAACCATATGCACAACCGATAGCTTTTCCTCCGGACGGGTCAGCTAGAGTTGGCCGACCTTCAGGTATAGGGCATCTTCCGGGAGATGGCGTTGCTGCAATTGCACCTTTATACGTAACTGCGAATACTAGAAGTACGAACAGCAGGACTAAACCCCAAATCCTTGATTTCATAATAAACTCTCCTTTTTGCTAGATGTTAAGGAACAATTGAACTTCTATTTCAAAGAAAAGGTTTGTATCATTTTCTCAAAAATAGCATCATAATCATCTCGTGCATTTTGTGGTCGTATAAAACCATCAACATAAATAATTGTATCAACACCTTCAATGAAAAAAGATGTTGTCTCAGTACTTCCTGAAGGTACTCCAAAAACTCTAACTACGTTTAGCCCATTAATTGTTTCATTCGTTATTAATGGTCCCGTATTATCCAAATACATATTTTTTTCAATTAGGTTGTTAATGACATACTGAGAAAAGCCTTCGTTTTTGGGGGTTCCTGGCTGTGTAGAAAAGATAAATAGCATTCCATCTGAGAAATGATTAGGATCGTTGTTGGGACCCTCAAAATGTGCTTCTAAAAGTAAAGTTCCTTGGTACTTTTCACCAGCACGGTTGAAATCAAGTTCCATATAACTAGGATATTTGAAGCTAAACCCATACTCTTCACTGACATACGTTTTCCAGTCTGAAGTATCATTCGAAGTATCGTTAGTCGTTTCAGTAGGAGTTGAGGAGATGGTAGGGGTCGTTTCTGGCGGGATTACATCTTGCTGAGTAACTACATACCAAAACCCAAGACCCAAAAGAAGGCCTACTGCCAAAACTGCAATCATTACATTTCCTCTGTTCTGTTTAATCACGATTTATATATATTTCAAACTATATTTTTTGTCAATGGGTAGTCGCGCAATGTGTGCATTTGCATTGCAAAACTATCTACATACAAAATATTTTTCCACCACATCTGTACCTCTCCAGTGTTCTTTAGGATAGCCTCAAATTGCATGTCTTCGCCAACCTTGGGATTGGTACGTTCCAGCGTAAACTTCTCTAGCTCCAAACTCTTTGTTCCTGGTGGTTCCACCGGCGGCCATTGGGTGGCACCATATTCCTTTCCATCATACACACAGTTACCAGAGTGTGGATACGCTGAGTTTCCGGGTTTTGAAATCCAAGATAACCCATACATATAGTAGATCTCAACTGGATTCCCATCTATATAATCAAGGTTATCGCTATCACTTACTACTGCAAAGTGAAGATGTGCCCCAACATTTCCAGAATGACCTGACTTTCCAATTTTTTCGCCTTTAACTACTCTGCGTGGAAATACATCACTCTGAGACCGTTCAGTCAAATGTGCGTAAATGCTTTTAAGGCCATTGTCGTGAAGGATCTGTATCACAATACCCACCATTGGAACCAGCGTCTTTGTAATCAGCCATACCCGCTTCTGTTGCGTAAAGCTGAGTTCCATCACCAAGCCCAATGTCCAAGGCTTCGCGGCTATAAATACCCCATCCATCATTGTGAGAAGGAACGCATCTGGGTCCCTGAGTTATTTCATAGGGACCGCCTTCAAAAGGAAGACGAAAATTTGAGATATCACCCGATGCTTTAGCTTCTAAACCTCCAAACAACATCGTAGAGATAACAACAATAACTACTGTTAGCCATTTCATGATCTACCTCCTTTAAGGTAATTAAAATGTAAATGTGCACTCAAATGAGTGACTAATCTATAGGAATGGCCTCTATCTCAACCTATACATTAACTACTCATCAAGCACTTCAAGCGTTGAGACAATCTCAAGTAATGTATCAAAATAACCTTGGCTAACTCCAGCGTTTCCTGTGTCATAACTAGTAAACACAATTTCGCCAAATCCCGGACCATGTACGGGGTATGCAGAAGGGTACGGAATATTTGCTACAAAGACTTCAGTAGTTATTTCGGATACCTTTTCCTTAACAGGTATGTTAGTCATAACAAAAACCTCTCTACCATTGAGTAGATAATTCCTGGTCATCAATACCTGGAAATTTTCATCGTCAATTATCCTACTAGTTAATTCTTCAAATGACTGACCGGTACGTCCAGGATCTTTAATGTATAGCTCAAAAAAAGTATCATTTTTAGGGTTGTACTTGAAACCGGTTGTATCTAGTTGTTCTTCCCATGTCGGTGGATATTTAAAGCTAAACAATCGAGACTCGCCATGTGATGAT
>PCSU01000017.1:0-14233 GCA_002771355.1 candidate division WWE3 bacterium CG22_combo_CG10-13_8_21_14_all_39_12 | reverse complement strand
GTGAGTTCTTGAATTTCGGGGGTTGGGTTTGGGGTAACTGTTGGTGTTGATTCTGACGGAACCACATCTCGCCCCGTGATTACAAACCACGCGCCGACGCCGATTAGTAAACCTACAGCTAAAAGTGCAATCATTACATTTCCGCTGTTTTGCTTAATCACGTGTTATATATAGTCTAAAATATACTACTTGTCAATGAGAGGAGGATGATTTTAAAATCCTTAAGAAAAACAATAAACAATACTAGGCTTGCATCAATTCACTTGGAACCTTTCCTGTTTCAAAATAAGAATTAATATGTGCGGCTACATCACGTGGTAACATGCGAGCCTTGAGTAAATACCCTGATGCACCAATGTTAAATGCCTCTTTTATAATACCCTCTTGGCCGAGGTTGGTGAGTAAAAACACTGGGATTCCCTTTGTTTTATCATTTCCCTTGATTTCTTTTAATACTTCAATACCATTCTTTTTGGGCATCATAATATCCAAAAGCATAATATCTGGTGTGTTGGCAAGAGCTTTATTGACCCCCTCTTCCCCATCTATTGCAATTTCAACGATATAGCCATTTTGTTCTAGAGTGCGTACGTACAAATCTCGAATAAACAAATCATCTTCCACAAGGAGTATTCGTTTTGGCATATTTTCCATAATCTATTATCTATATTTGTATCATACTCTGAACGCATTTTCTTGCTCAAATTGTTTACGAAGTTTGAGATTGTGAATCGTTGAGACACTAAAACTAAACGTTGTTCCTTCACCAAATGTACTCTCGACCCATATTTTCCCCTTATGCAACTCAATTATTTCTTTAGATATGTATAAACCTAAACCTGTTCCTTTTGAACCTTGTTCCAAAACCCCTGAGACTCTAAAGAATTTTTCAAACAGATGATTGAGTGCCTCTCTTGGGATTCCTGGTCCTGTATCTGAAATGCTAGTAACCACAATCTCTTCAGCAGGTTCATATTTTACCGAGATTGTAATGGATCCTTTTTGAGTGTAATTGATCGCATTGGAAAGTATGTTGTTAAACACTTCCGAAACACGCAGAGGATCGACCAAAACTTCAGGAATATTTTCCTTAGGGGGTTCCCAATTGAGTTGAAGTCCACGCTCAATTGCTCTGTTTGCTAACTCTTCAACTCGTTGTCCAATTAAATGTACCCAATCTGTTTTTCTTACATCAAGATTAAATGCACCTTTTTCAATGCGAGAAACAGAAAGGAGATTTTCCATAAGAGTTGTGAGTTGATTTGCAGCAATATCCGCCCTATCAAGAAATTTATTATGTTCCGGGGTAAGGCTTGTGGTTGCTTCTTCTTTAAGAGCACTTAAATATCCACGAATTGCAGTGATTGGTGTACGGAGTTCGTGAGCTGCCATCGATACAAAATCAATTTTCATTCGTTCGAGTTGGAGTTCTTCTGTAATATCACGAAGTACAATTACGCGTCCCGGTGCGACCATATCGTTAGGGGTCTCTTTATCTTTGAGGTCTACAGTAAGGTTTGAGATAGCAAGTGTTACAAATAATTGTTTGTCATTATTAAGTGTTTGCAGTCTAAAGTTCGTTGGGCCTGTTTCTTTCGAGTCATTATCTTCAACTTCTTTTGTTGTAATTGTTGTAAGGTCAATAGTTTCAATTGCATCTCCAACAGAATTTGTTTTTTTAATAGTAAAGAGCGAATCGTAATTTTTGCCAATAATTTCATTTTGTGAAATATCGAGTGTTTTTGCAAAAGAGTCGTTGGCGATAAGGATGTTTTTATTCGTATCCAGAGAGAGAACCATGTCATCCATGGATTGTAGGATTGCATCTTCGCGCTCTTGTAATAACCGTATTGTTTCTTTTTCTTGTTCAAGAAGTTCATGTTCACTTTGTCTTGTAAATATTTCTCTTGAGTTGTCATACGCCACAAAAGATACAAGAAGTATGGCAATTAATTTTTCCCACAATAGGATATGGGGATCACTTATTCCAGGGTGAAATGGTAGAAAATAGAAATAAAACTCAGTAACAAGCCAAATAACCTCACCAGCAACTACAATTAATAGAGCCTGTACTCCCAACATGAGGGCAGTAATGAGAATGGGAACAAAAACAAGTGAAAATAGTACACTTTGTAGCGAACCAGTAAAGTGAGCAACCAAAAATACAAAGACAGTGTATACCAAAATACTGCTTAAAATAAGTTCAGCAGTACTCCATCGTGGTGCGACAAAACGATAATACACAATTGTGTATGCGGTAACGGTGAGGATTACAATGTTAAGTATGGTTTGTGATTGTTGAACAACCGGTTGAGGAGAAAGGTTTACGAATAATCCAATTCCAATAATAAGCATCCATACTGAAATCTCGATATTTTTTCGATACCTGGTCATTAATTCAATATTCATTACTTTATTACATCGTAGCTTTTATGCGATATCTTTGCAATAGATTGTTGATGGGGGTTGTATCGGTTGTAGTAAGGTATAATTTATGCAGGCCGAAGTGCTGGAACTGGTAGACAGGCTGGACTTAGAATCCAGTGTCCTTTATCGGACGTGGGGGTTCGAGTCCCCCCTTCGGCACCATTACATTGCGGTAGCAATGTTTAGGAGTTTGTTGAACAAACTCCACGTCGCCAAACTCAAATTCACTGATCTTGGGGGATCGAACCGAATAACTAGGTTGTTATTCGCGCCAGCAAGAAGATTAGTACTGACATGTATCGTATAATAATACCGTGAATATGTACGAACAGATTGCATCGAACAAAAGAAAAAGTTGGATCATTATGGCTACATTTATTGTGGTGATTGTTGGTATGGGTTATGTATTTGATCAAGCATTGCAGGCAGGATACAGTCTTTTTATTATTGCAATTATTTTTGCGATATTTAGTTCGTTCACTAGTTATTATTTTTCTGATTCGATTTCTATTGCTATGTCTGGTGCCAAAGAAGTATCAAAAAGTAATGAAGTTCGGTTGTATCGAATTGTAGAAAATTTGTCTATTGCAACGGGAATTACTCCCCCACCAAAAGTATATGTTATTGAAGATATGGCAATTAATGCGTTTGCAACAGGTCGTGATCCCAATCACGCAGCGGTTGCAGTTACTCGTGGAGCACTGGTAAAGCTTGAAGATCTTGAATTAGAAGGTGTAATTGCTCATGAGATGTCACATATTAAAAACTATGATATTCGAACGATGGCAATTGCTGTTGTGTTGGTTGGAATTATTGCGATGGCTGGTGAATTATTTATACGGTCGCAATTTTTTAGAGGTGGCGATAGAAAAGAAGGTAACGGTTTGATGATGGTGTTTGCAATTATTGGTGCAATATTAGCTCCACTTATGGCGCAACTTTTAAAAATGGCTTTGTCCCGCCAAAGAGAGTTTTTGGCTGATGCGTCGGCTGTAAATATTACTCGGTATCCCGAAGGTCTTGCAAGGGCTTTAGAAAAAATTGCCGGTGATCCTGATCCATTAGATCATGCAAATAGTGCAACTGCACACTTGTATATATCAAATCCCTTAAAAAAACGTGGTGAAAAGATTAGTAATATGTTTTCGACTCATCCTCCTATTGAAGAACGCATTGCTAGGTTACGTTCTATGTAGAAAGATTGATGTGTTGGAGGTGGGTGTTTTTAAACACCCACCTCCATTTGATTTACGGTCCGTATGTAACTATCGTTGGCGATACCCCATTTCGCCAGGCTCCTGATTTTGCAAGCAAACCGATCCAAAGTACATCGCTTGGATCAGGTCCTGCGGTCAGTATGATCAACGCACCGATTCCGGCGATTGTTGCTATTTTCATATAGACATTCATTTCTGTGTCGGGTCCACTTTCGGGAACCCACTGAATGTCTGAGCGACTTACCACCTGAAACTTTAGATGTTGGTCAACTTCAGATGCCGTTTGTGTAAACCATGCTTGGGCCCACAAAAATTCTATGGACATGTAATGATGGTCACCCATGGCAAGATACAGTGGGTGGAGTGTCCACAACAGTGATCCCGGTATATCTTGCTCGACAAACATGAATCCAACCCGCACCTGTAATACGCCCGGCATAGGATTCATGATGATTAACTCTTCAGGCATGATCGTGACCATGTCGGAAGGATTAACAGTTCCTGTTGCGGCTGGTGTCAGGCTACTTACACCGAGGATATCGTGAAACGGTGTAGTCGCGGGTACTTGAAATGGCTTGAACTTAAAGTTGTTAAAAAAGTTCAAACCGCGATTGAGACGTTCAAGGTCTATTGCATCAAGCGCCTCAGGGTGGCGAATAGACCCCAAAATATTCATAGATTCCATGCCTGATAAATCAGGTAGAGAATCCGGAATAATTGGGTTATCTTGATCACCACTGTAATGAGGTTTGATTTTAATAGTAACGATGTTTGTAGGGTACTCCGTCCCAGGCCGCAGGGTTTGGGTGTTGGTATCCATATTCTGCGTTGCACCAATAGAGCCGATTTTCTCGGTCCAGTGGGTATTTGGCATGTAATATGGGTACACTCCTGGGGTATCTGGATCCTGTCTACTTTGTGACGCAGGTATTGCAAGTCCCAAACCTGAGACAGGTAGTAACAAGCATAGGTCAGAATTTTGGACTCTTGTCTGAGATGGCAAAAACGTGAACTGTGCTGCACAGCCTGGTTGCCCACTGATGGCGGGCACATAGAGACGTTCAGTCAATGTAGCTGGATCAACCACTGGGGCTTGTGTTGTATTTGCTTGTGTTAACACTTGCGAAGAAAGTGTGATTTTCTCCATAATAGGTCCCCATCCAGGGTTTGATTCAATCCCTAGTGGTTGAGCTGGCGCTAACCCTTCCCCAAATATAGTGGTTGGGAATGAGTTAAAGACCATTACTACAAGCAAAACAAACGAGATAGTTCTTTTAAAGTTCAACGCGATTCTCCTTCGACTAAAGATTGCGAGATCTTAAAGATCTCGCAATCTTACGGATCTCGTGATCTTACGGATGATAGGTTTAAAGCTTGTGGATTATTACATATTAGATGTGTAACGTCAAGTAGTGAGATGCTTTTGTTATAGTAAAAAATGACGGTTTTGTGTAGTCGTATAGCTTGAGTAGGCGGGTTAGTTTCCTAACCCCTGTATAATAAACACGTGGAAATCAATGTAAACAAAGAGAAAAATGGAAAAGTAGAAATTGTAGTTAGCGCAAGTGCACAAGATATTATGCATGGCAAAGAGCATGCTTTAAATATGTTTGCACCTCACGTTGAAGTTACTGGGTTTAGAAAAGGTAAGGCTCCTCTTCAAATGGTAGAAAAAAATGTAAAAGAAGAAAAATTGGTGGAAGAAACTATTGGTCACGTTGCACAGGATGCGTACCGTGAGGCTATGGCCAATCATAAGTTATCCCCTATCACAGAACCCAGTGTAACCATGAATGAGCTCAAAGATGCTGACGGTGGAATTCCAGCAGAAGTTTTTTGGCCAAAAATCCAAAAGGAAGGAACAACATTAACTATTACTACGTTTGAGAGACCGGTTGTCGAACTTGGTGATTGGGAGAAGGCAGCAAAAAAAGCTCAAAAGCCAGAAGATGTAAAAAAGGAAGTTGAAGAAAAAGCGCCCGTGATTGAAACAGCAACATCAATTGAAGATGCCAAGAGTAAAGCTGCTAATTCTGATGAGAAAGACGCTACCCCCGTAGCTCCAGAGGTTGATCCTAAGGTGGTACAAGAGCGTGAACAGCGTGAATATGATGAGCGAATTATTGATCAGCTTATTGATGAAGCAAAAGTTGAAATAGCACATGATTTGGTTATGGGAGAAGCACAACAAATGATGATGCAACAGGTTCAGATTGTTCAGCAATTGGGGATTGATTACAAAGATTTTTTGAAGAATCAAGGAAAGACTATTGAGGATGTAGAAAAAGAATCTGAAGAGACTGCTGAGCGTTCAATTAAAGGACGATTCGTATTGGGAGAATTAGCACAACAGTTTGAAAAGGATTTGCCCGAGTCCCCTACCTACGTTCAGGTATTATCGTTCATTAAAGATCAAATAGCTAAGAAGTAGTTATCAAGAGATTCTGAAATGAATTCAGAATGACGATCGGTTTATTCAGATATTTTTCTATCGTTTTTTGTCATCCTGAACTGGTTTCAGGATCGTGACGAGTGCTGTTTCTCATCAACTAATGCGCTATAATGGTCATGTTGTGAGCTCGTAGCTCAGTAAGACATGAGTACATGTCTTTTTAAAGTTTGGCTAAGCCAAACTAGTGGGGGCTCAAGCTTAATTAACATAATGTAGTATGTAGTTAGAGAAAGTACTGAATAAATTGTGAGCTCGTAGCTCAGTTGGCTAGAGCGTTACATTGACATTGTAAAGGTCGTTGGTTCAAGTCCAATCGAGCTCACCATACATTAGAAAACACAATAATAATGAATAAAGAAAAAATACTTCTTTGGATTGGTTTTATCTCTATAGTGGCAATAGCTTTGTACGTGTTTTCACTTGTTCATGGGAAGTATTGTTTATTCGGGGCATACGATCATATTTGTTTGTAGGATCATTTCACTTTTTTTGGTAAGATTACACAGATGAACTATGTTCTCATTCCCCTCTCAATTGGTATTCCTGAACCACTCATAAGCCAAATGCATATTGTGCGCCGGTCGTATCAGCAAAAACTTATTCCACGAAACCTCACTCCCCTCTTTATATCCACACTATTTACCAAAGAAATGATTGATGACGCATACGAAAAAGCTAGCGGTATTTTACTCATGGGCGGACTAGATATTAACCCCACACTGTATGGTCAGCCTCGAGACGCAGAAACGAAAGTCGTCAATGACGAGTTGGATGCGTTAGAGTTTTCGATTGCCAAAAGAGCAATAAACGATAAAAAATCACTCCTTGGAATTTGCCGTGGAATGCAGATGATTAATGTAGCGTGTGGCGGGACGCTCGTCCAACACGTCCCTAGCATATGTGCAGTTAGTCATGATTGCGGTGGCTACGATACGCTAGGTGATGTTGTGACGGATATTTCTATGGGGCCGGATACTAAACTTTCAAAAATTACCAATATGACTGAGACCAAGGTTAATTGTGGTCATCATCAAAGTGTAGATGAGTTAGGCAAAGGACTGCGTGTGTGCGCCCAAGATAAAAATGGGATTGTGGAGGCGATTGAAAGTACTAACCCACGTCATTTTATGGTTGGTCTTCAAGGGCATATAGAAACGCAAGAATCAATATTTTCAGATAAGATTTTTGATGTGTTTGCTGGAGCTGTGGGTGATTAGCTGTAGGTTAATTTTTTTCAGGTGAACCAAAGGGTTTTAAATATTCTGCTACAATTGAATTGTTCCTATGAATAAAACCCTTAATCTTTCTCCACAATTTACTACCGTTACTACACTTTCAAAACTTATCGCTATGGCATTATTTGTGGCACTGCCATTTATAGGGTTTTGGCTGGGTATGACGTACCAATCTCGTATCGATAAGCCTTTTATGGATAGTGTAGATGCTACGACGCAACCAATATCTACTTCTGATGCAGTTATGTCATTATTTATTGAAAAAGCTAATATTCCTGAATTACAAGATACTAAAATTTTAGTAGATGATCCTTCTCATAATCTTAAGGTATTTAAAATAAGGTATGGCGCACCTCAGGATTGCCAATCGGGTTGTTTTTATAGCGATGCAACAGGAATTGAATATAACGAAAAGATTGGCTGGATTTCTGTCAATAATTACGAATCAACGGACTCCTCAAATTTTACCTATTACGATTTTGACAGCACCGATACCTACCTGTACTCACCAGAGTTTTTTGAGTTACTTGATACCAAAGACACCTGGGTGTATCAGAATGCATTTTTGTTTGTGCTTGCACACGATGAAGATGTACCCCGAGGGGTTTTATTAACTATTGCTGAGCATTTATCAAACTACATACAGCCATCGTTAGCGTTGGCATTACTTGAAAATCCAACGGTAACAAAAGACCGTGAGATCTTAACAGTACTTACCAATTCACCCGTTTTTGCGGGTGATGCATATAACCAGATTCGAATTCAGGCTCAGGAGTTATTAGATCAGTTGTAACGGTACATTTTTCACTTATTAGTACATTTATAGGTTCCATAAGTTTTACTTTAGGCTTGATAATTGTTGTTATCTACCTTATAGTAACAACCAAGTATGTGTGGAATATTTGGATATACTGGTTCAAAAACAAATGCAGCCGAGGTTGTGCTTGATGGTCTTAAAAAGCTTGAATACCGTGGTTATGATAGCTGGGGCGTATCGGTGTCAGGCGCAAAAGGTAAAATCAGTGTTTGCAAAAATGTTGGTAAGATTGGAAATGCTACGGTAAAAACTCTTTCCGCATCAACGATAGGCATAGGTCATACTAGATGGGCTACTCATGGAGGGGTAACTAAAAAAAATTCACACCCTCACCTATCGTGCGATAAAAACATTTCATTGATTCATAACGGCATTATTGAAAACTACGATACGTTGCGTGAAAAATTAGTAACTCAGTGCCATACGTTTATTTCAGAAACTGATTCTGAGGTTGCCGTTCATTTAGTTGAACAATTGAGAAAAAAATACGATCTAACTGAGTCAGTACGGAAAGCTTTCTTAAAACTCAAAGGACTCAATGCACTGGTTGTCATGGAGTCAGATAGTGAGAGTCTTGTTGCAGTTTCAAATGGGTCTCCTGTAGTTGTTGGTTTTGGCGAGCATGAAAATATGGTGGCAAGCGATGCAGATGCGCTCACGTCTCACACCAAAACTGTGTATTACCTTAAAGACAGTGAACTTGTATACGTTAATAAAGATACAGTAACGCTATTTGATGCTATTACCGGTAAAAAGAAAAGTTTTAAAAAAATTGTGCTTGAACACGGAGAAAAGGCATCGCAAAAAGGAGAATTTAAACACTTCATGCTCAAAGAAATTTATGAGCAACCACAGATTATTACTTCAATTGCAAACGATACAACCATGCCAGATAGAAAACTTGCTCAGATAATTAAAGAATCTTTTGGAACGTATTTGGTTGGGTGTGGAACTGCAGCATATGCGTGTCTTGCTGGGTCATATTTATTTTCAAAAGTTGCTAAAACTCACGTAAACTGGGCTGTAGGTAGTGAGTTTGGATACCATCTTGATTTTCTGAAAAACAAAAGTTTGGTTTTGGCGTTATCACAATCAGGTGAAACGATGGATATTTTGGAGTCAGTGAAAAAAGCAAAAACTAAAAAAGCAACATTAGCGTGTTTAGTCAATGTGTATGGGTCTAGTTTATTTCGTGAATCCCATTACAACTTTATGGTGGGGGCAGGTCCAGAAAAAGCAGTAGCCTCTACCAAAGCATTCATTGGTATGTTGTCACATTTGTTATTAACTTCATATGCACTTAAAGGTTCATATGAAGATGGCAAAAAAACGTTATTAAAAGCATCAAAATCTGTAAAGGATTTATTAGGAAAAGACGGCATAAAGAGTATCAAAAAACTTGCCCGAAAAATTGCTCAGGTTGAACATATATATGTTGTGGGAAGAGGGTTGTCGTACCCTGCCAGTTTAGAGGTTGCGTTAAAGATTAAAGAAATGTCATATATCCATACCGAAGGATTTGCTGCGGGAGAGCTTAAACACGGCGTAATCTCTCTTATAACAAAAGGAACCCCTTGTATTGTGTTTGCTCCACATGATGAAACCTATGGAGCTAACATTTCGGGTGCCATGGAGTTAAAAGCCAGGGGTGGATACATTATTGGAGTTTCTAACAAAGATCATGAAGTGTTTGATTATCATATTTCAGTTAAAGATGCACTTGAGGGAACGATTATTCCTAATGTAGTTTTTGGACAATTACTTGCCTACTACCTTGCCATTGAACGAGATTGTGATCCCGATATGCCTCGAAATCTTGCCAAATCCGTGACGGTTAAATAAATTCAAATGATCAACTATGTTTTAGTGAGGTGTGTGAAAAATTAGTTTATGCTAGATGTAGCAAACCGTGCTAACGTACCAAGCTCCTCTTCGATTCGAAGTAATTGATTGTATTTTGCGACCCTATCGGTTCTAGACAAAGATCCTGTTTTGATTTGTCCGGTATCTAATCCTACTACTAAATCAGCAATCGTGGTGTCTTCGGTTTCCCCGGACCTGTGTGAAATTATGGCGTTCCATCCTGCAGAGTGTGCCATTTTTACGGCGTTAATAGTTTCGGTCAAGGTCCCTATTTGGTTAACTTTTATAAGAATTGCGTTTCCTGCCTTTTCTCTAATTGCTCTCTTTAAAAAGGTGGTGTTTGTTACCAGTAAATCATCACCAACAATTTGTGTATTATCGCCGATTCGTGACGTTAACAATTTCCATCCATCCCAGTCACTTTCGCTGAGTCCATCTTCAATCAAAATAATAGGGTATCTATTTCGTAATTCCTCAATCCAGGTAACCATCTCCCCAGATGATTTCGTTTGGTTTTCGCGTTTAAGTTCATAGAAGCCGTTTACATAAAATTCTGAAGCTGCAATATCAAGTCCCAGCGCCACATCGGTTCCAAGTTTGTAACCTGCTAGTTCTACTGCCTGTGAAATTAAATCAAGTGCTTCACTATTTCCATTTTTAACCAGAGGTGCAAATCCGCCTTCATCCCCTACTGTTGTAATGTAGCCCTTGTTTTTAAGTACAGTTTTTAACTTGTGGAAAATTTCAGATCCCATACGAACAGCTTCAGAAAAAGAAGTTGCGCCAATGGGTAAAATCATAAATTCTTGAATATCAGTAGCAAAATCTGCATGCGCTCCGCCATTAATAATATTCATCATTGGGAGAGGAAGCGTAAAAGTTGAATTTCCAGCTAACTGTCCAAAATATTCATAGAGCGGTATTTTTTCGCTTATGGCAACTGCTTTTGCTGTTGCAAGTGATACGGCTAAAATAGCATTTGCTCCTAAACGACTTTTGTTCTCGGTCCCATCAAGTGCAATCATTGTTTCATCAACTAGCTTTTGGTTACCTGCATTAACACCAACGAGCGCTTGTGTAATTTCAGAATTTACATGTGAAACGGCTTTGGTAACGCCTTTACCTCCATACTTTGCTTTGTCACCGTCTCGTAGTTCAATGGCTTCATGTGTTCCTGTTGATGCACCAGATGGTACCCCGGCTCGTCCGATTGAACCATCTTTAAGGGTTACATCTGCTTCGACAGTAGGGTTACCTCTAGAATCAAGAATCTGCCTAGCATGAATATGTTGTATTTCCATGTGACAGTTTTACCACATTAAGACCTTTCATAAAAGAGATTATATTGCATGAGTGATCTCGTACTGATACATTTAAATGAGAATGGAAAGATTCTTCACAAAAATTGTAGGGGGTTCTGAAAGCCGAGGGCGATCATTAATGATTATTCTTATTGTTTTAGGGTTTGTGTATATGGGGTTACAGCTGTACACAACATTTAATAAGCCCATTGACGAAAAATATTACTACGATCCAGTTAATGATGGTGTAAATGATGTTAATGATATCAACTAATTCAATAATGAGAAAAAACACAGGCTTTACCTTGATTGAACTTTTGGTGGTTATTGTTATCATTGGGCTCCTTGCATCAATCGGAATATCTTCATTTACCGGTGCAATCCAACGTGGGCGTGATGCAAAACGTTTAAGTGACATAACAGAAATTGAAGTGGCTTTGAAACGGTATTATTTAGATAATGGTCATTATCCAGGGAGTGCTAACGGGGTACCAAATACCGGTCAAAAAATTGGCGTAGGAAACCAGATTGACACGCTATTGAAACCATATCTTGAAATTGTTCCCAAAGATCCACTTGATGATGGATCGGTATATTTTTATGCTTATGATCCCCAGCATTGTAGTGATGCCGTTCATGGATCGTGTGCATGTGATGGTGGGACGATAACTGCATTAAGTGTTAATCACCTAGAAATTACTAGTTCACCGAGCAAAGTAACTTGTTCTGGAGGAGACCAAAACATACACAATGCTGACTATAATAAAGGATTTGTTCCCCATGCTCCGTAGTTAGTGGCGTGTCACATTTTTACTAAAGTCTTTTAATGTACGTGCGTAGGTCGATTTGCATATATAAACTCTGTACTATTAATTGGAATGGAAAAGTTGTTTACTAAAATCGCAGGTGGATCCGAAGCGTGTGGACGTGTACTTATGATTATTCTTATTGTATTAGGATTTTTGTATATGGGGGTTCAGCTATTTAATACATTTAAAGACCCATCGATGAGAAATATTATTATGATGCATCAACCGATCTTATAGACGATACACAAAATGTTAAGTAAACTTTCGAATGAACAATCTAGTGGATTTACACTGATTGAACTGTTGGTGGTAATTGTTATTATTGGGATTTTATCTACGCTTGGTATTTCATCGTATACAGGTGCTGTTGAAGGAGCCAGGGATACAAAGCGTTTGTCAGATATTACCGAAATTGAAACCGCTCTACAACGATATTTTCTAAAAGAAGGGCATTATCCAGGTAGTGCTGATGGTGTGCCAAACCAAGGACAACAAATAGGTGCCGGGGATACGATTGATACACTACT
Organism: candidate division WWE3 bacterium CG22_combo_CG10-13_8_21_14_all_39_12; assembly: GCA_002771355.1. Classification (GTDB taxonomy): domain Bacteria; phylum Patescibacteriota; class 4484-211; order 4484-211. The sequence continues at coordinate 1,585 of PCSU01000017.1, read as the reverse complement.
TGCTCCATATTTGACTGAGGTTCCTCAAGATCCACAACATGATGGGGTTTTATATTTTTATAGTTACGATCCAAAACATTGCGTTGATTCGGTCCAAGGTGCTTGTGATTGTGCTGGAGGTGTAATTTCTATGACATTGGCAATAAATAAATTTGAACACATTACTTCCCCTCGAAAAGATGTATGTTCAGGTGGAAATCAAAACCAAAACAACGCTGATTATAATAAAGAATTTTTCCCGTCACCCAATTAGAAGATTGGTAATTTTCTGATTTCTTTTATTCACCCAGCATCAGTTGGCATCGGTTAATAGTAAAGTCCGTGGAGCCGCTTTCAATGAGTGAAAGACAAGCTCTTATTTGGTTAATATCGTTTCTGAATTTTGCGGTATCTGCTTTTTCCATAATCAATGACGTTGTAGTCGTTTCAAGTTTTTTTGAAACGTTTTGATAATTAACCCACAAAACAGAAACACCCATTAATAGTCCTGCTATGACAATGGACAGAACTAGTATTAGCGAGTTTTTGTTTATCATAAAGCTTAAGATATTATACCAAAAAGGTCTTTAACTGTTTTTTGAGGTAGGTTTTGCCTGAACCACCTTTAAGGAACCTCTCTCTTCCAAGTGCATCAAGTTATTTTCGCTGCGGCAACATCCAATGTTGACATTGTTGACCTCAAGGAAAAAAATTGGCCTGATTTGCAAGTTTCTACTAATGTTCACGTTGACCTCATCGAATTTGTTATAATATTTTTCAAGGTGGGAAGACCTTTTCATATTGATACAGGTGATATTTTGCATGTGTACAACCGTGGGGTTGATAAGCGTGTTGTTTTTGATTTTGATAATGACCGTGAAAGATTTATTCACCTCCTGTGGTATGTAAATAATTATTCCTATCCATATTCCAAGTACCTTAGACAGCACATGTTATCAATGAGTAATCCTGAGGAGTTTATAACCTCGATGTATCAATATGAAGTTCCTTTATGCACAATAGTTGGGTATGTCCTTATGGACAATCACTATCATCTATTGCTTCGTGAGGATGGGAGTGGAGGGGTTTCAAAATTCTTGCAGAAATTGCAGAATGCGTATACGAGATACTACAACCTTAAAAATGACAGGACGGGCTGTTTGTTTCAAGGCAAGTATAAAGCTGTCCTTGTGGAGTCACATGAACAACTAATTCACGTTTCTCGGTATATACATTTAAACCCAGTTGTTGCTGGTCTTATAGATATTGGCTCTATTTCTAACTACAAATGGAGTTCGTATCCAACCTATATCTCTAGGAAAAAGAATAATTCTGTTTGTAGTCCCGATATAGTTCTAGATAACTTTAGGTCTAAAGAGACATTTATTTCGTTTACTTGTGCATCATTTACAAGTGAAGATGACACGGATTCAATGAGAAACCTGTCAATCGATGGGGGTTTATAGCGCTGTGTAGGGAAAGTCAACATTGGATGTTGCCGGACTCGACCGAGGGAGGGAATCGAGTTCCTGGGTTACCCTACTCGGTAACCCGTTCGATTCATGGTAACAGTAAAGTTGAGTTTGTAAGCAAACTCAGAGGCTGT